>DATKCQ010000037.1:0-24724 GCA_035513135.1 Thermohalobaculum sp.
TGATCATCTCCGACTACCGGCTGGGCAGCGGCGAGACCGGGATCGAGGCGATCGCCCGGCTGCGCGGCGCCTTCGGCGCGGCGATCCCGGCCTTCCTGATCAGCGGCGACACCGCGCCCGAGCGCCTGCGCGACGCGCGCGCGCAAGGCATCCACCTCTTGCACAAGCCGGTGCCGCCGATGCGGCTCAGGGCGATGCTCGCTCAATTGCTGAAGCCGCGCAGCGCGGCGCAGGCCACCTCGCCCGCGGCGCAATAGCCGCCGGGCTATCGACCCGCATCGTTGCGCGGTCCGAGGCCGCGCGCGCCGGCCGCGATCACCGCCTCGGTGCGGTTGCTGACCCCGAGCGCCCTGAGGATCGCGGTCACGTGGTTCTTCACCGTCGGCTCGGCGACGCCGAGCGCGCGGCAGATCGCCTTGTTGCTCTTGCCCTGCATCATCAGCGCCAGCACCTGCATCTGCCGCCCGGTCAGACCCGGCGCGGCGGTTGGGGGTGGCGCGGCCGGCCGGGGCGGCGCGGCCGGCGCCGGCCGCGGCCGGCCGAAGATTTCCGGCGGGACGTAGACGCCGCCCGAGAGGATCAGCCTGAAGGCGCCCAGCATCACCGCGCGCTGCGCCGATTTGGGGATGAACCCGACCGCGCCGAGCTCGAGCGCCCGGGTGATATCCTCGCGGTCGCTGCTGACCGAGAGAACCACCACGGAGATCGCCGGATGGCGTTCGCGCAGCTCGGCGAGCACCTCGAAGCCGCTGCGGTCGGGCAGGTAGAGATCGAGCAGGACCAGCTCGAGGTCCGGGTTCTCCTCGACGCTGCGTATGGCCCGGCCCGAATCCGGCGCCTCGACGATCTGCGCGCCGGCGCCGAGCTCCGTCAGCACGCCGCGCAGCGCCTCGCGGATCAGCACGTGGTCGTCGACGACGAGGATCTTCATCGGGGCACCCTGTCCAGCCGCCCCGAGCATACTTCAGGACCAGGACCAAAGCACGTCCCCGCCAGGCGTCGCCGCCCGGACATGGCCTTGCCGTGCAAGGGCTTGACCGCCGGGCGGGCGCGGGCGCGACCTTTGTCCCGGGACTCCCGAAGGATTCACCGCGCGCGCCCCGCCCGGCAGTCTTGCGGCCAAAGCCGATCTGCGCCGGCCCGACCAGCGCGGGTCGCGCCAGCCAGGGGCTGCCGAAGGCGATGGTGCCCGACGGCGGCTGCAGACAGTGGAGGAACCCATGATGCGACTTGCACCCACGCTCCTTGGCTTCGCCGGCCTGCTCGCGGCGAGCGCGACGTTCGCGCTTGCGGGCACGGCGGGACCAATCGAGGAATCCGACGTGACGACGCACCGCTCGCAAGGCGAGGTCAGGACCATCGAGGGGGCCAGGGCGCGGCTCTCGCGCACCGCCGGGGGGATCTTCGTTGCTCTCGAGACCGCGGGCCTGACGCCCGGCCACGCCTACACGCTGCTGTTGGCGGTGATGAACGATCCCGGCGCCTGCGAGTCGACCCCGTGCGCGCCGTCCGACGTGGTGGGGCGCACCGCCGAGGTCAAGGCGGACATCGTCGGCGACGCCGACGGGGTCATCGTCGGCGAGGACGGCATGGCCCGCTTCGCCAGCTTCCTGCCCGCCGGCGCGCTGCCCAAGGCCTGGTTCGGCAACGGCCTGACCAACCCGGAGGGCGCCGAGGTCCACCTGGTGGTCAACGACCACGGGCCGTTCCTGCCCGAGCGCGGGGCGGAGATGCTCACCACCTACCGCGGCGGCTGCGCCGACGAGAGCGTCCCCGGGGCCTTCCCCGACACGGCCAAGGCGGACGGCGCGCCCGGCCCGAACACCTGCCGGATGGTGCAGGTGGCGATCTTTGCGCCCGCGAACATGTAGCCGGGCCCGCGGCGCGCGGCGCCGCAAGGCTGCAGGGTGAGGGCCGCCCTCGTGGCGGCCCTCGTGGCGGCCCTCGTCGCGGCCCTCGTCGCGCGACCGCGGCAACGATCGGTTGGAGCGCGCGCGGCGCGCGCTCGAATGCCACTACTTCATCAGCGAGACGGCCGGCGCGCCGAACAGCCGCAGCACCAGCTGGAACAGGATCAGCGCCGCCGCCACCACCAGCATGATGCACACCGAGAACGCCGCCGCCTGGTTCTGGTTGCCCGCATCGTCAAGCAGGAGCACCGAGACGGCGGCAAGCTGCGTCGACGGGCTGATCAGGAAGATCACGGCCGAGAGCGTCACCATGCTGCGCACGAAGAAGAACACGCCGACGCTCACCACCGACGGCCAGATGATCGGCAGGGTGACCCGGCGCATGGTGCGCAGGAAGCTGGCGCCGAGCGAGGTCGATGCCTCGTCCAGCGTGTCGCTGATCTGCTTGACGCTGGTGGTGGCGATCAGGAACCCCTGCGCGTGGTAGTGGTAGACGTTGCAGATCGCCAGGATGAGCAGCGTGCCATAGATCAGATACACCGGGTTGGCCGGGTCGTTGAAGGCGAGGATGTAGCCGAGCCCCAGCACCATGCCGGGCACCGCCGCCGGCAGGATGGAGAGGAAATAGAGGCAGCGCGTGAACCAGTTGCGGTACTTGTGCACGACATAGGCGCCGATCAGCACGAAGAAGATCCCGATCACCGCCGCCATCAGCGACACCCAGATGCTGGTCCACAGCGGCTGCAGGCCGTTCTGCACGTCGAACTCGTAGTGCTTGAGGCTCGGGCTCATGTTGTAGGGCCACAGGGTGGCGAAGCTGGCGAAGACGACGATGCCGACCACGGCCAGGATGCCGCCGCACACCAGCGAGGCGTAGCCCAGCATGAGCGCGTCGAAGCGGCGGCTGCGCCCGATCGCGAGCGGCTGGTAGCGGTCGCCGATCACCGAGAAGCTGCGCCGGGCCACCCAGCGCTCGACCAGCACGGCGAGCGCCGCCGGGACCAGCAGGATCATGCCGATCACGGCGCCCATCTCGAAGTTCGCCTGACCCGAGACCTGGTTGTAGATCTCGGTCGCCAGGACGCTGTAGTCGCCGCCGATCACCATCGGGTTGCCGAAGTCGGTGATGACAATGGTGAACACCACGAAGATGGCCGACATCAGCCCGTACTTGGTCGACGGCAGCGTGACGGTGAAGAAGATGCGCCGGCCCGTGGCGCCGAGCATCCGCGCGGACTCGTAGTGCCGCGCATCGCCGACCGCCAGCGCCGCCGAGAGGATCAGGAAGGCGTGGGGAAAGCTGTAGAACACGTCCGAGATGACGATGCCCCAGAACCCGTAGATGTCGATGCCGAGATCGAAGGTGCGGTTGATCAGGCCGTTGCGCCCGAGCAGGAACAGCACGCCCAGCGCCTGCACCAGCGACGGCGCGAACAGCGGCATCAGCGCGATGAGCCGGAACGCCCCCTTCAGCGGCATCGCCGAGCGGTTCATCGCATAGGCGAAGCCATACGCCAGCACGATGGTGATCGCCGTCGCGCAACTCGCCACCGACAGGCTGTTGCGGACGATCTGGACGAACTTCGGCTCCTCGAGATAGCGCACGTAATTGCCCAGCCCGAGGCCGTCCGGGGTCGAGAAGCTCATGATCAGGATGCTCGACAGCGGAAACAGCACGAAAACGAGCAGCGGCACCGCCACCAGCACCGCCAGCATCGCCGGCACCGCCCGGTCGATGTCGAGCCCGGGGGAAAGCCGGCCCGCCCGCGTCGGCGCCTGCGTCGGCGCCTGTGTCACGGTGCGCTCTCCTCGAACTCGTGGATCGAATCCGCGGGGATGCGCACGGTCAGCCGGGCCCCGTGCGCCAGGCCGTCGGGCTTGCCGCGCAGCTCGACCAGCAGCTTCTGGTCGTCGAGCGCCAGCGTGATGCGGGTGATGCTGCCCAGATACACCACCTTCTCGACGGTGCCCACGGCGATGCCCGCGCCGTCGCCGTCATCGCCTGCCCCGCCCGCGCCGACCAGCTCCACGTGTTCCGGCCGGATGCCGATGAAGCGCCGCGCGCCGGGTGCGCCGGGTGCACCGGGCCCGCCGCACACCGCGCCGATGCCGCCGCCGGGCGCCATGCGCAACACGTTCATGCGGCCGATGAACTCGGCGACGAAGCGGCTGGCGGGCCGCTCGTAGAGCTCGGCGGCGCTGCCGGTCTGATCGATGACGCCCTCGTTCATCACCACGATCCGGTCGGCCATCTCCATCGCCTCGTCCTGGTCATGCGTGACCATGATCGTGGTGATGCCGAGCTTGCTCTGCAGGTCCCGGATCTCGCCGCGCAGGTCCTCGCGCACCTTGGCGTCCAGCGCCGACAACGGCTCGTCGAGCAGCAGCATTGCGGGCTCGGCCGCCAGCGCGCGGGCCAGGGCGACGCGCTGCTGCTGCCCGCCGGAGAGCTGGTGCGGCAGCTTGTGCGCCTGGTCCTCGAGATGGATCAGCGCCAGCAGCCCGGCGACGCGCTCCTGCATCGCGTCGCGCCGCCAGCCCCGGCACTCCAGGCCGTAGGCGATGTTCTTCGCCACCGTCATGTTGGGAAACAGCGAATACGACTGGAACACCACGCCGAAGTTGCGCAGCCGCGCCGGAACCTCGGAGAGATTCCGGTCGCCGAGCCGAATCTCGCCCTCGTCGGGGGTCTCCAGCCCGGCCACGACGCGCAGGAGCGTGGTCTTGCCGCACCCCGACGGCCCGAGGAAGCAGACGAACTCGCCCTCCTCGACCTCCAGGCTGACGCCGCGCAGCGCCGTGACCGACCCGAAACGCTTGGTGATGTTGCGCAGGCGGAGAAACATGGGCGCGCGGCTCTCTCGCGGGGGAAACGACAAGGCCCCCGGCAGATCCCATATCTGCCGGGGGCCCCGGGTTCGTCAATCAGCGTTCGATCTCCGCCTTCCATTTGGTCAGGATGCGCTCCTTGTTCTGCGCCGACCACGCGAAGTCCATCGGGTAGAGAACGCTCGACACGTCGGCCGGCAGCCCGGCCGCCAGCACCTCCGCGGTGGGCTCGGCGCCGGGAACCGAGGACATGGCGGCGCGCTCGCCATACAGCCTGGCCGCGTCGAGCGTCAGCAGCCAGTCCAGGAACTTCCTGACGTCGTCCTTGTTCTGCGAGGTCCTCATCAGGGCGCTGACCTCGAGCTCGTAGCCCGCCCCTTCGCTGGGGATCACCAGCGTGATGGGATAGCCCTCCATGATCTGCTTGACGGCGCTGAACGCGAACGAGGCGCCGATGGCATACTCGCCGGCGCTCGCCACCTTGCACGGCTTCGAGCCGGACTTGATGTACTGGGCGATGTTCTTGTCGAGCTCCTTGAGGAACTTCCAGCCCTCTTCCTCGCCCTTCATCTGCAGGATCGCCGAGATCTGCAGGTAGCCGGTGCCCGAGCTCGCCGGGTTGGGCATGACCACCCGCCCCTTGTAGACTGGGTTGAGCAGGTCCTCCCACGAGGTCGGCATGGGCAGGTCGTTCTTCTCCAGGATCTCGTTGTTGACGCAGAAGCCGGCGAGGTAGCCCGTCGTCGCGAACCAGCGGCCCTGCGCGTCCTTGAACGCCGGCTTGACCTTCTCGAGGCCCTTCGGCTCGTAGGGCTCGATCATCTCGAGGATCCTGGGATCGGCCATGTGCGTCACGGCCCAGCCCCAGATCACGTCGTGCCGCGGGTTGCTCTTCTCCGCGAGGATGCGGGCGCCCAGGTCACCGGTGGACAGTCGCAGGAGGTTCACCTTGATGTCCGGCTCGGCCTTCGCGAAGGCCTCGAGATAGACGCGGACGTCGTCCTCCTCGAGCGAGGTGTAGGCGGTGATCTCGCCCGCCCCGGCCGCCCCCGACAGCAGCAGCGCCGCGGCGAGGCTGCCGCCCGCCAGATGCTTCACGATTCTTTTCATCGATAGCCCTCCCTGCGACGGACCTGTCGATGGCCGCCGGCTGTTTGTTCCAATCGAGCACCCCCTCCTGCGCCGAGCGAGCGCATAGGCGGCGCGCCCGTGTCGGCACGGGAAAACGGCGAGCTCGCCCGAGGGCGCGGCTCTCCCGATGCTGGACGCTCAATCTAGCCGCCTCGTTGTGCAAAGTGCAACATTTTTGTTGACTTTGGCACAGTGATTGCGTGGTAGTTTCACCGCTCCGCCGCGTCTGCCGGAGCACGTCTGCCGGAGCACGTCTGCCGGAGCACTGGGCCATGGACTTCATCCTGATGCTGACCCGCGAAGACCGGACGGTCGAGGACTGCCTCGAGGTGCTCGAGCTGGTCCGGCCCCTGAATCTCCGGCATATCGGGTTCAAGGACGTGGGCGTCGAGATGAAGACGCTGCGCACCCTGACCGAGCGGATCAAGGCGACCGGCGCGACCGCCTATATCGAGGTGGTGAGCACCACGGCCGAGTTGGCGCGCCGGTCGATCCGCGCGGCGGCGGAAATTGGCGTCGACCGCGTCACCGGCGGCCAGGAGGTCGACTTCGCCCTCGACCTGCTGGGGCCGGCCGGCATCGGCTACTACCCCTTCCCGGGCCGGCCCGCCGGCCACCCGACCCGGCTCGGCGGCACCGCCGAGACGATCGCCCGGGACTGCCGCCGAATGCGCGCCGCCGGCTGCGCGGGCGTCGACCTGCTGGCCTATCGCGCCACCGAGGCCGATCCGCTGGACCTGGTCCGCGCCGCCCGCGCCGCCCTCGACGGGGGCTACCTGATCGTTGCCGGCAGCATCGACTCGCCCGAGCGGATCGGCGCGCTGGCCGCGGCGGGCGCCGATGCCTTCACCATCGGCACGGCGATCTTCAATGCCTCGTTCTCGCCGACCAAGGGGTCGATCTGCTCGCAGCTCGAGGACGTGCTGCAGGCCTGCGAGGCGGCGCACGGGGCGACGGCTTGAGGCGCGCGGCCGGCGGGCCTGCATGCCGGCGGACGCGCATGACCGGGGCAGCCCGATGACCGACGACGCGATTGCCCGCCTTCTCGCCGGGACGCTGCCGGACCCCGACGGCGGCCCGCCGCTCTCCGTGCCCGTGCGCAGCGTGGTGATCGAGCCGAGCCTCGCGGGCCACGAGGCCGATCTGGTGCGGGCGCTCGACCTCGGCGCGACCCTGGCCGTGGTCAGCGATCCGCGCACCCACGCGGTGCTCGGCGAGCGCGTGGTGCGGGCGCTCGGCTCGATCGCCTCGGTGATCCACGTGGCGCTGCCCGACGCGCCGCACCCCGATGCGCCGACCGCGGCCCGCATCCGCCAGGCGACGGCGTCGGCCGACGCGCTCGTCGCGGTCGGCTCGGGCACCATCAACGACCTGTGCAAATACGCGGCCGCCCGGGACTTCAAGCCTTGCGCGGTGTTCGCCACGGCCCCGTCGATGAACGGCTATACCTCGGTGAACGTGGCCATCACCGTCGAGGGGCACAAGAAGTCGCTGCCCGCGGTGGCGCCCGCCGGCGTGTTCATGGACCTCGAGGTGCTCGCCGCCGCGCCCAGGCGCATGATCCGGTCGGGCCTGGGCGACTCGATCTGCCGCTGCACGGCGCAGGCCGACTGGCTGCTGGCGCACCTGCTGCTCGGCACGCCGTACCGCAGCGCGCCCTTCGTCCTGCTCGCCGCCGACGAGGACGCCCTGATCGCGGAATCGGGCGCGCTCGTCGCCGGCGACATCGCCGCGGTGGCGCGGCTGGCGCGCACCCTGATCCTGTCGGGCTTCGGCATGACCATATGCGGCGGCAGCCAGCCGGCGAGCCAGGGAGAGCACCTGATCAGCCACTACATCGAGATGATGCACCCCCCCGCCTGGCCCGGCGCCCTGCACGGCGAGCAGATCGGCGTGAGCACGCTGACCATGGCGCGGCTGCAGGCGCGCATCCTCGAAGGCGCGCGCCCGCGGCCGCGCCCGACCCGGATCGACCGCGCCGGCGTGCTGGGCCATTTCGGCGCGCGGATCGGCGCGGCCTGCTGGGCCGAGTTCGCCGCCAAGGCCCTCGACGGGGAGGCCGCCGAGCGCCTCGACCAGCGGCTCGCCGCGGCCTGGGACCGGGTGCGCGACGCGGTCGCGGCGGTCACGCGCCCGGTGGCGCAGCTCGAGGCGGCGCTGACCCGCGCGGGCGCCCCGACGACACCGGCCGATCTCGGGCTCGCGCCCGCATTCTACGCGGATGCGGTGCGCCACGCCCGCGAGATCCGCAACCGCTACACCTTCCTCGATCTGGCCGGCGACGCGGGGCGGCTCGATCCGGCCTCGCTGGTCTGATCGCGCCGTGCGGCCCCTGCGCGAGTTCCCCGAGACGGCGCGGCGGCGCATCCGCGGCGTGCTGTGCGACATCGACGACACGCTGACCTGGCACGACCGGCTGCCGGCGGTCGCCTATGCCGCCCTCGAGCGGCTCTACGAGGCCGGCCTCATCGTCGTGCCGATCACCGGCCGGCCGGCCGGCTGGTGCGATGCCATCGCGCGCCACTGGCCGGTGCACGCCGTGGTCGGCGAGAACGGCGCCTTCTACTTCCGCAACGACCGCGCGGCGCGGCGCATGGTCCGGCGCTACTGGCGCACCGAGGCCCAGCGCCGGGCGGACCGCCGGCGCCTCGACCGGATCGCCGGGCGCATCCTCGCCGCCGTTCCCGGTGCCCGGATCGCCGCCGACCAGGCCTACCGCGAAGCCGACCTCGCCATCGATTTCCGCGAGGACGTGCCGGCGCTGGGACTGCGCGAGGCCGACCGCATCCAGGCGATCTTCGAGGCGGGCGGCGCGGTGGCCAAGATCAGCTCGATCCACGTCAACGGCTGGTTCGGCGACTACGACAAGCTCGCCATGACCCGGGCGCTGCTGCGCGAGGTGTTCGACTGCGACCTCGACGCCCATGCCGGGGAGTTCGTGTTCGCCGGAGACTCGCCCAACGACGCGCCGATGTTCGCGTTCTTTCCCAATGCCGTCGGGGTCGCGAACCTGCGGCAGTTCGAGGACCGGCTGACGGCCAGGCCGAAATGGCTGACCGAGGGCGAAGGCGGCTTCGGCTTCGCCGAGCTGGCGGACTGCCTGCTGCGCGGGCGCCCGGCATGATCGGCCGCCTCTCCAAGTCCGAGCGGCAGAAGCGCATCCTCGGCCGCCTGCGCAGCCGTGTCACGGTGCGCATCCTGTCGCTCGCCGAGGAGTTCGGCGTGGCGACCGAGACGATCCGCCGCGACATCGACGAGCTGGCCGGGCAGGGGCTGGTCAGCCGCACCTATGGCGGCGCCGTCAGCCCGCTGCTCGCTGAGGAGCCGGGCCTGCTGCAGCGCGAGATGAGCCGGGTGGACGAGCGCGCGCGCATCGCCGCCCGGGCCGCCGACATGGTGGAGCCGCGCGACGTACTGATGATCGACTCGGGCTCGACCACGGCGCAGTTCGCCCGGGCGCTCGCGGCCCGGCGGCTCGAGGTGACCGCCCTGACCAACGGCATCGCGGTGGCGCGGGCGCTGGCCGAGAATGCCGGGGCCCGGGTGATCCTGTGCCCCGGCGACTACCGGGAGAGCGAGCTGGGCGTCTACGGCCAGGAGACCGCCGCGTTCCTCGGCCGCTACAAGGCGAACAAGGCCTTCATCGGCGCGGGCGGCATCACCACCGAGGCGGTGACCGACGCGGATTCGCAGGCGTGCTGGATCAAGCGCACGATGATCGAGCGCGCCGGCGAGTGCATGCTGCTGGTGGACAGTGGCAAGTTCGGCGCCGATCTGTTCGAGGCCGTCTGCCCGCTGCCGCGCATCGATCATGTCCTGACCGACAGCGCCCCCCCGCCCAGGCTTCTGGCGGCCATCGCGAAGGCGAAGGTTCGCCTCCACGTGGCGGAGGCGACGGCCGGCGGGCAGCCGCCCGGCCCCGGCCCCGAGCGCTGACCCTCGCCGGGATCGTGTAATAATATCAAGATATTGGGCTGCCTTGCACGCCTGAAATGGGCGGCTGCGAGGGGTCCGGGGGCAAAAAAAGGGCCCGGGCGGGACCATGCCGCACCCGGGCCAGGGGAGGAAGGGGCGGCCCGACGGCCGCCCCGGGGGAAACCGCGTCAGACGAACTGCGAGCCCTTGCCGAACTCGGGATAGGCCTCCATGCCGAGCTCGGACGAGTCGAGCCCCACCATCTCGCCCTCGGGGCTGACCCGCAGGCCGGCCGCGGCGCGCACGCCCAGCCAGACCAGCAGCGAGACGCCGAAGACGAAGGCGCCGACGATGACGATCGGGATCAGCTGGCCGAAGATCGTGGCGTCGGGGTTGGTCAGCACCACCGCCAGCGTGCCCCAGACGCCGGCGAAGAGATGCACCGGGATGGCGCCCACCACGTCGTCGATCCGGAGCCGGTCGAGCAGCGGGATGGCGAAGACCACGATCACCCCGCCGACCGCGCCGATCAGCAGCGCCGCGCCCAGGCTGGGCGTGAGCGGCTCGGCGGTGATCGAGACCAGCCCGGCCAGCGCGCCGTTCAGCACCATGGTCAGGTCGACCCGGCGATAGACGATCTGGGTCAGCGCCAGCGCCGCCAGCACGCCGCCCGCCGCGGCGATGTTGGTGTTGGCGAAGATGCGGCTGATGTCGGCGATGTTGCCGGCCGAGTTCATGTAGAGCTGCGAGCCGCCGTTGAAGCCGAACCAGCCGAGCCAGAGGATGAAGGTGCCCAGCGTCGCCAGCGTCAGGTTCGAGCCGGGCATCGCGTTGACCCGGCCGCCCGGCCCGAACTTGCCCGAGCGCGCGCCGAGGATCAGCGCGCCGGCCAGCGCCGCCCAGCCGCCGACCGAGTGCACCACGGTCGAGCCGGCGAAGTCGAGGAAGCCGAACTGCGCGTCGAGGAACCCGCCGCCCCACTTCCACGAGGCCTGGATCGGGTAGATGAAGCCGGTGAGCACGGCGATGAAGGCGAGGAACGGCCACAGCCGAATGCGCTCGGCCAGCGCGCCCGAGACGATCGAGGCGGTGGTGGCGCAGAACATCAGCTGGAAGAAGAAGTCCGAGCCGACCGAGGCGTAAGTCAGATCGACCGCCGTCGCCGCCACGCCCACCGGCTCGAGCGCCGCGAAGGAGAAGGCGCCGAGCACGTTGCCGATGCTCCAGCCGTCGCCCGGATACATCAGGTTGTAGCCGACCAGCCAGTACATCACCGCGGCAAGCGAGAACAGCGAGACGTTCTTCAGGCACTGCATGGTGACGTTCTTCGAGCGCACCAGCCCGGCCTCGAGCATGGCGAAGCCCGCCGCCATCCACATCACCAGGAACCCGGTGACGAGGAACATGAAGCTGGTGAGGATGAAGCCGGTCTCCGGGCTGACGCCGGCCGCGTCCGCCGCCGCCTCCTGCGCGAGGCCGGGCGAGGCGGTGAGCGCGGCCGCGAGCGTGACCGCCACAAGACTTGCCGTGGTTTTCATGCCATCTCTCCTGGGATCCTTCCGTGTGCCTGGCCCCGTTGGCCGGGCGCGCCGCGGGCGGCGCGGGCCGCGAGGCCACCCCGCAGGAAAGGAAGCAAGCGCCGTGCCAAGATTTGCGGTTTCCGAAATTATTGATAAAACTAATGAAATAAGCTACCAGGGCGTTCGATGCTGGAATTTGTGCTGCGAATCTGCCTATGAATTAGGCGCTCAAGGTGAAGTGGCGCGCATTTGATCACGGAGCGGGAGGGCCGGTCTGCGGGCTGGCATGCCCGCGCGTGATCCCGTATCCTTGCGCCGAGGCGGGAGTCACGAGCAGGGGTCCCCGAGTGGCGGGCAGAAGAAAGACCAGGGCCGCCGAGAAGCCAGACGACAAGCGACGGCGCCCGGGGCTTCTCACCCGGGCGGTGAGCGCGCTCGTGGGTGGCGTTGCGCGCCTCGTCTGGGCGTTCGCCTGGCGGCTCGGGCTGGTCGCCGGCGTGGTGCTCGCCGGGGCCACGGCCTACTATTATGTGCAGCTGCCGCCGTCCGGCGCGCTGTTCGACGGCCGCGGCGGCGGCTCGGTGACGCTGCTCGACCGGCACGGCAACGTGTTCGCCTGGCGCGGCGAGCAGTACGGCGGCGACCTGCGCGCCAGCGAGGTCTCGCCGCACCTGGTGCACGCCGTGCTGGCCGCCGAAGACCAGCGCTTCCTGGGCCATTTCGGCATCGACCCGATCGGCATCACCCGCGCGGCGGTGGCCAACATCCGGGCCGGGCGGATCGTGCAGGGCGGCTCGACGCTGACCCAGCAGGTGGCGAAGAACGTGTTCCTGACCGCCGAGCGCAGCATCGAGCGCAAGCTCAAGGAGCTGCCGATGGCGCTGGCGCTCGAGCTCAGCTACACCAAGGAGGAGATCCTCTCGATCTACCTCAACCGCGTCTATCTCGGCGCCGGGACCTACGGCTTCGAGGCGGCGAGCCAGCGCTATTTCGGCAAGTCGGCGCGGCTGCTGAACCCGGCCGAAGCGGCGATGCTGGCGGGGCTCCTGCGCGCGCCGTCGCGCTATGCGCCGACCAGCGACCTCGAGCTGGCGCGGGGCCGGGCCAGCGTGATCATCCGCCGCATGGAGGAGGAGGGCTACCTGAGCGAGACCCAGGTGGTGCAGGCGCTGGCCGCGCCCGCCGCACTGAGCCCCGCGGCCGCCGCGCGCGCCGGCGGCTACTTCGCCGACTGGGCGATGGAGACGGCGCCCGACTATCTCGCCAAGGACACCACCGAGGACGTGTTGATCGCCACCACCTTCGACCCGGATTTGCAGCGGGCGGCGGAGGCGGCGCTCGACAAGGTGTTCGAGGAAAAGGTGCGCGACGACAGCGTCGCCCAGGCGGCGATCGTGGTGATGACGCCCGACGGCGCGGTGCGCGCCATGGTGGGCGGGCGCAAGCACGGCGTCGGCCTGTTCAACCGCGCCGTCCAGGCCCGGCGCCAGACCGGCAGCGCCTTCAAGCCGGTGGTCTACGCCGCGGCGCTCGAGGCGGGCATGAGCCCCAACGACGTGGTGGTGGACGAGCCCCTGCGCATCGGCGACTGGTCGCCCGAGAATTACGACGACGGCTATCGCGGCCCGGTGCGGCTGACCGAGGCGCTGGCCCACTCGATCAACACGGTGGCGGTGCGCGTCTCCGAGCGCGCCGGGCAGGAGCGGGTGCGGGCGTTGGCCCGCGCCATGGGCATCGACGCGGAGCTGGCGCCCGGGCCGGCGATCGCGCTGGGCACCTCGGAGGCGACGCTGGTCGAGATGACCACGGTCTACGCCACCATCGCCAACCGCGGCCGCGCTGCCGAGGCGCGCGGCATCCGCGAAATCCGGCTGCGGGGCGACGCCACGCCGCTGATGGCGAGCCGCGCCGCGCCGGGCGAGCCGGTGATGGCCGAGCGCAACGCGGGGCTGCTGACCTACATGCTGCGCGAGGTGATCCGCCGGGGCACCGGGCGGCGCGCGGCCCTGCCCGACCGCGAGGCGGCGGGCAAGACCGGCACCACCCAGGGCGCGCGCGACGCCTGGTTCCTCGGCTTCAGCGCCGACTACGTGGTGGGGGTCTGGATGGGCAACGACGACAACACGCCGCTGACCGGGGTGACCGGGAGCGGCCTGCCCGCCGAGATCTGGCGCGAGACGATGCTGGGCATCCACGAGGGGCTGCCGCCGTCGCCGCTTTTCATCGTCGAGCCGCGCGACGGGTCGATGCTGCTCTCGGGCGACCCGGGCGGCTACAGCCGCTCGGACGGCTCGGGCGCCAGCGTGGTCGAGCAGGTGTTCTTCGACGTGCTGCGCTCGATCACCGGCGGCGCCGGCGAGCGATCCGACGGCGGCGGCGGCGGGGGCGGCTTCAGGCCGTTCGGCGCGGGGGACCGCTGAGGCGCGTCAGGTCTCGCCCGGCTGCGGGCCATCATAGCCCTCGATGACCAGGATGTCGGCAACCGACGCGCCCTCCCGGTGCGCCATGGCGGCTTGGTACTCCGGCGAGCGGTAGCAGGCGAGCGCCGTGTCGTAGTCGGGGAACTCGATCACCACGTTGCGCGCCCGGGCCGCGCCCTCGACCGCCTCGGAACGGCCAGCGCGGACGAGGAAGCGGGCGCCGTATTTGGCAAGGGGTGCGGCATTCGCCTCGACATAGCGCTTGTAGGTCTCGGGGTCGGTCACATCGACCCGGCCGATCCAGTAGCCCTTGGGCATGGCGTTCTCCCTCGCTCCCAGGTGGATCAGGTATAGCGGCCTTGGCGCTGCACGACTTCCACCTTGTAGCCGTCCGGATCCTCGACGAAGAAGAACCTGACGGCCAGTTTCCCGCCACTGTAGAGTTCCTTGACGGGGGCGGGATTCAGGCCGAGCCCGGTCAGTCTGTCGTGCTCCGCCTCGATATCGGCCACCGAGACGGCCAGGTGCCCGTAGCCGGCGCCATGGCTGTAGGGTTCGGTCCGGCCATGATTGATGGTGAGCTCGAGCTCGAACGTGGTTCCGGGGCTTCGCAGGAAAACCAGTGCGAAGTCGTCGAAGGGCAGACGGTCGGCCACCGCCAGTCCGAATGCCTGGCGGTAGAAGTCGACGGAGCGCGCCTCGTCGAGGACGCGAATATTGGTGTGGGCAAGCTCGGCCATTTCCTTGCCTCCCGTGGTCCACGGCACGCAGCCTAGAGCGATTTCGAGCAAAGTGGACACACTTTGCGACTCGGAAATCGCGGAAACTCAAGATGTTAGGGCCGTTTCGGTGATTCAGGAAGCTCCGAAACGGCTCTAGAGCCATTTCGAGCAAAGTGGACTCACTTTGCGGCTCGGAAATCGCGGTGACCCAACGTGCTGGCGCGGTGCCGCGGCGAGTCCGGGCGGCGCCAGCGCGCGCCTCAGTCGAAGTCGAGGCCGAGGTCGAGGATGCGCGCCGAGTGGGTGAGCCAGCCCGCCGAGAGGTAGTCGACGCCGGTCTCGGCGACGGCCGGGGCGGTGTCGGGGGTGATGCGCCCCGAGGCCTCGAGCGCCACGCGGCCCGCCGCCATGGCCACCGCCTGGCGCAGCGTCCCGGGGGGCATGTTGTCGAGCAGCACGCTGTCGGCGCCGCCCACCTCCAGCACCTCGGCGAGCTGGTCGAGGGTATCGACCTCGATCTCGATCTTCAGCATGTGGCCGGCATGGGCGCGGGCGCGCTCGAGCGCCGGGCGGATGCCGCCGGCCGCGGCCACGTGGTTGTCCTTGATCAGCATGGCGTCGTCGAGGCCCCAGCGGTGATTGCCGCCGCCGCCGGCGCGCACGGCGCGCTTCTCGAAGAGGCGCAGGCCCGGCGTGGTCTTGCGCGTGCACACGATCACCGCGCGGGTGTGGGCGATGGCGTCGGCGATGCCCCGGGTCGCCGTGGCGATGCCCGACATGCGGCAGGCGAAGTTCAGCGCGACGCGCTCGGCGGCGAGGATCGAGCGGGCCTCGCCCTCGACGATCATCAGCGTGTCGCCGGCGGCGAGGCGGCTGCCGTCCTGGGCGGGCGGCGTGACGTGCAGCGCCGGGTCGACCAGCTCGAAGGCGAGGCGCGCGGCGTCGAGCCCGGCGGCGGTGCCGGCCTCGCGGGCGCGCATCCGGGCGCGGGCGCGGGTGCCGGGCGGGATCACCGCGTCGGAGGTCACGTCGCCGGCGCGGCCGAGGTCCTCGAGCAGGGCGGCGCGGACGGCCGGCTCGAGCATCAGGCGGGGAAGGGGGGCAAGCGTGGTCATGGCGCGGTTTCCTCGGCCTCGGCGCGGATGGCGTGCGCCTCGGGGTGGGTGATGCGGGTCGGCTGCGCCTGGGCCGGATCGGGCCCGGGGTGGTCGGCGCGGAAGTGGGCGCCGCGGCTCTCGGCGCGGCGCAGCGCGGCCGCGGCGATCAGCGTCGCGGCGGCGGTCATGTTGTGCAGGCTGCGCGAGCTGCCGGCATGGGCGCGCTCGAGCCGGGCGATGGTGCGCAGCGCCCGGGCGAGGCCGGCGGCGTCGCGCACCACGCCGACCTCGGCGCTCATGGTGCGGCGCAGCTCGGCGACGGCTGCAAGTGGGAGGGTCCGGCCCGCAGGCGCGGGCGCGGGCAGCCGGCCGCCCAGGGCGCGGGGTGTAGCGTCGGGTGTGGAGTCGGGTGTCGAGTCGGGTGTCGAGTCGGGGGGCCCGCCCGCCAGCGCCTCGGCGACGCGCGCGCCGAACACCACCGCCTCGAGCAACGAGTTCGAGGCCAGCCGATTGGCGCCGTGCAGCCCGGTGCAGGCCACCTCGCCCACGGCCCACAGGCCCGGCACCGAGGCGCGGCCCTGCGCGTCGGTGCGCACGCCGCCCATGTGGTAGTGCTGGATCGGCGCCACGGGGATCGGCTGGCGCGCCGGGTCGATGCCGGCCTCCACGCAGTGGGCCCAGACGGTCGGGAACGCCTCGGCGAAGCGCGCGCCGAGCGCCGCGCGCGCGTCGAGGAAAACCCGCCCGCCCGCGGCGATGCGCGCGTGGATGGCGCGGGCCACCACGTCGCGCGGGGCGAGCTCGCCGTCCGGGTGGAGCGCCGGCATGAAGCGCGCGCCGGTCTCGTCGATCAGCACGGCACCCTCGCCGCGTACCGCCTCGGAGACGAGCGGCGCCGGGTCGCGCGCCACGGCGAGGCCGGTCGGGTGGAACTGCACGAACTCCGGGTCGCCGATCAGCGCCCCGGCGCGGGCGGCGAGGCCCAGGCCCTGCCCGGCGACGCGCGGCGGGTTCGAGGTGACGGCGTAGAGCCCGCCGATGCCGCCGGTGGCCAGCACCACGTCGGCGGCGCGGAACAGGAGGGGCGCGGCCCAGGGGTCGGCGGTGCGTGCCCCGAAGACGCCCGCCGTGCGGCCCTCGGCGAGTGCCAGGTCGGTGACCTCGATGCCCTCGACGACGCGGATCGCCGGGGTGGCGCGCACGGCGGCGACCAGCGCCTGCATGATCGCCTTGCCGGCCCGGTCGCCGCGCACGCGCACGACCCGGTGGGCCGAGTGGGCGGCCTCGCGCGACTGCACGAAGCGGCCCGCGGCGTCGCGGTCGAACGGGGTGCCGAAGTGCAGGAGGTCGTCGATGCGGGCAGGCGCCTCGCGCGCCACCGAGAGGGCGAGGCCCGCATCGACGGTGCCCGCCCCGGCGGCGGCGGTGTCGCGGGCGTGGAAATCGGGGCTGTCGCCCTCGGCCAGCGCGGCGGCGACGCCGGCCTGCGCCCAGGCGCTGGACGCGCCCTCGCCCAGCGGCACCGGCGAGAGCACGGTGACCGGGGCGGGGGCGAGCTTCAAGGCGGTGAACAGCCCGGCGAGCCCGGCGCCGACGATCAGCGGGCCGTCCGCCTCGAACACGCTGTCGTGGAGGGCGGTCACGGGGCGCGCGGCCGGCCGGGCAGGCGCGGGCGCCTGCCGTCAGTGCCGGCGCTCCTTGAGCTCGAGCATCGCCTCGACCGCGCGCCGCGCGGGCTCCATGTGCTCCTCGGCCACGGTGACCTCCTCGGTCATGGAGTGCAGCGACCAGAGCACGTTCTCGAGCGTGATCCGCTTCATGTGCGGGCAGATGTTGCACGGCCGGATGAACTCGGTCTCGGGCAGCTCGGCGGCGACGTTGTCCGACATCGAGCACTCGGTGACCATCACCACCTTCTCCGGGCGGTTCTTGCGCACCCAGCCGATCATGCCGGCGGTGGAGCCCGAGAAATCCGCCTCGGCGACCACCTCGGGCGGGCACTCGGGATGGGCGATGATGACGACGCCCGGGTCGGCCTCGCGGTAGGCGCGCAGCTCGTCGGCGGTGAAGCGCTCGTGCACGATGCAGGTGCCCTCCCACCAGACGATGCGCTTCGACGACTGCGCCGCGATATTGCGCGCGAGGAAGCCGTCGGGCGTCATGATCACCGTGTCGCCGGGCATCGCCTCCACGACCTCGAGCGCGTTCGAGGAGGTGCAGCAGATATCCGACGCCGCCTTCACCTCGGCGGTGGTGTTGACGTAGGAAACCACCCTGGCGCCGGGGTACTGGCGGCGCAGGCGCGCCACGTCCGCCGCGGTGATCGAGGCGGCGAGCGAGCAGCCGGCGCGGCTGTCGGGGATCAGCACGGTCTTCCCGGGGTTCAGGATCTTCGAGGTCTCGGCCATGAAGTGCACGCCGCACTGGACGATCACCGGCTGGGGCACCCTGGTCGCCTCGATGGCGAGCTGCAGCGAATCGCCGACGACGTCGGCGATGCCGTGGAAGATCTCGGGCGTCATGTAGTTGTGGGCGAGGATCACCGCCTCGCGCTCGCGCTTGAGCTGCTCGATGGCGCGGATATAGGGCGCATAGCGCTGCCAGTCGGGCTCGGGCACGATGCGGCTGACCCGGGCGTAACGCTCGGCGGTGTCGCGCGCCGCGGCCGCGGACGGGGCGAGGTCGTAGGCGCGCGCCAGCTGGGCGCGGGCCTGCGCGAGCGGGACGGTGGCGTTCATCAGCATGGGCCGGGTCCTCCGGTGCGGGTTATGCTCACTTTGAGCATATATAGTGCCCGAAAAAACGCGCACAAGGGCGCGTGCCTCCCGGGTAAGCCTGATGTCTCGCAGCCTGGCGTCTTCGGGGGTTGATCTTTGACGCGGACCCGGCGAGGAGTCAAGCCTGCGGGCGCGCCGGATGGCGGCACGTTCCGGTGGGCGCAATGGCGCAGCCGCGCCAGGCCGCCCGCACCGCCCGCGCCGCCCGGCGGGCCAGACGGAGGATGCGCGCGTGGTCGAGAAAGCCCTGTTGCCGAACCGGATCGACGCAGGCGCGGCGGCCGAGGACCTGCCGGCCGACCGCATCTTCCTGCGCGGCTACGTGCGCGAGGTCGAGATCGGCGCCTACCCGGAGGAGCGCGGCATCGCCCAGCGCCTGCGCTTCGACATCGTGCTCGAGGTGACCCGAAACACGGCGCACCTCGACGACAGGGCGGGCCGGGTGATCAACTACGACGACCTGATCGAGGCGATCGACACGGCGGCCGCCGGGCCGCGCGTCAACCTGCTCGAGAGCTTCGCCGAGCGGCTGGCGCAACTGTGCCTGATCGACCCGCGGGCGCGGCGCGTGCATCTGCGGCTCGAGAAGCTCGACCGGCTGCCGGGCGGCGCCACGCTCGGCTGCGAGATCACGCGCCGGCGCGGCCCCGAGTCGAACGAGACGGTCTGGTCGCTGGCGAGCGAGCTCAAGTAGCCGCGCCGCCTTTGCCTGCGTCGCCGTTGGTGTCGCCCCCACCGCCATCCCCGGGGTCGCCGAAGACGCCGGCGCAGATCTCGGCGGCGCGGGTCTCGAGCGCGCGCAGCCGCGCATCCAGCGCGTCGAAATCCTCCGCGCCGCAGCTTCGCGCCATCGCCCGGCGCAGGCCCTCGCCGGCGGCCTCGGGGTTGATCGGGTTGTCGAGCGCCACCCGCTCGATGTGCTGCAGGCCCTGCATCAGGGCGAGCGCCTCGGCCAGCGTCTCGGCCGCCTCCGCCTCGATCCAGCCGGCCTCGGCAAGCCCGGGCAGCGCCGCGGCGGCCGAGCGGCAGTCGAGGCCGTGATGGAGCGTGCCGGTCTGGGCGAGGAACTCGATCTCCATCAGCCCGCCGGCCGCGTATTTCAGCGACCACGGGTTCTGGCGCTCCCTGGCGTGCGCCTCGAGCAGCTTCGCGCGCATCTCGCGCGCCTGCGCGAGCACGGCGTCATCGCCCTTGCGCGCGGCCAGCGCCTCGCGGATCGTCGCCTCGACCTGCCGGCCGAGCTCGGGCGCGCCGGTGACCACGCGGGCGCGGGTCAGGGCCAGGTGCTCCCAGACCCAGGCGCGCTCGGCCTGGTAGCGGGCGAAGGCCGAGAACGACACCGCGACCGGGCCCTTGCGCCCCGAGGGGCGCAGCCGCATGTCCACGTCGTAGAGCTTGCCCTCGGCGGTGGGCGCGGTCAGCGCCGCGAGCAGCGCCTGGGTGAGGCGGGGGAAGTAGGCCGAGGCGGCCAGCGGCTTCCTGCCCTCCGAGCTCTCGGTGCCCTCGGCGTCGTAGACGGTGATCAGGTCGAGGTCGGAGCCCGCGGTCATCTCGCGGCTGCCGAGCTTGCCCATGCCGATCACCACCATGCCGCGGCCGGGCGGCGGGCCGTGGCGCCGGGCGAACTCCGCGACCACGCGCGGGAACAGCGCGGCCAGCGCCGCCTCGGCGATGGCGGTGAAGGCGCGGCCGGCCTCGGCCGCGTCGCTCATGCCGCGCAGCACCTGCACGCCGGCGCGGAACACCTGCTCGTGCGCCCAACGGCGCACCGCGTCGAGCAGGCGCTCGTAATCGTCGTCGCGCTCGCGCTCGCGCCCAACCCAGGCCTCGAGGTCGCGGGTCAGCCCGGCGGCATCGGGCAGGGGCTCGAAGAAGTCGCGGTCGAGCAGCGCGTCGAGCACCTGCGGGTGGTGCGCGAGATAGCCGGCCAGCCGCGGCGCCGCAGCGCAGATCTCGACGATCAGGTCGAGCAGGTGCGGGTTGGCGCTGAACAGCGAGAACACCTGCACGCCCGCGGGCAGGCCGGCGAGGAACCGGTCGAACTGGGCCATCGCCTCGTCGGGGCTGCCGGCGTCGGCGAGGCGCTCGACGATCAGCGGCTCGAGCTTCCTGAGCAGGCCGCGCGCCCGGGCCGAGCGGGTGGCGGGCATGTTGGCGCCGCGCCAGGTCTCGATCAGCCGCATGGCATCGGCCGGGCGCTGGAAGCCGGCCCCGTCCAGATAGTCCTCGGTGATCTCGGGGCGGCTTTTCTTCTTGGCGCCCGGCCCGGCGGCGGGGCCGAAGAACTCCTCGGTGGCGGCGTGCACGCGGGCGCGGCGCTCGGCCACGTCGCGCTCGAATTTGGCCCGGTCGGACCAGCCCGAGAGCGCCGCGAGCCGGTCGCGCGCCTCCCCCGAGCGCGGCAGGATGTGGGTCTGGGCGTCGTCCATCATCTGCAGGCGATGCTCGAGCGTGCGGTGCGCCGCGTAGTCGGCGGCGAGCGTTTCTGCGGTCGCCTCCTCGACCCAGCCGGCTCCGGCCAGCGCCTCCAGCGCGTCGAGCGTCGCGGGCACGCGCAGGGCCGGCTCGCGGCCGCCGCAGATGAGCTGGCGGGTCTGCACGAAGAACTCGATCTCGCGGATGCCGCCGGGCCCCAGCTTGATGTCCGAGCCCGGCAGCGCGCCCGGCGAGAACCGGCCCTTCTGCTCGCGGATCTTGCGCAGCATCTCGTGGGTGTCCTCGATCGCCGCGAAGTCGAGGTAGCGCCGCCACACGAAGGGGTTGAGGCCCTCGAGCCAGGCGCCGCCCGCCCCGGCGTCGCCGGCCGCGGTGCGGGCCTTGATGTAGGCGGCGCGCTCCCAGGTGCGCCCGACCGATTCGTAGTAGCGCTCGGCCGCCTCCATCGCCATGCAGATCGGCGTGGTCGAGGGGGACGGCCGCAGGCGCAGGTCGGTGCGAAAGACGTAGCCCTCGTCGGTGTTCTGCGAGATCAGCCTGACCAGCTGCCGGGTGACGTGGATGTAGCGCGCCTTGGCCTGGGCGAAGTCCGGCGCCTCGAAGCGGTCCTGGTCGAACAGGCAGATCAGGTCGATGTCCGATGAGAAGTTGAGCTCGCGCGCGCCGAGCTTGCCCATGGCGATCACGGCGTAGCCGGCCCCCGAGGCGAGGTCGTCCTCGCCCAGGCCCGGCAGGCGGTCCTGGCGCAGCTCGACGCCGAGCAGCAGGCGCACGGCGGCCTCGAGCGCCGTGTCGGCGAGGCGGGTGAGCGCCCCGGTCACCTCGCCGAGCTGCCAGACGCCGCCGAGATCGGCCAGCGCCACCACGAGCGCGCCGCGCGCCCTGGCGCGGCGCAGCGCGGTGGCGAGCGCGCGGGGCTCGGCGATCTCTGGGTCCTGCATGGCGGCGAGGAGCGTCTCGAGCGCGTCCTCGGGGGCGGCCCCGGCGGCCTCGGCGAGCCATTCGGCCTCGCGCTCGATCAGCCCGCCGAGATAGGGGCTGGAGCCGGCGGTACCGAGCAGCAGCTCACCCATTGGGCCGGAGGCGAGTGCCTCGGGCAGCGCCTCGACCACGGCGCGCGCCCGCTCGCGGTCGAACGCGAGCGGCGCGGCGCAGACGCGGGAGGCAAGGCTTCCGTCAGCGGTCATCCCGATTCCCGCGGACGCTCTTCGGCGCCCTGTCTCAGCGTCGAATGGCGCTCAAAGCGCGGAAAGGAGATTGGCATGATCGTCCGTCCATACCCCTCTGCCGTCGCCATGCATCGCCCGCCAGGCCGGGTTGCGCGCAAACCGCGCGAGCGCCTCCGGGTCCGGGGCCATCAGCACCACCATCGATGGCGCCTCGCCTGCTTCGAGCGGGGCATCCGGACCTCCGGTGCGGTTCTGCACGAGCGCGTGCAGGCCGAGCCGCGCCGCTGCGTTCGCCAGAAGCGGCACCAGGTCATAGTAGCGATTGCTGACATGGAGCGCCAGCAGGCCGCCCGGCGCCAGCCGCGAGCGGTAGAGGTCGAGCGCCTCGAGCGTCAGCAGGTGCACCGGGATCGCGTCGGAGGTGAAGGCGTCCATCACCAGGATGTCGAATGGTTCGGGCGCCTCGCGCGCCAGCGTGATCCGGGCGTCGCCTATGATCGTCGCGGCATCTCTGCCACATTTTTCCATATAATTGAAGAGGTTGGAGTTGCGGGCAATGTCATCGACGACCGGATCGATCTCGTAGAAGCGCCACGTCTGGCCAGGCCCGGCATAGCACGCGAGTGCGCCAACGCCGAGCCCGACCATCCCGACCCGCGCCGAGGGGCCGATGGCGCCCGAGCGGAAGATCTGCCCCAGTGGCGCCGCGGGGTGGTAGTAGCTGAGGATGCGCGGCCGCTTGCCGAGATCCTCGGTGAACTGAAGACCGTGCTGGGTGGTGCCGCTGATCAGTGCGCGCAGCCCGTCCGCCGGGTAGTCGCGCACTGTGTAGACCCCGAAGAAGCTGCGCTGGCGCTCGACCACGCCGTCGTTGCCGTGCAGTGCGAAGCCGCCGGCCAGCACGATTGCGGCGGTGATCGTGTAGCGTAGCGGCTGCTTCCAGCCGAGGTACAGCGCTGCGCCGGCGAGGATCGTGATGGTCCAGTGCGCATGGTCCACTCCGGCCGGTGCCAGCCCGGCGGAGATCGCCATCGCCGGCAGCGCCCCGAGCAGCAGGAGCGTGCATCCCGCTGCCAGCGTGTCGCGCTTGGGCCTGAACCGGCCGGTGAGCGCCAGCCCGGCGAGCCCGAAGACGACATACACCTCGAGCGTCTGGTTGAAGATGACCGGCGCGATGATCGAATTGAACAGCCCGCCGAGTGCACCGCCCGTAGCCATCGCCAGGTAGAACCAGGTGAGCGCCGACTCGGGCGGGCGCGAGTCGTAGAGCCGGACATGGAAGAGCAGGGCAACGAAGAAAAACGCGCCGCACAGCAGGCCGAAGCCGAGCCAGCCGAGCGACGCAAGATTGTTGTGCGCCATCGCCACGATGACCACCGACACGCTGACCATGAATCCGGCCTCGACGACGCCCTGCGGCACCCGGAGCCGGGAGGAAAACGCCAGAATGAAGGTCAGCAGGTAGATGGCGAGCGGGATCACCCAGACGAGCGGGAAGGCACCGAGGTCGCTCGAGATGACCGAGGTGACCCCGAGCATCATCGAGGAGGGCACGAACGCAAGCGCGAGCCAGAGCGCGACGCGGGAGGCCGAGGGCCGGCTGGCGGACAACCCCGCCAGGCGAACGGGCCGCATTCCGCCGCCCCGGGCCGCGATCACCGCGGTGAGCGCAAGCCCCGCTCCGAGGATCAGGTAGCCGACCGACCAGTGGATGCTCAGCGCGCGGGTGCCGATCAGCGGCTCCGCGACCAGCGGATAGGCGAGCAGCGCCAGCAGCGATCCGGCATTGCTTGCGGCATAGAGATGGTAGGGATCCGCGGCCGCCGGCGCTCCGGTGCGCGCGTACCACTTTTGCAGGAGCGGCGCGTTCGCCGCCAGCGCCACGAACGGGACGCCCATGCCGACCACGAGGATCGCCAGCGTCTGCACCGCCGGGTGGAAGTCGGGGGCCGAGGCCCAGCCCGCAGGCACCGCGAGCGGCAGGAAAGCCAGCCCGCAGGCCCATAGCACGGTATGCGCCATCACCTGGTGCCGCAAGGCGAGGCGCGTCGAGATGAAATGCGCGTAGGCGTAGCCGACGAGCAGCGCCGTCTGGAAGAACAGCATCGCCGTGGTCCAGACCGCCGGCACGCCGCCCAGATAGGGCAGCACCATCTTGGCGAACATCGGCTGGACGAAGAACAACAGCGACGCGCTGAGGAACACCGTTGCCGCAAAGATACCGGCAGTGACCGTCCTCGCGCCGACGTGGGTCGGAGAAACATCCACGGCGCAAGTCTCCTCCCGACCTCGGTTCGCGGCACTCGGGTGATGTTTGATTTGAACTGCTCGATTGCCGGTCATTGCACTGCAATGAGACTACAACATGACACCGACGGACGGTCAACGAAGTATTTCCGCCGACCAAAGTATTGCTGCCGGCCGAGGGGGATTTCGGAGGACTCGGTGATCTCGGTGTTCCGCATGGCGAAGAGGAGGGTCTCGCGCGCGTCCAAGGGGGCGGTCTCGGCACCATGCCCCCAGCTTCTCCGGCATCGGCCCCGCGTCGAGCCCCGGACGTCATGCCGCGCCGCGCGACGCGCGCAATGCATTGTCGGGTAGTGAAAAATCTGGCATTCAGGAACTCCGCAGCCCGTGACCGTGCCTGTTTCGGCGTGCCTCCCGGCGCCCGTCCCGGCGCCCCGTGGAGCCGCTCGATGACCCAGTCGACCGACCTGATCTCGACGCTGGTCGCGGGTCTGGTCCTGGCGCTCGTCTTCGGCATCCTCGCCAACCGGTTCCGGCAGCCGCCGCTTGTG
>DATKCQ010000038.1:0-28656 GCA_035513135.1 Thermohalobaculum sp.
GGATGACGCCGTTCGACCGAAGGGCGTCGTGGAGCACGATGCTGGCCGTGCGGCCCTTCCCGCCGGTGCGGCGGACGCGCCGCTTGCGGCTGTCGCCCGGCGCGACCGGCGGGCGTTGCGCAGGCTCTGCGACCTGACCTCGGGGAATTCGCGGTGCGGTGCGAATGCTGCGGGGGCATGTCGGACCCGGCCCGGCGCGCGGCCCGAAACCCCGCATCACCGCCGCGACCGTCTTGCTTTGACCCGGCTTGGGCCTATGCTGCGGCCGGTGAGAGCCACCCCCACCCCGCACCCGAGGGAGACCGCCGCGATGACCGAGCCCACGCCGCTCAGGGGCGTGATCGCCCCGATCCTCACGCCCTTCGAGGACGACCTCACGATCGCCCGCGACCTCTACGTGGCGAACGCGAAGCGCTGCCTCGCCGAGGGCTGCGTCGGGCTCGCCCCGTTCGGCACCACTGGCGAGGCGCTCTCGGTCGGCATCGAGGAGCGCATGGAGGCGCTCGAGGACCTGGTCGCCGCCGGCATCCCGGCCGGGCGCCTGATCCCCGGCACCGGGCTGACCAACCTGCCCGACACCGTGCGCCTGACCCGCCACGCGGTCAGCCTCGGCTGCGCCGGGGCCATGGTGCTGCCGCCCTTCTACTTCAAGGACGTGCCCGAGGACGGGCTCTACGACCACTTCGCGCATCTGGTGGACGCGGTCGACGACCCGCGCCTGCGCGTCTATCTCTACCACATCCCGCAGGTCTCGGGCGTCGGCCTGCCGGTCAGCCTGGTGCGCCGGCTGCACGCGGACTTCCCCGGGATCGTGGTCGGCATCAAGGACAGCTCGGCCGTGTGGGAGAACACCGAGGCACTGCTCGGCATCGAGGGACTGGTCGTCTATCCGGGCTCGGAGCTGCCGATCCTCGAGGCCATGCGCCTCGGCGCGCCGGGCTGCATCTCGGCCACCGCCAACCTCAACGCCGCCGGCATCGCCGAGGTGATCCGGCTGTGGCAGGCGGGCGAGCACGAGGCGGCGGCCGGGCTGCACGCGCAGGTCAGGAAGCTGCGCCTGCTGGTGCAGGGCTACGCGCCGATCCCGGCGCAGAAGCGGCTTCTGGCGCTTGCCACGGGGGATGCGCGCTGGGCCAACACGCGCCCGCCGCTGCTGGCGATGGGCGAGGCCGAGGGGCGCGAGCTGGCCGCCCGCCTCGAGGGCGAGCTCGCCTTCCACCTCGCCGCCTGAGGGCGCGATGGCCGAGCGGCTGACCATCCGGCGCCCCGACGACTGGCACCTGCACCTGCGCGACGGGGCCATGCTCGAAGGGGTGATCGGCTGGTCGGCGGCGCACTTCGCCCGCGCCATCGTCATGCCGAACCTGGTGCCGCCCGTGGTGACCGGGGCGCAGGCGGCGGCCTATCGCGAGCGGATCCTGCGCGCGCTGCCCCAGGGCAGCGCCTACGTGGCCTTCGAGCCGCTGATGACGCTCTACCTGACCGAGCGGACCGACCCGGACGACGTGGCCGCGGCCGCCGCCGCGGGGCTCGTCCACGCGGTCAAGCTCTACCCGGCGGGGGCGACCACCAACTCGGCCTCGGGCGTGCGCGACTTCGACCGGGTGACGCCCGTGCTCGAGCGCATGGCCGGGATCGGCCTGCCGCTGTGCGTGCACGGCGAGGTGGCCGACCCCGAGGTCGACATCTTCGACCGCGAGGCGGTGTTCCTCGAGCGCGTGCTCGAGCCGATCCGCCGCCGGGTGCCGGCGTTGAAGGTCGTGCTCGAGCACGTCACCACCGAGGATGGGGTGGCCTATGTGCGCGAGGGCGGCGCGGGGCTGGCCGGGACGCTGACCGTCCACCACCTGATCGTCAACCGCAACCACATCCTGGCGGGCGGCATCCGGCCGCACTACTACTGCCTGCCGGTGGCCAAGCGCGAGCGGCACCGGCTGGCCCTGCGCGCGGCGGCCGTCTCGGGCCATGCGCGGTTCTTCCTCGGCACCGACTCGGCGCCGCACCCCGACCAGCTGAAGGAGGCCGCCTGCGGCTGCGCCGGCTGCTTCACCGCGCCGAACGCGCTGGCCTGCCTCGCCCAGGTGTTCGAGGCGGAGGGCGCGCTCGACCGGCTCGAGGGCTTCGCCGCGCGCAACGGCCCCGCCTTCTACGGCCTCGCCGCGAACGAGGGCACCATCACGCTGGAAAAGCGCGACGCCCCCGTGCCATACCCCGAGAAGATCGAGACCGGCGCGGGGCCGGTCACCGTGTTCGACCCGGGCTTCCCGCTGCACTGGCGGGTGGCGGGCTGAGGGGCCGCGATGATCCAGGCGAGCTTTCCCGACCGCGAGCTGATGGCGCGCGAGGTGGCGCGCATGCTGCTCGAGATCGGCGCGGTGAATTTCCGCCCCGACCCGCCCTACATCTTCACCTCGGGGCTCGCCAGCCCGGTCTACATCGACTGCCGCAAGCTGATCTCCTACCCGCGCATCCGCGCGGCGGCCATGGACTTCGCCTGCTCGACGCTGATGCGCGACGCCGGCTACGAGCAGTTCGACGCCGTGGCCGGCGGCGAGACCGCCGGCATCCCCTTCGCTGCCTGGATCGCCGAGCGCCTGGCGCTGCCGATGCTCTACGTGCGCAAGAAGCCGAAAGGCTTTGGCCGCGACGCCCGCATCGAGGGCGACATCCGCCCCGGCCACCGCGTGCTGCTGGTCGAGGACCTGACCACCGACGGCGGCTCGAAGGTGACCTTCGTCGAGGCGATCCGCGCGGCCGGGGCCAGCTGCGCGCACACTATCGTGGTCTTCTACTACGGCATCTTCCCGCAGGTGCCGGAGCGGCTGGCCGAACAGGGCATCCGGCTGCACTACCTCGCCACCTGGCGCGACGTGCTGGCCGAGGCGCGGCGCGCGGGGCATTTCGACGCCGCCACCCTCGACCAGGTCGAGGCCTTCCTCGACCGCCCGCTCGAATGGTCGGCGGCGCATGGCGGCAAGGCCGAGATTTCGATCTGACCGCGCGCCGCGGCGGTGCGTCCACGCGGTAAATATGGAACAGCTCAGCAATATCAAGATATTAGGTATGCGTCCAAATTTGGACGCCCGTCCCGAACCATTGTCAAACCGCGGCGGCTACCCCATATGGCAATCAGGCGGGGGCTGCCCAGCGGGCCCGCCGGCATCGTCGCTTAAGACAAGGACGGTCGTCGCATGTCACG
Organism: Thermohalobaculum sp.; assembly: GCA_035513135.1. Taxonomy (GTDB): domain Bacteria; phylum Pseudomonadota; class Alphaproteobacteria; order Rhodobacterales; family Rhodobacteraceae; genus Thermohalobaculum. The sequence continues at coordinate 3,200 of DATKCQ010000038.1, forward strand.
CATTTCGTTCACGTCGCAGCCCTTCCTGCTCGGATTCGAGGAGCTCGACCGGTTGGTGGAGCGCACACTGAAGGCCGGCACGGACAACTACCCGCCCTTCAACATCGAGCAGCGCGGCGAAGACGCCTGGCGCATCTCGCTGGCGGTGGCCGGGTTCGCCGAGGCCGACCTGGCGATCACTGTCGAGGAGCAGCAGCTCATCGTGCGCGGCCGGCGGCGCAGCGAGGACGACGAGGGCCGGGTGTTCCTGCACCGCGGCATCGCCGCGCGGCCCTTCGAGCGCCGCTTCGTGCTCGAGGAGCATGTCGAGGTCGAGGGCGCGGCGCTCGAGAGCGGCCTGCTGCACGTCGACCTGGTGCGGCGCAAGCCCGAGACGGTGGTCCGCACCATCCGGATCGAGCCGACGAGGCAGGAGGAATGAAAGAGATGACCGACAACCCGTTCACCAACCCCAAGGGCCAGCCCATCGTCTATGTCCGCGAGATTGCGGCCGACGAGCTGCCCGACGATCTCAGGGGCGGCCATGCCCGGCTCTACGCGCTGCACGACGCGGAAGGCAACCGCCTGGCGGTGGCGCCGGACCGGCGGCTGGCCTTCGCGCTGGCGCGCCGGAACGACCTGAGCCCGGTCAGCGTGCACTGAGACGCGGCGCACGTCCCCCTTGCGGGTCGGACGGCCCGTCCCGGCTCGCCGTTTCCACCATAAGCCAGGAGTATCCGGGTGCGCTGGCGCGCCGGGCGCCCTCAGGCCGCCCGTGACGCCAGCGGCTCGGTGATCAGGGCGTAGAGCGCCGGGGCCTCGGTGGTCTCGCGCAGCTTGCGGCGCAGCTCCGAATCGCGCAGCAGCCGCGAGACGCGGGCCAGCGCGCGCAGATGGTCGGCGCCGGACTCCTCGGGGGCGAGCAGCACGAAGACCAGGTCCACGCCCTGCCCGTCGGCCGCCTCGAAGTCGACCGGCTTCTCCAGCCGGGCGAAAAGGCCGACGATCGACTTCAGCCCCGTCAGCCGGGCGTGCGGGATCGCCACGCCGCCGCCCATCGCGGTCGAGCCCAGCTTCTCGCGCGCCACCAGCCCCTCGACCACCAGGCGCGGGTCGAGCCCGTAGGCCTCGCGGGCCCGCGTGGCGACCTCCTGGAACAGCTGCTTCTTGCTGGCCGCCTTGACGGCCGGGAGGATCGCGTCGCGCGCGACCAGATCGGCGAGTTCCATGACTGTTCTGACTTCTGCCTGTGTTTCTGCTGCTCAGCTCTCGGGCAGGTTGGCCGGATCGATCCAGCCCACGTTGCCGTCGTCACGCTGGTAGACGATGTTGATGCGCCCGCTGGCGTCGTTCCGGAACACCAGGAACTGGGCGTGCGCCAGCTCCATCTGCATCACCGCCTCGCCGACCGTCAGGGTCTTGATCGGCATGGTCATCTCGGCGACGATCACCGGCTGCTCGCCGTCGCGCGTGGCGGCATCCGTCTCCTCGCTGTCGTCGCTCTCCTCGTAGCCGCGCAGCACGTAGGACGGCGCCTCGACCATCTCGATCGGCTGCTTGCGCGCCTGGTGGTGATCCTTCAGCCGGCGCTTGTGGCGGCGCAGCTGCTTCTCGATCCGGTCGGCCGCCTGGTCGAAGGCGACGTAGATATCGCTGCTCGCCGCGTGCGCCTGGGCGGTCAGGCCCGTCGGCAGGTGCACCGAGGAGTCGCAGGTGAACTCGTGCCCGCGGCGCGAGAACACCACCTGGGCGTCCACCGGCCGGTCGAAATACTTGGACACCGCGGCGACGAGGTTGTCCTCGACATGGACGCGCAAGGCCTCGCCCACGTCGATCTGCTTGCCCGAAACGGTGATCTGCATTGCCACTCCAAGCGTCTCCCCGCGGGGCGGACAGGCAATCCGGAACTTACCGTCCTGTCCGGAGCCGGTCCCGCCTTGACCCCTGCCTGCCTCAAATCTCCCCGCGCCAGAGCGGGCGGAACCTAGGCAGCGCCTCCCCGCCTGTCAATATAGCAACGACGCGGCGCGCCATAGAAGAGGCAAAGGCCACACGCCCCGTCACCGCGCCGCGAGCGCGGTCTTCGCCCGGCGCCGCTCGGCCGAGGAGGGGAGGCCCAGCGCCTTGCGGTACTTGGCCACGGTGCGGCGCGCGATCTCGATTCCATCGCCTTGCAATCGCTCGACAATCGCATCGTCGGAGAGCACCGCGCCGGGCGCTTCGGCGCCGATCAGGGCGCGGATGCGGTGGCGCACCGCCGCGGCCGCCGGGCCGTCCTCGCCCACCGCGTTGGTGAAGAAGAAGCGCAGGTCCAGCACGCCGCGCGGCGTGGCCATGGCCTTGTTGGCGGTGACCCGGCTGATCGTCGATTCGTGCAGGCCGGTGGCCTCGGCCACCATGCGCAGGGTGAGCGGGCGCAGCCGGGTGATACCCTCGGCGAGGAACGCCTCCTGCCGGCGCACGATCTCCGCGCTGACGGCGACGATGGTGCGGGCGCGCTGGTCGAGGCTGCGGGTCAGCCAGTGCGCCGAGGCGCGGCACTCGGCGATGAAGCCGCGCGCCTCGGCGCCGCCGCCCGCCAGCCGCGCGGCGTAGCGCCGGTCGATCAGCACGCGCGGCAGCGTCTCGGGGTTGAGCTCGATCTCCCATCCGCCCTGCGGGGCGCGGCGGAGCAGGACGTCGGGCACCCGCGTCGCCGGGCGCTCGTGCACGAAGGCGGCGCCCGGGCGCGGGTCGAGCGCGCGCAGCTCGCCAAGCATGTCCGTGAGGTCCGCGTCGTCGACGCCGGCGAGCGCGCGCAGCCGGCGGCGCTCGCCGCGCGCCACCAGCTCGAGGTTCTCGGTGAGCGCCGCCATCGCCGGGTCGAGCCGGTTGCGCTCGGCGAGCTGCAAGGCGAGGCATTCCCCGAGGCCGCGCGCGCCGACCCCGGTCGGATCGCAGTCCTGCACCAGCGCCAGCGCCGCCTCGAGGTCGGCGGCCTGCGCGCCCAGGCGCTGGCCGAGCTGGTCCAGCCCGGTGCGCAGGTAGCCCGCCTCGTCGAGCTCCTCGACGATCAGGCGGGCGAGCGCCGCGACGGTCGCCCCGGCCCGCATCTGGCCGAGCTGGGCCAGCAGGTGCTCGCGCAGCGTCGCCGGCCGGCCGGGCTCGGCGTCGAGGTCGAGCCCGGGCGCATCAACGCCCCCGCCGCCGCCGCCGACGGCGGCCCAGGCCGCGCCCTCGCCCGGCGCGGCGTCGTAGATGTTGTCGGTGCCGGTGTCGAACGCCTCGGCGCCCAGCGTGGCCCCGCCCTCGCGCGCCGCCCAGCGGTCGAGCGGCGCGTCGAGCGAGGGCTCGGGGTCGGCGTCGGGGTTGGCCTCGGCGTCGGGGTTGGCCTCGGCGTCGGGGGCGCGATCCTGCGGCGGCTCGGCGAGGGTCAGGAGCGGGTTCTTCTCGACCTCCGCGGCGACGAAGTCGCGCAGCTCGAGGTTCGACATCTGCAGCAGGCGGATCGCCTGCTGGAGCTGCGGCGTCATGGCCAGCCGCTGGCTCTGGCGCAGCTCGAGTCGCAGTCCCTGGTTCATGCCGAACGCATCCGCCTCCCCGCCGCGCTCTCCCGCCCGCGGGCAAAGCTTCGCCGGCACGGGTTACTAAATGCGGAACCGATCGCCCAGGTAGACCCGGCGCACGTTGACGTCGCGCACCACCTCCTCGGGCGTCCCGCTCATCAGCACGCGACCATCATGCAAGATGTATGCCCGGTCAATGATCTCCAGCGTCTCGCGCACGTTGTGGTCGGTGATCAGCACGCCGATGCCGCGGTCCTTGAGGTGCGCGACCAGGGTGCGGATGTCGTTCACCGCGATCGGGTCGATGCCGGCGAACGGCTCGTCGAGCAGGATGAAGGCCGGGTCGGTGGCGAGGCACCGCGCGATCTCGACGCGACGCCGCTCGCCGCCCGAGAGCGCCGTGGCCGGCGTGCGGCGCAGGTGGGTGATGGAGAACTCGCCGAGCAGCTCGTCGAGCCGGCGCGCCCGCGTCACCCGGTCGCGCTCGACCAGCTCGAGCACCGCGCGGATGTTGTCCTCGACGCTCAGGCCGCGAAAGATCGAGGCCTCCTGCGGCAGGTAGCCCAGGCCCAGCCGGGCGCGGCGGTACATGGGCAGGCCGGTCAGCTCGATGCCGTCGAGATGGATCGCGCCGGTGTCGGCGGGGACCAGCCCGACGATCATGTAGAAGCAGGTGGTCTTGCCCGCGCCGTTGGGGCCGAGCAGCCCGACCACCTCGCCGCGGTGCAGCTCGATCGAGACGTCGCGCACCACCGGGCGGCGCCGGTAGCTCTTGCCCAGCCCGGCCGCGACCAGCCCCTCGCGCGCCAGCGAATCGGGAGCCCGCCCGGGAGCCTGCGCCGTCTGCTCCGCCGGGCCTTCGATGCCGCCTTCGGTCCTGCCTTCGGTCCTGCTGTCCACGCCTCTCTCCCGGGCCGCGCCGCGCGCGCCCGCTACTGGCTCGCGCCGCCTCCCGAGGGGGTGAAGACGCTCTTCACCCGGCCGCTGCCGCTGCCCTCGATGCGCCCGGTGCCCTCGTCGAGGTTGATCACCAGCGCCTCGCCGGCGATGGCGTTCGCGCCCTGGGTCAGCACCACGCTGCCGCCCATGCGCATGGTGCCGCCGGCCACGTCGTACTCGGCCCAGGCGCCGCGCGCGGTCTCCGAGCCGTTCGACAGGAACACGTTGCCCTCGGCGCGCATGTCATGGATCTCGCCGGTCTCGCCGCCGCCCTCGCCGGTGGCGTAGGAGACCTCCAGCCGGTCGGCGGTCAGCCTGAGCGTGCCCTGCGCCGCCACCACCTCGCCCGCGAACATGGCCTTGCCCTCGGCCTGGCGCACTTCGAGGGTGTCGGAGGCGATCTCGATCGGCGCCTTGGAGTCGTGCTTGAAGCCGCCGAACGGCCCGGCGCCCTGCGCCGCCGCGACGCCCAGGCCGAGCCACACGGCCAGCGCCGCGATCCCCGCCGGTCTCACCGCCATCACAGCCGTCACCGCCAACACCCTGGCCTTCACCTGATCCTCCCGCAACCGACAGGTCCGGGGCCGTTCATTCGCCATCCCCGGCACCGTGCGCGGGAATGAACACCACCCGCACCCGGTTTTCAAACCAAATCTGCCCGTCCGCCAGGTCGCCCGGCCCGGCCTCGGCGCGCATGCTGCCCGCCTCGACGCTGCCGCGCGGGCCCCGCGCGCTCACCGGGCCGGGCGCCCGGGCGGTGCGTGCGTCGAAGTCGAGCTCGACGCGGGCGGTCTCGACGCGGTAGCCGTCCGAATCCTCGACCGTCACCTCGCCCTCCAGCACCGCGGACTTCTCGCGCCGGTCCAGCTCGCCCTGGGCCGCCGCCACCGCGATGGTGCGCCCGTTCGCGAGCTCGATCTCGCCGCGCGGCCGCTCGAGCGTGACGACCCGGGGCATGGCGCTGTCGGGCAGCGCCCAGTCGGCATGTACCACATAGGCCTCGCCCTTGGGAGTCAGCCCGGCGAAGCGCGGGTTGTCGAGCCGCAGCCCGGCGCCCAGCCGGGCCAGCTCCTCGGGCGTGAATATCTCGGTGAGATCGCCCCGGTCCCGGGCGCTGAGAAAGATCGCCGCGACCAGCGCCACGGCCCCGAGCGGCAGCGCGATCTTCATCAGCGCCACCAGCCGCGAGTAGCGGCGGACGCGCCGGCCGGCCTGCCGGACGCGCTCCGCTGTGGTCAGGTCCCGCATCGGCTCAGGCCTCGTCCACTCCGGCGCGCAGACAGTCGTGCATGTGGATCAGGCCGAGCGGGCGCACCGGCGGGTCGGTCTCGGTGACGAACAGGCAGGTGATCTCGCGCTCGTTCATCACCTGCACCGCCTCCTGCGCCAGCCGCTCGGGGTGGATGGTGCGCGGGTTCGGCGTCGCCACCTCGCGCGCCAGCCGGTCGAGCAGCCCGTCCATGTGGCGCCGCAGGTCGCCGTCGGTGATGATGCCGGTGAGCCGGCCCGCGCCGTCGACCGTGCCGGCGACGCCGAAGCCCTTCTGGCTCATGACCAGCAGCGCGTCGGCCATCGGCGTGTCCTCGGCCACCAGCGGCAGCCTGTCGGCCTTCGCCATCAGCTCGCGCACCTTGACGAGCCGCGCCCCCAGCGTGCCGCCCGGGTGGAAATCGGCGAAGTGCTCGGGCGTGAAGGCGCGCCGCTCCATCAGCGCCACGGCGAGCGCGTCACCCAGCGCCAGGGTCAGCGTAGTCGAGGTGGTCGGCGCCAGCCCGACCGAGCACGCCTCCGGCGCCGGCGGCAGCGACAGGGCGATGTCGGACGCCTTGAGCAGCGTCGAGCCCGGCCGGCTCGCCACCCCGATCAGCGGGATCGAGAAGCGCCGCGTGTAGGCGATCACCGCGGCCAGCTCGCGGGTCTCGCCCGAGTTCGACAGGACAAGCACCACGTCGTCGCCGGTGATCATGCCAAGGTCGCCATGGCTCGCCTCGGCTGCGTGGACGAACTGCGCCGGCGTGCCGGTCGAGGCCAGGGTGGCGGCGATCTTGTGCCCGACATGGCCCGACTTGCCCATGCCCGAGACGATCACCCGGCCGCGCGCGGCGAACATCGTCTCGACCGCGTCGGCGAAGGCATCGCCGAGCGCACCGGCGAACATCGCCAGCGCCTCGGACTCGATCGCCAGCACGCGCCGGCCGGTGGCCACGGCGCGGGCGCGGGCATCCGGCGCGCCCGTCCCAGGGTCAACCGTCCCAGGGTCAACCGTTTCCGGCGCCCCCGTCTTGGCCTTGCTGTCGGCGACCGCCATGCGCGGCTCTCCTTCTCGCGCGTTCAGTGCGCGAAGATGTCCGGCTCGGTCCAGCCGCCGAGGTCCAGCAGCACCCGGTCGGGCAGGAACCGGAAGCAGGCTTCGGCCAGCGCGCCGCGCCCCTCGCGCGCGATGCGCGTCTCGAGTTCGGCCTTGAGCCGGTGCAGGTATAGAACGTCCGAGGCGGCATATTCCAGTTGCGCCTCGCTCAGGTTCTCCGCCCCCCAGTCCGAGGTCTGCTGCTGCTTGGCGAGGTCCACCCCGAGCAGCTCGCGGCACAGCTGCTTCAGCGAGTGGTGGTCGGTGTAGGTGCGGCACAGCTTCGAGGCGATCTTGGTGCACCACACGGGCCGCGCCACGGCGCCGAAGGCGTGCGCCAGCACGGCGATGTCGAAGCGGCCGTAATGGAACAGCTTGAGCGTGCGCCGGTCGCGCAGCAGGCGGCCGAGGTTCGGCGCCCGCTTCTGCCCTTTCGCCACCTGCACCAGGTGCGCGTCGCCGTCGCCGGCGGAGAGCTGCACCAGGCACAGCCGGTCGCGGTGCGGGTTCAGCCCCATGGTCTCGGTGTCGATGGCGACCACCGGCCCCAGCGCGAGTCCGTCGGGCAGGTCGTGCGCGTGCAGCGTGATGGTCATGCCGGATCCTGATCCCGCGATACCTGGCCAAGTTTGCCGGCTGCGGGTGGGGGGAGGATGGTGCCCAGGAGAAGACTCGAACTTCCACGCCCGCAAGGGGCACCAGCACCTGAAGCTGGCGCGTCTACCAATTCCGCCACCTGGGCACAGGCTTCGGACGCCCCAAGCGCAGCGGGGTTTCGGGGCGCGACGGTGATCTAGCCACGGCGCCGGACGATGTCAACGGGCGCCCGGCTATTGCCCCCCGGCGCCTCGCCGCGTAGACCTGTGCCCCCGTGTCAGCGAGGCGAGGAGGCTTCCATGCCCGACCCGTCCCCGATCGTCACCGTCATCGGCGGCTCCGGCTTCGTCGGGCGCTACATCACCCAGCGCCTGGCGCGCGGGGGCTGGCGGGTGCGGGTGGCCTGCCGGCGCCCCAACGAGGCGCTGTTCGTGCGCACCTACGGGGTGGTCGGCCAGGTCGAGCCGGTGCAGTGCAACATCCGTGATGAGGCGTCGCTGCGCGCGGTGATCCGCGGCGCGGACGCGGTGGTGAACTGCGTCGGCGTGCTCTACGAGAAGGGCCGCAACCGCTTCGACGCGGTGCAGGCCGAGGGGGCGGGCTGCGCCGCACGACTGGCCGCCGAGGAGGGCGCCCGGCGGTTCGTGCAGATCTCGGCGATCGGCGCCGACGCCGGGAGCGAGTCGGCCTACGCGCGGACCAAGGCGGCCGGCGAGGCCGCGGTGCGCGACGCCTTCCCGGACGCCGTGATCCTGCGCCCCTCGGTGGTCTTCGGACCGGGCGACGGCTTCTTCGAGCGCTTCGCCGCGATGGCGCGCTACATCCCGTTCATCCTGCCGATCGTCGGCGGTGACACCCGCTTCCAGCCGGTCTGGGTGGTCGACGTGGCCGAGGCCGCCGCGCGCGCCGCCGAGGGCGCGGCCGCGCCCGGCATATACGAGCTGGGCGGGCCGAACATCTACACGCTGCGCGAGGCGGTGGCGCTGACGCTGCGCGCCGCGCACCGCCGCCGGCTGGTGATCAACCTGCCGTTCTGGCTCGCCAGGCTGAAGGCCTCGGTGCTCGAGTGGCTACCGGTGCCGCCCCTGACCGTGGACCAGGTCAAGCTGCTGCGCCGCGACAACGTGGTCTCTCAGGGCGCGAAGACGCTCGCCGATCTCGGCATCGAGCCGACCGCGGCCGAGGGGATCGTCGAGAGCTACCTCGTGCCCTTCCGCCCGCACGGCCAGTACCAGCGTCTCGAGGAAGGCGACGGCGGCGCGCCCGCCTGATCAGCCGTAGGCGAGCGCCAGCAGCGCCGCCCCCAGCGCCAGCCGGTAGAGGACGAAGGGCAGCATCGTCCATTCGCGCCGGAACATGCGCATCATCAGGGCGATGGCGGCCAGGGCCGCGAGGAATGCGAGCGCCGCACCGAGCGCGAGGTCGCCGGCCAGCGCGAAATCGCCCGAGCGCACCAGCTCCGCGGTCTCCAGCGCCCCGGCCGCCAGGGTCACCGGGATCGCCATGAGCAGCGAGACCCGCGCCGCCTCGGCGCGCTGGAAGCCGAGCAGCCGCGCCGCCGTCATGGTGATGCCCGAGCGGCTCGCCCCCGGGATCAGCGCCAGCGCCTGGGCCAGCCCCATCAGCACCGCGTCGCGCAGGCCCCACTCGGCGCCCTGGCGGCGCTGCGCGCCGCGCCGGTCGGCGAGCCAGAGCACGAGCCCGCCGATGAGCGTCGCCCAGCCGATCACCGCGAGCGCCCGGAGCGCATCGACACCGCCCGTCGCCTTGAGCGCCAACCCCACCGCCATCGCCGGCACGGTGGCCAGCGCCAGCAGCAGGAAGAGCCGCGCCGCCTCGGTGCGCAGGCGCCCGCGCGCCACGTCGCCGAGCCCGGCGACCAGCCGCCCGGTCTCGCGCCGGAAGTAGAGGCAGACCGCGGCCAGCGTGCCGACGTGCACGGCCACGTCCATGCTCACGCCCTGGTCGGGCCGCCCGGTGAGCAGCGGCCAGAGCACCAGGTGCCCCGACGACGAGATCGGCAGGAACTCGGTGATGCCCTGGATCAGCGCGAGGGCAACGAGGTCGAAGATCGTCATGGCGGGCCCGGTGCGAAGCGGCGGCGGCCCAGTCCTAGAGCGATTTCGAGCAAAGTGGAATCACTTTGCGGCTGGGAAATCGCGGTGACTCAACGGCTCTGGCGGGTGGGGCGCGTCACGCAAGCGGCAAGTTGGGTCAGCATTTATTCCCTTGTTTAGCGCGTAAAATCCCGTGACCGCTGATGGGCAGCACGAAAATCATCAAACTGAGACAGCATTACTGACTTTATTTCCTCTCCCGATTCCGCTACTCAGTGGATAAGGAGAATGAGCGGGGGCGCCTTGCCGTGGCGCGTCCGTCGGCCCGGAACGGGAACGCCCATGGCCCAGGGGATGCTGAAGTTCGTCTCGCTCGAGCGCGAGATGCCCGAGAAGCGACGCGCCGAGGAGCGCGCGCGCGACTTCGGCGAGATCTACCGCGAGTATGCCGCTTCGAAGGCCGCGGCCCAGTCCGCGCGCTGCTCGCAGTGCGGCGTGCCGTTCTGCCAGACGCACTGCCCGCTGCACAACAACATCCCCGACTGGCTGAAGCTGACCGCCGAGGGCCGCCTGCAGGAGGCCTATGTCCTGAGCCAGGAGACCAACACCTTCCCCGAGATCTGCGGGCGCATCTGCCCGCAGGACCGGCTGTGCGAGGGCAACTGCGTGATCGAGCAGGCCGGGCACGGCACGGTGACCATCGGCGCCATCGAGAAGTACATCACCGACACCGCCTGGGAGGAAGGCTGGGTCGAGGCGATCGCGCCCATGGCCGAGCGCCCCGAATCGGTTGGCATCATCGGCGCCGGGCCGGCGGGGCTGGCCGCCGCCGACCGGCTGCGGCGCAAGGGCTTTCAGGTCACGGTCTACGACCGCTACGACCGCTCGGGCGGGCTGATGACCTACGGCATCCCCAACTTCAAGCTGGAGAAGCCCGTTGTCATGCGCCGCAACAAGCAGCTCGAGGAGGGCGGCGTGGCGTTCAACCTCGACTGCGACGTGGGCGAGGACATCGGCTTCGCCGAGATCCGCGACAAGCACCAGGCGGTGCTGATCGCCACCGGCGTCTACAAGGCGCGCGACCTCGCGGCGCCCGGGTCCGGGCTCGGCGGGATCGTGCAGGCGATCGACTACCTCACCGCCTCGAACCGCGTCGGCTTCGGCGACGCGGTGCCCGCGTTCGCCTCGGGCGAGCTCGACGCCGCGGGCAAGCGCGTGGTGGTGATCGGCGGCGGCGACACGGCGATGGACTGCGTGCGCACCGCGGTCAGGCAGGGCGCGAAGTCGGTGAAATGCCTCTACCGGCGCGACCGGGCGAACATGCCTGGCTCGCAGCGCGAGGTGGCGAACGCCGAGGAGGAGGGCGTCGAGTTCGTATGGCTCACCGCGCCCAAGGGGTTCACCGGCGACGAGCGCGTGACCGGCGTCAAGGCGGCGCGGATGCGGCTGGGCCAGCCCGACTCCACCGGGCGGCAGGCGCCCGAGCCGGTGCCCGGATCGGATTTCACCGAGCCCTGCGAGCTGGCGATCAAGGCGCTCGGCTTCGACCCCGAGGAGCTGCCGAAGCTGTGGGGCGTCGACGGGCTCGAGGTCAGCCGCTGGGGCACCATCCGCGCCGACTTCCGCAGCCACGCCACCTCGCTGCCCGGCGTCTACGCCGCGGGCGACATCGTGCGCGGCGCCTCGCTGGTGGTCTGGGCGATCCGCGACGGGCGCGAGGCGGCGGACGCCATGGCCGCCTGGATCGACGGTCAGGGGGCGGTCAGGATGGCGGCGCAGTGAGCCGCGGCCGGCGAAGGCCCGATGGCCGGGTCGGGCCCGGCAAGGACCGGAGCAGGCGGCTGCGGGCGGGAATGACGGCGAGCGAGGAAGGGACGCGCGCATGAAGATGACCGGAGGTTGCCTCTGCGGCGCGGTGCGCTTCGAGGCCGAGGACGTGCCCGAGGAGATCGGGGTCTGCCATTGCGGCCAGTGCCGGCGCTGGGCATCGGGGCCGTGGTTCGCGGCGCGCGGCAACGATGTCCGCTTCACGGGCGCGGAGAGCCTCGGCCGCTACGCCTCGTCCGAGTGGGCCGAGCGCGGCTTCTGCAAGCGCTGCGGCACCTCGCTCTTCTACCACATGCACGACGAGCCCTACTACATGCTGGCGGTCGGCGCCTTCGACGACCAGTCGCGCTTCCGCCTGGCCCGCCAGGTGTTCATCGAGGAGAAGCCGGCCTTCTACGACTTCGCCCAGGAGACGCAGAATTCCAGCGGCGACGACTTCTTCGTCGGCCGCGCCCAACGCACGGGACGGTGACGCCATGCACCTGAGCAACCGGCAGTGCACGCGCGCCGGCTGGTGGCTGTTTGTCGCCTGCGCCGTGTGCTTCATCGTCGCCGCGGCGCGGGCGGGCGACATGGCGGGGCTGGCCGGGGCGGTGCTCTTCATGGCCGCCAACATCGCCTTCATGATCCCGTTCTGCCGCCGCCCGCGCAGCGGCGACCACGAGGAGTGAGCCCATGCCGAGCGAGCAGACGCCCCGCACCGTGATCGACGAGGGCTGGATGGCCAGGCACGAGGCCGAGCGGGCCCGCCTCGCCCGCGACGGCATGTACCTGCCCGAGACCGAGCACGATTCCTGCGGCGTCGGCTTCGTCGCCGCCATCGACGGCGCGCCGCGCCGCGAGGTGGTCGAGCACGGCATCACCGCGCTCAAGGCGGTGTGGCACCGCGGCGCGGTGGACGCCGACGGCAAGACCGGCGACGGCGCCGGCATCCACGTGCAGATCCCGGCCGGGTTCTTCCGCGACCAGGTGCGCCGCACCGGCCACGAGCCGCAGGACGCCCTGCTGGCGGTCGGCCAGGTGTTCCTGCCGCGCACCAATTTCGGCGCCCAGGAGACCTGCCGGACCATCGTCGAGACCGAGGTGCTGCGGCTCGGCTACTACATCTATGGCTGGCGCCAGGTGCCGGTGGACATCTCGGTGCTTGGCGAGAAGGCCAACGCCACCCGCCCCGCCATCGAGCAGATCCTGATCGCCGACACCAAGGATGGCGACGAGGAGACCTTCGAGCGCGAGCTCTACGTCATCCGCCGGCGCATCGAGAAGGCGGTGGTGAACGCCCAGATCAACGGCTTCTACATCTGCTCGCTCAGCTGCCGCTCGCTGATCTACAAGGGCATGATGCTGGCCGAGCAGGTGGCCGAATTCTACCCCGACCTGAAGGACGAGCGCTTCACCTCGGCCTTCGCCATCTACCACCAGCGCTACTCCACCAACACCTTCCCGCAATGGTGGCTGGCCCAGCCCTTCCGCATGTTGGCGCACAACGGCGAGATCAACACGCTCAAGGGCAACGCCAACTGGATGCGCAGCCACGAGATCCGCATGGCCTCGAACTTCCTCGGCGAGGGGGCCGAGGACATCAAGCCGATCATCGCGCAGGGGTCGTCGGATTCGGCGGCGCTCGATGCGGTGTTCGAGGTGATGGTGCGCGCCGGGCGCAACGCGCCGATGGCCAAGACCATGCTGGTGCCCGAGGCCTGGTCGAGCGACCTCGACATGCCCGAGGCCTGGCGGGCGATGTATGCCTATTCGAACGCGGTGATGGAGCCGTGGGACGGCCCCGCCGCGCTGGCCGCCACCGACGGGCGCTGGGTGATCGCCGGCATGGACCGCAACGGGCTGAGGCCGCTGCGCTTCGTGGTCACCGGCGACGGGCTGGCGATCGCCGGCTCCGAGGTCGGCATGGTGCCGGTGGACGAGAGCCGCATCGTGGAAAAGGGCCGGGTCGGGCCGGGCCAGATGCTGGCGGTGGACCTGAAGGAGGGCCGCCTCATGCACGACGACGAGATCAAGGACGAACTGGCGGCGGCGCAGCCCTACTCCGAGTGGATCGCCAGGATCACCGAGATCTCCGACCGCATCGAGGGCCAGCCGGAGCGCCGGCTCTACGAGGGCTCGGCGTTCCGCCGCCGCCAGATCGCCGCCGGCTACACCATCGAGGACCTCGAGGCGATCCTGCACCCGATGGTCGAGGACGCCAAGGAGGCGATCGGCTCGATGGGCGACGACACCCCTGCGGCGGTGCTCTCCGACCTCTACCGGCCCTTGAGTCACTTCTTCCGGCAGAACTTCAGCCAGGTGACCAACCCGGCCATCGACTCGCTGCGCGAGCACCGGGTGATGAGCTTGAAGACCCGGTTCGGCAACCTCAAGAACGTGCTCGACCAGGACTCGAGCCAGACCGAGATCATCACGCTGGAGAGCCCGGTGGTGACCAACGCCCAGTTCCGCCGGCTGGAGCAGGTGTTCGGCGATACCTGCCGGGTGATCGACTGCACCTTCCCCGCCGATTCGGGCGAGGGGGCGCTGCGCGAGGCGCTCTACCGCGTGCGCGTCGAGGCCGAGGAAGCGGTGCGCGCCGGCGCCAGCCACGTGATCCTGACCGACGAGAAGGCGGACGAGGCCAGCATCGCCATGCCGATGATCCTCGCCACCTCGGCCGCGCATAGCTGGCTGGTGGCGCGGGGCTTGCGCACCTTCTGCTCGCTCAACGTGCGCTCGGGCGAGTGCATGGACCCGCACTACTTCGCGGTGCTGGTCGGCGTCGGGGCGACCACGGTGAACGCCTACCTCGCCCAGGATTCCATCCTCGACCGGGTGGCGCGCGGGCTGTTCGGCGACATGCCGGGCGACGAGGCGGTGGCGCGCTTCCGCGAGGCGGTGAACCAGGGCCTGCTCAAGGTCATGTCGAAGATGGGCATCTCGGTGATCTCGTCCTACCGCGGGGGGTGCAACTTCGAGGCGGTGGGGCTGAGCCGGGCGCTGGTCGCCGAGTTCTTCCCCGGCATGCCCTCGCGCATCTCCGGCATCGGCGTGACCGGCATCGAGGAGAAGCTGCGCGCGATCCACGCCCGCGCCTGGTCTCCCGGCGCCGAGATCCTGCCGATCGGCGGCTTCTACAAGGCGCGCCGCAAGGGCGAGAGCCATGCCTGGTCGGCGCAGGTGATCCACGGCATGCAGGCGGCGGTGGAACAGACCTCGTATGCGCAGTGGAAGAAGTTCTCCGAGGCGATGCGGGCGCAGCCGCCCATTCACCTGCGCGACCTGCTGGACTTCAAGGCGATGGGCGCGCCGGTGCCACTCGAGGAGGTCGAGTCGATCACCTCGATCAGGAAGCGCTTCGTCACGCCCGGCATGTCCCTGGGCGCGCTCAGCCCCGAGGCGCACAAGACGCTGAACGTGGCGATGAACCGGATCGGCGCGAAGTCGGATTCAGGGGAAGGCGGCGAGGACCCGCGCCATTACCACCCGGAGCCGAACGGCGACAACCCGTCGGCCAAGATCAAGCAGGTGGCCTCGGGGCGCTTCGGGGTAACCGCCGAGTACCTCAACCACTGCGCCGAGCTCGAGATCAAGATCGCCCAGGGCGCCAAGCCCGGCGAGGGCGGGCAGATCCCCGGCTTCAAGGTCACCGAGATGATCGCCAAGCTCAGGCATGCGACGCCGGGCGTGGCGCTGATCTCGCCGCCGCCGCACCACGACATCTACTCGATCGAGGACCTCGCCCAGCTGATCTACGACCTCAAACAGATCAACCCCGACGCCAAGGTCTGCGTCAAGCTGGTGGCGCAGTCCGGGGTGGGCACCATCGCCGCCGGCGTGGCCAAGGCGAAGGCCGACGTGATCCTGATCTCGGGCCACAACGGCGGCACCGGCGCCTCGCCCCAGACCTCGATCAAATATGCCGGCATCCCCTGGGAGATGGGGCTGACCGAGGCGCACCAGGTGCTCGCGCTCAACGATCTGCGCTCCCGCGTGACCCTGCGCACCGATGGCGGTTTGCGCACCGGGCGCGACATCGTCATCGCCGCGATGATGGGGGCCGAGGAATACGGCATCGGCACCGCCTCGCTGATCGCCATGGGTTGCATCATGGTGCGCCAGTGCCAGGCGAACACCTGCCCGGTCGGCGTGTGCACCCAGGACCCGAGCCTGCGCGAAAAATTCACCGGCAGCCCCGAGAAGGTGGTCAACCTCTTCAGCCTGCTGGCCCACGAGGTGCGCGAGATCCTCGCCTCGCTGGGCGCCCGCTCGCTCGACGACATCGTCGGCCGCGCCGACCTGCTCGCCCAGGTCAGCCGCGGCGCGGCGCATCTCGACGACCTCGATCTGAACCCGATGCTGGTGCGGGTCGACGAGGACAAGGTGGCGCGCTACGACCGCGACCGCCCGCGCCAGGAGGTGCCCGACACGCTCGACGCCAAGATCGTCCGCGACGCCGGGCCGTTCTTCAGGGACGGCGAGAAAATGCAGCTCGACTACACGGTGCAGAACGTGCTGCGCTCGATCGGCACGCGGGTCTCGAGCCACATCGTGCGCCGCTTCGGCATGGAGAACGGATTGCAGGAGGGCCACCTGACGGTGCGCCTCAACGGCTCGTGCGGCCAGTCGCTCGGCGCCTTCGCCGCGCCGGGGCTGAAGCTCGAGGTGCTGGGCGACGCCAACGACTATGTGGGCAAGGGCCTCTCGGGCGGGGTGATCACGCTCAGGCCGCAGCTCTCCTCGCCGCTGGTGCCGCACGAGAACACCATCATCGGCAACACCGTGCTCTACGGCGCCACCGCCGGCAAGCTCTTCGCCAACGGCCAGGCAGGCGAGCGCTTCGCCGTGCGCAACTCGGGCGCGCAGGTGGTGATCGAGGGCTGCGGCGCCAATGGCTGCGAGTACATGACGGGCGGCGTCGCGGTGATCCTCGGTCCGGTCGCCGAGAACTTCGGCGCCGGCATGACCGGCGGCATGGCCTATGTCTACGACACCGACAACCGCCTGTCGCAGATGGCCAACATGGACACGCTGGTGCTCACCCGGCTCGAATCGGCGCACTGGGAGGCCGAGCTCAAGGGCCTGATCGAGGAGCACGCCCGGCAGACCGGCAGCCCGCGGGCGAAGTCGATTCTCAGCCACTGGGAGGAGGAGCTGCTGCACTTCTGGCAGGTCTGCCCCAAGGAGATGATCTCGCGGCTTTCGCACCCGCTCTCGGACCGCGCCGCCGAGGCGACGGCCTGACGGGGCGCGTGGCGCGGGGTCGGGTGCGCACCCTACCGACGGCGGGGCGGCGATGCTACGTAGCGCCGCCATGACCCTGCGCACGGAGACCAGGCCGAAGCAGGCGCGACGCAAGCGCTCGCGCCTGCGCCGGCTCGTCGCCCGCCCGCTGCGCTGGCTTGCCTACGCGCTCGCCGGGGTGATCCTGTGGGTCGGCGCCTACACCATCGTCCCGCCGCCGGGCGGCTATTACATGGCCGCGGAGTGGTGGCGGCTGGGCGGCATCGAGCGTGACTGGGTGGGGATGGATGCGATCCCGCCGCACCTCGCCCGCGCCGTGATGGCGGCCGAGGACGCGCGCTTCTGCGGGCACCGGGGCTTCGACCTGGTGGAAATCGAGAAGGCCATCGCCGAGCGCGGGCGCGGCCGGGTGCGCGGCGCCTCGACCATCTCCCAGCAGGTGGCGAAGAACGTCTTCCTGTGGCACGACGCGTCCTGGCTCAGGAAGGGCCTCGAGGCCGGCTTCACGGTGATGATCGAGGCGATCTGGACCAAGCGGCGCATCCTCGAGGTCTATCTCAACGTGGCCGAGTTCGGCGAGGGCGTGTTCGGCGCCGAGGCCGCCGCGCGGCACTACTGGGCCAAGCCCGCCGCCGAGCTGACGCTCGGCGAGGCCGCCCGCCTCGCCGCCGTCCTGCCCGACCCCAAGCACCGCGACCCGCGCCGCGGATCGGACTTCATGAACCGCCGCGCGGCGGCCATCGCCGGCGGCGCCCGGACCCTCGAGGGCGAGGGCCGCGCCGCCTGCGTCGTTCGGGCAGATGAATAGTTGCGGATAAAAACTGCAGCGGCGCTACGTTAATACTGATACAGAGCCACAACCATAAGTAGAAATATCAATTATAATTCGCGTTTTCGGACATTTTGTTGAAATCGCCACAATTTCATCAAGAAAATCCCATGACGTGAATCCGGCCGGGAATCACCGCGCCAGTTGCGTATCCGTAGCCGCCCGAGGGAGTAGCGTGAAATGAACGTGCACGTCGACGTCGCCCAATCCGCCAACCAAGCCGCCACCCCGTCCTCCAGCGTCCGCGCCACCGTCGCCCCGCCCGCCCCGGTCGGCATCGCCGATACCGGGCTCGAGCCAGGCTTCCTCGTCGACCTGCTGGTCAAGACCGTCTACCGCATGGGGCTGGAGCGGCCGAGCGAGATCAGCCGGGCGATGAAGCTGCCCATCGGCATCGTCACCCAGCTCGTCGAAACGGCGCAGGCGCAGCGCATGATGGAAACGCTGGGCCAGCTCGGTGCCAGCCTGACCGCCGAGATGCGCTACGCGCTGACCGGCAAGGGCCGCGAATGGGCGCTCGAGGCGCTGGGGCAGAGCGAATATTTCGGCCCCGCCCCGGTGACGCTCGAGGCGTTCGCCGAGCAGCTCACCAGGCAGTCGATCCGCAACGTGACGCTGACCCGGTCGATGCTGGACCGGGTGTTTTGCGAGCTGACCCTCGAGCCGAAACTGATGGAGAAACTCGGACCGGCCGCCAACTGCGCCGCCTCGGTGCTGCTCTACGGGCCGCCGGGCAACGGCAAGTCGACCATCGCCGAGGCGATCTGCACCGCCTTCGGCGGCGAGGTCTACTTCCCCTATGCGCTGACCGTGGACAAGCAGGTCATCACGGTGTTCGACCCCACGGTGCACGTGCGCGCCGGCGCCGGGGAGGGTGGCGAGGGCCGCAGCTTGCGCCGCGACGGCGGCCACGACCAGCGTTTCGTCGCCTGCAAGCGCCCGGCGGTGATCACCGGGGGCGAGCTGACGCTGGACCGGCTCGACCTCAAGCTCAACACGGTGAGCCGGGTCTACGAAGCGCCGATGCAGCTCAAGGCGGCGGGCGGCGTGCTGGTGATCGACGACTTCGGCCGCCAGCGCCAGAGCCCGCAGGAGCTGATCAACCGCCTGATCATCCCGCTCGAGAACGGCCGCGACTACCTGGCGCTCGAGACCGGCCGCAAGTTCGAGATCCCGTTCGACGCGTTGGTGGTGTTCTCGACCAACATTGCGCCGAAGAAACTGGTGGACGACGCGGCGCTCAGGCGCCTGCGCTACAAGGTCCTGGTGGACAAGCCCGACCGCGACACCTTCATCCAGATCTTCGTGCGCACCGCGCGCAAGTTCGGCCTGAGGCTCGACGAGAACGTGATGCTGTTCGTCCTCATCGAGCTCTACGGCAAGACCGAGGGCGCGCAGTTCGCCGGCTTCCACCCGCGCTTCCTGATCGACCAGGTCAAGTCGATATCGGCCTTCGAGGGGGTGGCGCCGCAGCTCCGCCCCGACTTCCTCGCCCGCGCCTGGGAGAACCTGTTCACCTCGGAGTGAGAGGGCGGCGCACTCCGGCATCCCCGGGGGGCGGCGCGCTTGCGCATCTCCCGGCGGTCCTTTAGCTGTGGGATATCCCGAGAGTCTGTCGCTGGTCCGCGAGTTGCGAGAGCCCGACCAGAAGAAACGACCGAGGAAACGCTGCGGAGGCTGACGATGGCGATTCCCCATGTGCTGGTGCACGACCGGCGCGACAATGTCGGCGTGGTGGTGGTGGAGGGCGTGACCGCCGGGACCGAGCTCTTGTGCGTGGTCACCGAGGACGACTCGGAATTCCGGCTCGAGGCCAGGGCCGACATCCCCATCGGGCACAAGGTGGCGCTGACGGACCTCGAGGCGGGCGACACGGCGATCAAGTACGGCGAGGACATCGGCCGCATGACCGGCCCGGCCGAGCCCGGCGGGCATGTGCACGTGCACAATCTCAAGACCAAGCGGTGGTGAGGCGGCGATGGCACTGGACATGGACGACATGACGATCCGGGCCTGGCGGCGCGAGAACGGCCGCGTGGGCGTGCGCAACCACGTGGTGATCCTGCCGGTGGACGACATCTCGAACGCCGCCGCCGAGGCGGTGGCGAGCCACGTCCAGGGCACCATGGCGCTGCCGCACGCCTACGGCCGGCTGCAGTTCGGCGCCGATCTCGACCTGCATTTCCGCACCATGATCGGCACCGGCTCGAACCCCAACGTCGCCGCGGTGGTGGTGATCGGCATCGAGCCCGAGTGGACCAGGGTGATCGTCGACGGCATCGCCGCCACGGGCAAGCCCGTCGAGGGCTTCTGGATCGAGCAGAAGGGCGACTTCGAGACCGTCAGGCAGGCCTCGTGGCGCGCCAAGGAGTTCGTGCACTGGGCCACCGAGCTCGCCACCGAGGAGTGCCCGCTCGGCGATCTGTGGGTCTCGACCAAGTGCGGCGAATCCGACACCACCACGGGGCTCGGCTCGTGCCCCACGGTCGGCAACATGTACGACAAGCTGCTGCCCCGGGGCATCTACGGCTGCTTTGGCGAGACCTCGGAGATCACCGGGGCCGAGCACATCTGCAAGGCCCGCGCCGCCACGCCCGAGGCGGCCGAGAAGTTCATGGCGACCTTCGAAGCCTACCAGACGCAAGTGATCGAGGCGCACAAGACCTCCGATCTGTCCGACAGCCAGCCGACCAAGGGCAACATCCTGGGCGGGCTCACGACCATCGAGGAGAAGGCGCTGGGCAATCTCGAGAAGATCGGCCGGAGCTCGACCTACATCGACGTGCTCGGCCCGGCCGAGGCGCCGGCCAAGGGCCCCGGCCTCTACTACATGGACACCTCCTCGGCGGCGGCGGAGTGCGTCACCCTGATGGCCGCGGCGGGCTACGCGGTGCACACCTTCCCCACCGGGCAGGGCAACGTGGTGGGCAACCCGATCGTGCCGGTGATCAAGATCTCCGCCAACCCGCGCACGGTGCGGACGATGGGCGAGCACATCGACCTCGACGTCTCGGGGATTCTCAGGCGCGAGATGACCATCGACGCGGCGGGCGACGCGCTGATCGAGATGATCCGGCGCACCGCCAACGGCCGGGTGACGGCGGCCGAGGCGCTCGGCCACCGCGAGTTCGTGATGACCAAGCTCTACCGCTCGGCATGAGGCGGGCGCCGGGCCATGCCTCCCCCTCGATCCCCCTCCCAGGGGGAGGGGGAGGCGCGGGCGGCGCCGCTCGCGCCCCCCTCTCCCGCTGGGAGAGGGGCCGGGGGAGAGGCGGGGGGACCGGCACGGACCGATGGCCGAGGTGATCGTCACCGAGTTCATGGACCCCGACGGAGTGGCGCGCCTCGGCCGGCACTTCCGCGTGCATTACGATTCGGGGCTGGTGGACAAGCCGGGCGAGCTGGCGGAACTCCTCCCGGACGCCCGCGCACTGGTAGTGCGCAACCGCACCCGCGTGACCGCGGCGCTGCTCGACGCCGGCCCCCGGCTGCTCTGCATCGGCCGGCTCGGCGTCGGGCTCGACAACATCGACCTCGATGCCTGCGCGGCGCGCGGCCTGCCCGTCTACCCGGCCACCGGGGCGAACGTCGTCTCGGTGGCGGAGTACGCGGTGACCATGGCGCTGGTGCTGCTGCGCGACGGGGCCTATGGCGCCGGCGAGGCGGTGATGGACGGCCACTGGCCGCGCGAACGCCTGGTCGGGCGCGAGGCCGCGGCCAAGGTCTTCGGCGTGGTCGGCTTCGGCGCCATCGGCCGGGCGGCGGCCGAGCGGGCGGCGGCGATGGGGATGCGCGTGCTGGCGCACGACCCCCATGTGCCCGGGTGCGATCCGGCCTGGGCGCTGGCGGCGCGGCGCGACCTCGCGGCGCTGCTCGCCGAGGCGGACGCAGTCAGCCTGCACGTGCCGCTGACGCCCGAGACCCGCCACCTGATCGGGCCCGACCGGATCGCCGCGATGAAGCCGGGCGCGGTGCTGATCAACACCGCGCGCGGCGGCGTGGTCGACGAGGCGGCGCTGGTCGAGGCGCTGCGCGCGGGGCGGCTCGGCGGCGCGGCGCTCGACGTGTTCGAGACCGAGCCGCTGAACGCCGCTGCCGGGGCGCGCTTCCGCGGCCTCGCGAACCTGATCCTGACGCCGCACATCGCCGGGGTGACGCGCGAGTGCAACGCGCGCATCGGCGAGATCGTGGCGGACCGGGTGATCGCGCATCTGGAGGGGGCATGAGCCGGCTGAGCCCCGAGGCGGCGCGGGCGCTGATGGCCGAGACGCTCGGGCGCTGCAACACCGCGCCCGCAAACGCCGCAAGCGTGGCCGAGGCGCTGGTCGGGGCCGAGCTGGTGGGCCAGTCGGGGCACGGGCTGCGCCGCCTGCCGTCCTACGCGGCGCAGGCGGCGTCGGGCAAGGTGGATGGTCATGCGGTGCCGCGGGCCGAGCCGGTGCGGCCGGGCCTGCTCGCGGTCGATGCGGGCCACGGCTTCGCCTATCCCGCCATCGCGCTCGCCATCGACGCGCTGCCCGCGATGGCGCGGGCGCAGGGGATCGCGGCGGCAGGCATCCGCCGCTCGCACCATGCCGGGGTGACGGGCCTGTTCGCCGAGGAGCTGGCGCGGCGCGGGCTGGTGGCGCTGGTGCTCGTCAACACGCCCGCGGCGATCGCGCCCTGGGGGGCGAAGCGCGGGCTCTTCGGCACCAACCCGGTCGCCTTCGCCGCCCCGCTGCCCGGCGCCGAGCCGGTCGTCATCGACCTCTCGGTCAGCCGGGTGGCGCGCGGGCGCATCATGGCCGCGGCGCAGAAGGGCGAGCCGATCCCGCAGGGCTGGGCGCTCGATGCCGAGGGGCGACCCAGCACCGACCCGAAGGCGGCGCTCGGCGGCACCATGCTGCCCATGGGCGGCGCCAAGGGCGCGGCGCTGGCGCTGATGGTCGAGGTGCTGGCGGCGGGGCTGACGGGGGCGAATTACGGCTGGCAGGCCTCCTCGTTTTTTGACGCCGACGGGCCGCCGCCGGGGACCGGGCAGTTCCTCATGGCGCTCGACCCCGAGGCGATGCACGCCGGCGCGCTCGAGCGCATCGCCACGCTCGCCGCGGCGGTCGAGGGCGAGGCGGACGCCCGGCTGCCGGGCCGGCGCCGGCAGGCGCTGCGCGCCCGGCTCACCGCCGAGGGCATCCCGCTCGACCCGGAGCTGGCGCGCCAGATCGCGGCGCTCGGACGCTGAGGCCGCCGGGTGGCGGCGCCGCGTTTCACGCGTGAACAGGTAGTCAAGTGATTGATATCACAATGATATCAATCACTTGGATTATTCCACAAGGCCGCGTCCGGCGGGCAGGCGCATCGGCTGCGGCGATCCGCCGGCACGGTGGCGGGAGGCATTTGGTTGACTCACACAAGTATTTATCTGCGGCGACCGCTCGGTGACGCTGTGGACCAACGACGTGCTGGTTTCGGCGCGGCGCATCTACGAGGCGCGGGGCTTCCGGCTGGTGCGCGAGGAGCCGCACCGCTCCTTCGGCAAGGACCTGGTCGGGCAGTACTGGGAGCTGACGCTCTGAGGCGCGGCCGCGCGGTCAGCCCTTCTCGACGTCGCGGCGGACCCGCGCGTCGCTCAGCATGCGGCGGGTCTCGTCCATGCGGTCGAACGTGTCGTCGAGACGGAAGCGCAGCTCGGGCGAGAATTTCAGCCGCACCTCGCGGTTGACCCGGCGGCGCAATGCGGACTTCGCGTGCTCGAGGCCGGCGAGCACCCGCTCGGCCTCGTGGCCGCCCAGCGGCATGACGTAGACGGTGGCCACCTTGAGGTCGGGCGAGCAGCGCACCTCGCCGACCGTCACCGAGATGCCCTCGAGCATGGGCTCGTGGTGCTCGCCGCGCATCAGCGCGTCCGCCAGCACGCGGCGGATCAGCTCGCCGACGCGCAGCTGGCGCTGGCTGGGGCCGGCGGGATCGTCGTGTCTGCGCGGCATGCAGCCTCTCTCGGCGTGGCCGTGCGGCCTCGCCTCGTCGGACAGGACAGGGGCGCGAAGGTCAGAGCGTGCGCTCGACCTCCTCGCGCTCGAAGATCTCGATCACGTCGCCCTCGCGGATGTCCTCGTAGTTCTCGAAGGCCATGCCGCACTCCTGGCCGGCCTGGACCTCGCGCACCTCGTCCTTGAAGCGCTTCAAGGTCTTCAGCCTGCCCTCGTGGATCACCACGTCGTCGCGCAGCAGGCGCACGCCGGCGGCGCGCCGGGCGACGCCGTCGGTGACCTCGCAGCCGGCCACCTTGCCGACGCCCGAGACCTTGAACACCTGCTTGATCGCGGCATGGCCGACGAACTTCTCGCGCACCTCGGGCGAGAGCAGGCCCTCGGCGGCCTTCTTCACGTCGTCGACCAGGTCGTAGATCACCGAGTAGTAGCGGAACTCCACGCCCTTCTGGTTCGCCGCCTCGCGCGCCGGCGCGTTGGCGCGCACGTTGAAGCCGATGATCGGCGCCCGCGAAGCCTCGGCCAGCGTCACGTCCGACTCGGTGATGGCGCCGACGCCCGAGTGCAGCACGCGCACCTGCACCTCCTCGTTGCCGACCTTCTCGAGCGCCTGCACGATGGCCTCGGTCGAGCCCTGCACGTCGGCCTTGACGAGAACCGGCAGCTCCTTCACGTCGCCCGCCGTCCTGGCCTGGGCGAGGAGCTGGTCGAGCGTGGCGCGCGCGCCCTTGGCGGCCTGGGCCTCGCGGGCCTTGCGCTGGCGGTACTCGGCGATCTCGCGGGCCCTGGTCTCGTCCTCGACCACGTTGAGCGTGTCGCCGGCCTCGGGCGTGCCCTGCAGGCCGAGCACCTCGACGGGGACGGACGGTCCGGCCTCGTTGACCCGGTTGCCCTGGTCGTCGACCAGGGCGCGCACGCGGCCCCACTGCTCGCCGACCACGAAGATGTCGCCCAGGCGCAGCTTGCCGCGCTGCACCAGCACGGTGGCGACGGGGCCGCGGCCGACGTCGAGCTTCGCCTCGATCACCGCGCCCTCGGCCAGGCGGTCCGGGTTGGCCTTGAGCTCCATCAGCTCGGCCTGCAGCACGATGGCCTCGATCAGCGTGTCGAGCCCCTCGCCGGTGATCGCCGAGCACTCGACGGTGAGCACCTCGCCGCCCATCTCCTCGACCACCACCTCGTGCTGCAAGAGCTCGGTGCGCACCCGCGTCGTGTCGGCGCCGGGGCGGTCGATCTTGTTGATGGCGACGATCATCGGCACGCCGGCGGCGCGGGCGTGGTTGATCGCCTCGACCGTCTGCGGCATCACGGAGTCGTCCGCCGCCACCACCAGCACCACGATGTCGGTCACATGCGCGCCGCGGGCGCGCATCGAGGTGAAGGCGGCGTGGCCGGGCGTGTCGAGGAAGGTGATCTTCTGGCCCGACTCGGTGGTGATCTGGTGGGCGCCGATGTGCTGGGTGATGCCGCCCGCCTCGCCCGAGACCACGTCGGTCTTCCTGAGCGCGTCGAGCAGCGAGGTCTTGCCGTGGTCGACATGGCCCATGATGGTGACCACGGGGGCGCGCGGCCGGAGGTCCTCCGGCCGGTCCCCGGCGGTCTCGATCACCGACTCGACGTCCGCCTCGGAGACGCGCACGGCCTTGTGGCCGAACTCGCCGACGATCAGCTCGGCGGTGTCGGCGTCGATCGATTCGTTCTGCGTCGCCATGAGTCCGTTCTTCATGAGGGCCTTGATCACGTCGGAGACCCGCTCGGCCATGCGGTTGGCGAGCTCCTGCACGGTGATGGCGTCGGGGATGCGCACGTCGCGCACCACCTTCTCGCGCTCGACCGGGCCGCCCATCATCTTGCGCTTCTCGCGCTCCTGGCGGCGGCGGAAGGCGGCGAGCGAGCGCTGCCGCCCGCCCTCGTCATCGCCGAGCTTCGAGATGGTCAGCCGGCCGGTGCGGCGGCGCTCCTCCTCGGCCCGCGGGCGCGTCGGGGCGGCCTTCTTCGGCGCCTTGGCCGGGGCACGGCCGCGGCCGGGCGCCTCCTCGGCCTCCGGCTCGGCGGCGCGGGCGGCCGGGCGTGCGGTGCCGCGGGCCGCGGGCCGCTCCGGCTCGGGCTCGGCGGCGGGCGCCGCGGCGGCCGCCTCGGCCG
>DATKCQ010000039.1:0-2206 GCA_035513135.1 Thermohalobaculum sp.
CGAGCTGCCGACGGCCACCGCGGCAGAGCGCGCCGACATCGCCCGCCAGGTCCGGGCCGCCAGTTCCTCGTTCTACTGGGCCATGCGGCTGCTGGAGCGGCCGCGCCGCGAGGCGATGTTCGCCGTCTATGCCTTCTGCCGCGCGGTCGACGACATCGCCGATAGCGATGGCGCGGTTGCCCGCAAGAAGGCGCAATTGGCCGAATGGCGCGGTGAGGTTCATGCGGTGTTCACCGGGCGCCCCAGCAAGGCGATCGCGCGGGCCTTGAGCGCGCCGGCCCGGCGCTTCCGGCTCGAGCAAAGCGACTTCATGGCCGTCATCGAGGGCATGGAGATGGATGTCGACGGACCCATCGTGGCGCCGCCGCGCGCCACCCTCGACGTCTATTGCGACCGGGTCGCCTGCGCCGTCGGGCGGCTGTGCGTCCCGATCTTCGGCGAGCCGGGCGAGATCGGCACGACGGTCGCCGGCCACCTCGGCCGGGCGCTGCAGCTCACCAACATCCTGCGCGACGTCGCCGAGGACGCCGATGACGGCCGCCTTTACCTTCCCAGCGAATTGCTCGAGGCCAACGGCGTGCCGCTGGACGATCCCGCGGCGGCGCTCGCCCACCCGGGCTTCGTGCCGGCCTGGCGCGCGCTGTCGGTAGACGCAGCCGCCGAGTTCGCCGCAGCGCAAGGCGTCATGCGGGAGTGCGACCGGCGCCAGATCCGCCCGGCGCGCATCATGCTGGAAGTCTACCGCCGCAACCTGGAGCGCATGCAGGCCCTCTCCGACGCCGAGATCGCCGACCGCACCGTCTCCAAACGCCTGGTCGGCCGCGCCGAAAAACTCCGCATCGCCCTGCGCCACGGATTACTTTGATGGTCCTCGGCTCGAAGGGGTGGACTCATGGCAGTATGGCAGCCCCATGCGCGTCCATGTCATAGGCGCCGGCTTGAGCGGCCTGGCGGCGGCGCTGGCGCTGTCGGAAGCCGGCGCCGACGTGGTGCTCTACGACCAGGCCGCCCAGGCCGGCGGACGGGCGCGCTCGTTCCACGACCCCGCCCTCGACCGGCTGATCGACAACGGCAACCATCTGCTGTTGTCGGGCAACCACGCCGCGCTCGACTATCTCGGCCACATCGGCGCCGCCGACCGCCTGACCGGCCCCGACACTGCCCGCTTCGACTTCCTCGAGCTCGACTCGGGCGAACGCTGGTCGATCGACCTCAACCGCGGCCCCGTGCCCCTATGGGTGCTGTACTCCAGCCGCCGCGTGCCCGGCACGACGCTTGGCGACTACGTGCAGGGCCTGAAGCTCCTCACCGCCGGCGACCGCACCGTGGCCGACCTCTTCGGCCTTCAGGGCGCGCTCTACCGGCGCTTCTGGGAGCCCTTCGCCGTCGCCGTACTCAACACCGCGCCCGACCAGGCCGCCGCCCGCCTGCTCGTGCCGGTGATCCGCGAAACCTTGGCGCGCGGAGCGGACTCCTCCATTCCGCTCATCGCCCGCCGGGGCCTGAGCGACAGTTTCGTCGATCCAGCCCTCGATGTGCTGGCCCGCCACGGCGCCGAGATCCGCCTCGGCAGCCGCGTCGTCGGGCTGGAACGCGACGCCGACCGGCTCACCGGCATCGCGCTCGGCCGGGGGTTCGAGCGCCTGGCGCCGGGCGATGCCGCGGTGCTGGCCACGCCCCCCTGGACCGCCGCCGAGCTTTTGTCCGGCCTCACCGTGCCCGACGCTTTTGCCCCCATCGTCAACGTCCATTTCCGCATCGACGGCGGGCTCGGGCCCCTGTCGTCAACGCCAATTCTCGGCCTCGTCGGCGGCACCGCGCAGTGGCTGTTCGTGCGCGACGATGTCGTCTCGGTCACCATCAGCGCCGCCCATGCGCTGGCCGAGCGCCCCGCGCCCGAGATCGCCGCGATCGTGTGGCCCGAGGTCGCCCGGGCGCTCGACCGCACGCCCGACGACATGCCCCCGGTGCGCGTCGTCAAGGAGCGCCGCGCCACGTTTCTCGCCTCGCCGGCCCAGATCGCCCGGCGCCCGGCACCGCAAACCTCGCTGCGCAATCTCGTGCTCGCCGGCGACTACACCGACACCGGCCTGCCCGCCACCATCGAGGGCGCCGTCCGCTCCGGCCGCACCGCGGCCAAGCTGGCATTGCGCTGACGCTGCGCTAGAGTGTCGACAATCATCAATGGGGGGACCCGATGTCGAAG
>DATKCQ010000040.1:0-2481 GCA_035513135.1 Thermohalobaculum sp.
CCCCGCCGGCGCGCTGCTCGAGCGCCACCTCCAGCGCCAGCCGGTCGAGCCGAACCGCCGCCGTCTCCGCGCGCAGCGCCGCGAGCCGCCGCCCCAGTCCGCGCTGGCGCCAGACGATCACGCCGGCCGCCAGCACGAAAGCGACGCCGAGAAGGCTTGCGAGGATCAGGTCCATTGCGCCACTCTGGGCTAGCATTCACCCACGGCCGGATGCCGCAACAACCACGGACCGCCATGCCGCCCAGCCTTATCGACGATGCGCCCGAGGGGGTCAACGTCCCCGAGTTCTCGGTCTCCGAGATCTCGCAGGCGGTCAAGCGCCTGATCGAGGGCGAGTTCGCCCAGGTCCGCGTCCGCGGCGAGATCGGCCGGGTTTCCCGGCCGCGCTCGGGCCACGTCTACCTCGACCTCAAGGACGCGAACGCGGTGCTCGCCGCGGTGATCTGGAAGGGCACCGCCGGCCGCCTCGACATCGAGCCCGGCGAGGGCGACGAGGTGGTGGCCGAGGGGCGGCTGACCAGCTTCCCCGGCCAGTCGAAATACCAGCTCGTGATCGAGCGCCTCTCCTATGCCGGCGAGGGGGCGCTGCTCGCCAGGCTCGAGCGGCTGAAGAAGGCGCTCGCCGCCGAGGGGCTGTTCGACGAGGCGAGGAAGCGCCCCCTGCCCTACCTGCCCCGGGTGATCGGGGTGGTCACCTCGCCCAGCGGCGCGGTGATCCGCGACATCCTGCACCGGCTGGCCGAGCGCTTCCCGGTGCACGTGCTGGTCTGGCCGGTGGCGGTGCAGGGCGCGGCCTGCGCGCCCGAGGTCGCGGCGGCGATCCGCGGCTTCTCGGCGCTGGCGCCCGACGGGCCGATCCCGCGCCCGGACGTGCTGATCGTGGCGCGCGGCGGCGGCTCGTTCGAGGATCTGTGGGGCTTCAACGACGAGGCCGTGGTGCGCGCCGCGGCCGAGAGCGCGATCCCGCTGATCTCGGCGGTCGGCCATGAGACCGACACCACGCTGATCGACCTCGCCGCCGACCGCCGCGCGCCGACCCCCACCGCGGCGGCCGAGATCGCCGTGCCGGTGCGCGCCGAGCTCGTCGCCACCGTGGGCGACCTGGCGGCGCGCGGCCTGCACGCGCTGGGCCGCCTGCTCGAGGGCCGGCTCGAGCGGCTGGGCTATGTCGGCCGCGCCCTGCCGCGCCCCGAGCAGCTGATCGCCGAGCGGCGCCAGCGGCTTGATATCCAGGTCGCCAGGCTCCCGAGCAAGAAGGAATTGCTTCAGGGACACGCCATCAGATTGGAGCGTGCCTCACACCAGTTGCCCGGCGGCCTCAAGGAACGAATTCGGTTTGAGCGCCAACGCTTTGCCACGAAAAGCTCAGGGTTTGGTGCTTGGCTTTTGAAGGGGCGCATCAAACTGGAGGCCAGTCGCCTGGACAGCGGCTTACAACGCTTTCTTCCATTGGCGCGCCGGTTCTCGGACTCCAAGCGAGAAAAGTTGAAGGGTCTTGCCCGCCTTCTGGCGTCCCTGCACTATGAGCAGGCGCTGAGGCGCGGCTTCGCCATCGTGCGCGACGGCGGCGGGGCGGTGCTGACGCGCGCCGCGCAGGTGGCGCCGGGCACGGCGCTCGAGCTCGAGTTCGCCGACGGCCGCGCCCGCGCCACCGCCGAAGGCAAGCCCCCGCCCGCCCGCAAGCCGCGTCGCGGCGGCAGGGGTGGCGGGGCGCAGGGCTCGCTGTTCTAGCCACGAAACACCAGACAGGGAGGTAGCGATGCCAAAGGGATACTGGATCGCCCACGTCCACGTGACCGACCCCGAGGCGTACAAGAAATACGTCGACGGCGCCCGGGCGGCCTTCGAGAAGCACGGCGCCCGCATCCTCGCCCGCGGCGGGCGATATGAGGAGGTCGAGGGCCCGCTCGGCCGCGAGCGCCACGTGGTGATCGAGTTCCCCAGCCTCCAGGCCGCCCTTGACTGCTATCACGGCGAGGACTATCAGGCCGTCCGCCGCTTCCGCGCCGATGCCGGCGTCGCCAGCATCGTGCTCGTCGAGGGGAGCTGAACCGGAAGAATTTCGGGGGAACTTCGGGGGAATTTCGGGGAAATTTCGGGGAAATTTCGGGGGGACCGTCATGCGCGTCACCGTCTACCACAACCCAAGATGCGGCACCTCGCGCAAGGTGCTCGAGATCATCCGCGAGCGGGGTGTCGAGCCCGAGGTGATCGACTACCTCGCCGACCCGCCGGGCCGGGCCGAGCTGGAGACGCTTCGCGACCGGCTGGGTCTCGGCGCGCGCGACCTGCTGCGCCGCAACGGCACGCCCTATGACGAGCTCGGCCTCGACGATCCGAACTGGAGCGACGAGGCGCTGATCGACACGATCGCCGAGCACCCGATCCTGTTGCAGCGCCCGGTGGTCGTGACGGCGAAGGGCGCCAAGATCTGCCGCCCCGCCGAGGTGGTGAACACGCTGCTCTGAGGGGGCGAAGCCG
>DATKCQ010000041.1:0-5668 GCA_035513135.1 Thermohalobaculum sp.
GACCGCGAGGCCGTCGAAGATCGACGTCAGGCGCACCGGCCTGAGCCACTGGGCGACGCAGTCCGCCCCCAATTCGCGCTCGGCGCGCTCCAGAACCTTGTGCCAGAGCCCCTCGATCTCCGGCTCGGAATACGTGGCGCTTCTTGCTCCCTCGTCAACCATGTTGCCTTCTACCCCGAATTCATCCTCGCCCGCACGGCGCTCCGCCCCCGCCGGAGGCGCCGCGATCGTCGTCAGTCCTGTCGCCAAGGCAGTCCCCGCGCTTTCCAGCCGCTGCGCCGGCCGCGATGGCCCTCGGCATCGAGGTCGCCCTCGAAACCCTCGGCGACGTTCGTGCAATGCACCGCGATACCGCTCCGGGCGAGGGCCGCCGCGACCGTCTCGGCCGCCGCCTTCGAGCGGGCCCCCGAGCGGCAGATGAACAGCAGCCGCTCCGGGACGCCGCCACCCCGGTCGGCGTCGATATGCGCCGTCAACTCGTCGAGAAAGCCCGGATTGTGCGTCATGCCGGGGAAGCCGATCCACTCGACCCGCCAGAACGGCCGGCCGGTCATCGAGATGTCCGGCACCCCGACGAAGGCCCACTCGGCCCGCGTGCGCACGTCCACGAGCGCGGCGTCGGCCTGGGATTCGAGGAGGCGGTAGGCGGCAACCGGGTCGATCTCGTCGACTGTGGGCCGGATTGCCGTCGCTGACATCGCCTCTCTCCGTACCTTTTTACCGACTCACGCGACTCGTGACGGCGACTAGGGGTAAACGCTCAGGCAGAGTCGGAGCAAGTAGTTTTCCATGCTCGGGCCTGCATTGTTACACCATGGGCGCCGAGCAAAATATTATTTACAAATACTTAACAAGCGCGCCGAAGCGTCCGCCCAATCACGGGCGGATCGTCGCGACGAACGGAGGCAGCGTGTTGTGATTCAGAGCCCCGACTCTGTAGGAATCCGATCCTAGCCAAAAAGCCGGCGGGCGACCACTGGAAGGAAACACGAACATCAAAGTTCGATGACAATCACCCGCGACCCCCCCGCGATTTCGCACACCGGCCGGGGCGTCGGCGGCGCGGGATCGGCCAGTGCGGGATCGGCCGGGGCGGGGGAGGGTCCGGCGCGGTCAGGCCGGCAGATGATTGATGCGCTTGTGCAGGCGCGAGACCTTGCGGCTGGCGGTGTTGGCGTGCAGCACGCCCTTGCCGGCGCCGCGCATGATCTCCGGCTGGGCGGCGCGCAGCGCGGCGAGCGCCGTCTCGCGGTCGCCCGCGGCGATGGCTTCCTCCACCTTGCGGATGAAGGTGCGCAGGCGCGAGCGGCGCGCCTTGTTGACCTCGGTGCGCCGGGCGATCTGGCGCACGCGCTTCTTGGCGGATGGCGTGTTGGCCATGCTGGTGGTCCGTCTCTCTGTGATGCCGAGAATGGAGGGCGTCGATACACCAGCGCCCCGCCCCCGTCAACGGGGGCGTCCGGGGGCCTTTCGGGAGCTTTCGGACCGCGGGCTACTCGCCCTTGAAGGTGGCGCTGCGCTTCTCGACGAAGGCGGCCATGCCCTCGGTCTGGTCCTCGGTGGCGAACAGCGCGTGGAACAGCCGGCGCTCGAATCGCACGCCCTCGGCGAGCGTCGTCTCGTAGGCGCGGTTCACCGCCTCCTTGGTGGCGAGCACGGCGATTCGGCCGAGATCGGCGATCTTGGCGGCGGTGGCGAGCGCCTCGTCGACCAGCTCGTCGGCCGGCACGACGCGGCTGACGAGACCGGCGCGCTCGGCCTCCTCGGCGTCCATCAGGCGGCCGGTGAGGTTCATCTCCATGGCCTTCGACTTGCCGACGAACCGGGTCAGCCGCTGGGTGCCGCCGGCGCCGGGCATCACGCCGAGGTTGATCTCGGGCTGGCCGAACTTCGCGGTGTCGGCGGCGAGGATGAAATCGCACATCATGGCGAGCTCGCAGCCGCCGCCCAGCGCGTAGCCGGCCACCGCGGCGATCACCGGCTTGCGGATACGGGTCACGGTCTCCCAGTCGGCGGTGATGAAGTCCTCGCGGTAGACGTCGACGAAGCGCTTGGTCTGCATCTCCTTGATGTCGGCACCGGCGGCGAAGGCCTTCTCCGAGCCGGTGATGACGATGGCGCCGACCGAGTCGTCGGCGTCGAACTTCATCAGCGCGTCGCCGAGCTCGCGCATCAGCGCGGCGTTGAGCGCGTTCATCGCCTTGGGCCGGTCGAGGCGGATCAGCCCGACATGCTCGCGGGTCTCGACGACGATGTTCTCGTAGGGCATGGGCCGGGTCTCCGCTCTGGGGGTCTCCGCTCTGGGGGTGTCCGGCCGGGTTTAGCCGCCGGGCCGGGGCCGATCAAGCGCGGCTCAACGCTGGCAGCGCGGGCAGTAGTAGGTCGAGCGGCCGGATTGCGCGATGCGGCGCACGGTGCCGCGGCAGCCCGCGGCCGGGCAGGGCACGCCCTCGCGATCGTAGACCCGGAAGGCGTGCTGGAAGTAGCCGAGCTCGCCATCCGCCTGCCGGTAGTCGCGCAAGGACGAGCCGCCGGCGGCGATGGCGTCGCCCAGCGTGGCGACGATGGCGTGGGCCAGCCGCTCGACGCGCGGGCGCGACAGCGAGCCGGCGCGCCGCATCGGGTGGATGCCGGCCCGGTGCAGCGCCTCGCAGACATAGATGTTGCCCAGGCCCGCGACGACGCGCTGGTCCATGAGCGCGGCCTTCACCGGCGTGTGCCTGCCCTTCAGGGCGGCGGCGAGGCAGGCGGCGTTGAACGCGTTGCCGAGCGGCTCGGGGCCGAGGCCCGCGAGCAGCCGGTGGCGCCCGATCTCCGCGCTCGGCCACAGGTCCATCACGCCGAACCGGCGCACGTCGTTGTAGGTGATCACGGCACCCGCATCGGTGACGATCACCACATGGTCGTGCTTGTCCGGCACCGGCGGGGCGTGGTGAAAGGCGCCGACCGTGCCTGGCCGTGGGGCACTCCCCTGTGTGGGGGAGTGGGGAGGGGGGGCGGTCGGGGCCACCAGAATCCGCCCCGACATGCCCAGATGCACGATCCAGGTCTCGGGCGGCGTCCCGTCCCCCTCGAGCCCGATCAGCAGGTATTTCGAGCGCCGCCCCAGCGCCGCCACCCGGCGTCCGGTCAGCCGCTCGGCGAAGCGTTCGGGAAACGGCCAGCGCAGGTCCGCCCGGCGCTGCTCGACGCGGGCGATCACGCGGCCCGCGAGCACCGGCTCGAGGCCGCGGCGCACGGTCTCCACTTCGGGCAGCTCGGGCATCCGGGGGACTCCGGGGGACTACGGGGGCGAAAGTCCGGGGGGCGAAAGGCCGTGGGACGAAAAGCGCCATAGCACGAACGGACTCGCCGCGCTATGTATCCGGGCCATGACCGAGGGGCCCCGCGAGACACGCGCCGAGACACGCGCCGAGACACGCGCCGAGACGCCTGCCGAGACGCATTTCGGCGCGCGCACCGTGCCCGAGGCCGAGAAGGCCGGGCTGGTCGCGGGCGTGTTCGCCTCGGTCGCCGCGCGCTACGACCTGATGAACGACCTGATGTCGGGGGGCGTCCACCGGCTGTGGAAGGACGCCTTGGTCGACTGGCTGGCGCCGCGGCCGGGGATGCGGCTGCTCGACGTGGCCGGCGGCACGGGCGACATCGCAGTGCGCTTCCTGCGCCGGGTCGGGGGCGAGGGCCACGCCACCGTGTGCGACATGACGCCGGCGATGCTCGAGGAGGGCCGGCGCCGCGCCGCGCGCCAGATCCCCGGGCCGATCGACTGGGTGCAGGGCGACGCCATGGCGCTGCCCTTCGCCGACCGGGCCTTCGACGCCTGCACCATCGCCTTCGGCATCCGCAACGTCACGCGCATCGAGGCGGCGCTGGCCGAGGCCTACCGGGTGCTGCGCCCCGGTGGTCGGTTCCTGTGCCTCGAGTTCGGCCAGCTTTCGGTGCCGGCGCTGCAATGGCTCTACGACCGCTACTCCTACACCGTCATCCCGCCGCTCGGCGAGGCCGTCACCGGCGACCGCGAGAGCTACCAGTACCTGGTCGACTCGATCCGCCGATTCCCCGACCAGGAGCGGTTCGCCGCGCTGATGCGCGCGGCGGGCTTCGGGCGCGTGCGCTGCCGCACCCTCAGCTTCGGCGTCGCGGCGATCCACTCGGGCTGGCGGCTCTGAGGCATGTTCGGAGCCCCGTCGCATCTGTGGCGCCTCTTCCGCACGGGCGCCACCTTCGAGCGGACCGGCGCCGTCTGCTCGATCCTCGACGCCTTCGCGATCCGCGGCTGGCCGCGCCTGGCGATCCGCGCCTTCACCTGGCCGCTCGGCCTGTTCGGGCGGGCGGGCAACCCCGACCTGCCGCCGCTGCCCCGCGCGCTCCAGGCGATGGGACCGGCCTATGTGAAGTTCGGCCAGGTGCTCTCGACCCGGCCCGACGTGACCGGGGAGGAGCTGGGCGCGCAGCTTCGCTATCTGCAGGACCGGCTCAGCCCGTTCCCGGTGGCCGAGGCCCGCGTGATGATCGTCGAGGAGCTCGGCCCGCGCGCCTGGGACCTGATCGGCGAGCTGGGCGAGCCGGTCGCCGCCGCCTCGATCGCCCAGGTCCACCCGGGCATCTGGAAGCCGACCGGGCGCAAGATCGCGGTGAAGGTGCTGCGCCCCGGCATCCGTGGCGAGTTCCGCCGCGACATCGCCGCCTTCTACATGATCGCCGGGCTCATCGAGCGCATCGTGCCCGGCTCCCGCCGGCTCCGGCCCAGCGCGGTGATCGCGCATTTCGAGGGCGTGGTGATGACCGAGCTCGACCTGCGCCTCGAGGCCGCGGCGGCCACCGAATACCGCGACAATGCCCGCGGCGACGAGCGCCTGCTGGTGCCGGACGTCTACTGGGCGGGCACCGCGCGAAAGGTGCTGACGCTCGAATGGGTCGACGGCCTGCCGCTCGCGCCCGAGCCGCTCGCCGCGGCCGGCCTCGACCTCACCGAGATCGCCACGCGGCTGATCCGCACCTTCCTCAACCACGCCCTGCGCGACGGCTACTTCCACGCCGACATGCACCAGGGCAACATAAGGGTCGGCCCGGACGGCACGCTGGTCATGGTCGATTTCGGCATCATGGGCCGGCTCGACCCGATGACCCGGCGGCACTATGCCGAGATCCTCTACAGCTTCATCACCCGCGACTACCGGCGCGCCGCCGAGGTGCATTTCGAGGCGGGCTACGTGCCGCCCGACCGCGACGTGGGTGCCTTCGCCCAGGCGCTGCGCGCCATCGCCGAGCCGATCCACGGCCAGGAGGTCGCCAACATCTCGGTGGCACGGCTCTTGGCCCAGCTTCTTGAGACCTCCGAGCGCTTCGGCATGGAGACGCGCACCGAGCTGATCCTGCTGCAACGCACCATGGTGGTGGTCGAGGGGGTGGCGCGCTCGCTCGACCCGCACGCCAACATGTGGGAGGCGGCGCGCCCCGTGGTCGAGGGCTGGATCCGCACCAATCTCGGCCCGGCCCAGATGGCCCGCGATGCCGGGCACACGCTACAGGTGCTGGCGCGGCTCGGGCCGAGGCTGCCGGGGCTGGCCGAGGAGCTGGTGCTGATGGCCGAGGAGGCGCGCACGCGCCGCCGGCGCCCCGCGCCGCCCGAGCCTGAGCCGGCGCCGCCGCGCTGGCCCTGGCTGGC
>DATKCQ010000042.1:0-5992 GCA_035513135.1 Thermohalobaculum sp.
GACCGACCCCGCCCCCGGCTTCGCCCGCCTGGACGCCGAGCCGTTCCCCGACTTCGAGCCCGGCACCGTGTGGCTCGTCGGCGCCGGCCCCGGCGCGCCCGGCCTCATGTCGCTCATGGCCTATCACGCCATGCAGCACGCCGACGTCGTCGTCTACGACGCGCTGGTCAACCCCGACATCCTGCGCTGGGTGCGCATTGGCGCCAGCCTCGAATATGCCGGCAAGCGCGGCGGCAAGCCCTCGGCCAGCCAGCGCGACATCTCCGAACGCCTGATCGAGCTCGCCCGTACGCCCGCCCGGGTCCTGCGGCTGAAAGGCGGCGACCCCTTCATCTTCGGCCGCGGCGGCGAAGAGGCCCAGGCGCTGAAATCCGCCGGCGTGCCCTTCCGCATCGTGCCCGGCATCTCCGCCGGCATCGGCGGCCTCGCTTATGCCGGCATTCCCGCCACCCACCGCGACCTCAACCACTCGGTCATCTTCCTCACCGGCCACGACGCGTCGGGCGCGCTGCCCGCCAACGTCGACTGGCGCGCCGTCGCCACCGCCTCGCCGGTCATCGTCATGTACATGGCCGTCAAGCACCTGCCCGAGATCGCCGCCGCGCTCCTCGCCGGCGGCCGTGACCCCGCCGACACCCTCACCATCGTCTCCAACGCCACCCTCCCCCACCAGAGCGTGCTGGAAACCCGCCTCGGCGACGTCGAGGCCTTCCTCGCCCGCAACACCCCCGACACCCCGGCCATCGTCGTCGCCGGCAAGGTCGAGACCTGGCGCGCCATCCTCGACTGGTACGACAATACCGCCCGCGAAAGCCCGATCGGATGACCGACGGCCTCGTCATCGCCGCCCCCGCCTCGGGCTCGGGCAAGACGGTCGTCACCCTCGCCCTCCTGCGCGCCCTCGCCGGCAGCGGTCCCGTTGCCTCGGCCAAACTCGGCGCGGACTACATCGACCCGCGCTTCCACGAAGTCGCCAGTGCCCGCATTTGCCCGAACCTCGATGCCTGGGCCATGCGCCCCGGCACCATCGCCCGCATCCTCAACGATTCCACCGCCGACCTCCTGCTGATCGAGGGCGTCATGGGCCTGTTCGACGGCCCCGATGGCGCGCCAGGCTCGACCGCCGACCTCGCCGCCGCCCTGCGCCTGCCCGTCATCCTCGTCCTCGACGTCGCCCGTCAGGGCCAGTCCGTCGCGGCGCTCGCCCGCGGCTTCAGCGACTTCCGCGCCGACGTCGAGGTCGCCGGCGTGATCCTCAATCGCGTCGGCTCCGAGCGCCACGCGGCAATGCTGCGTACCGCCCTCGACGCGGCGAACGTGCGCGTCTTCGGCGCCATCCCACGCTCCACCGCGCTCGCCCTGCCCGAACGCCACCTTGGCCTAGTCCAGGCCGCCGAACACCCCGATATTGACGCCTTCCTGTCCGCCGCCGCGGCGCTGATCGCCGGCGCCGTCGACCTCGAGGCGATCCGCCGGGTCGCCCGGCAGATCACGCCCGGCGAACCCGCCCCGCCCCTGCCGCCGCTCGGCCAGCGCATCGCTCTTGCCGCCGACCCGGCCTTCGCCTTCGCCTACCCCCACCTGCTGAGCGGCTGGCGCGCCGCCGGCGCCGAGATCCTCCCCTTCTCCCCCCTCGCCGACGAGGCCCCCGACGAAGCCGCCGACGCCGTGTTCCTGCCCGGCGGGTACCCAGAGCTTCACGCCGGCCGCTTGTCCGCCAACCGTCGCTTTCTCGACGGCCTCGGCGCCGCGGCCGAACGAAACGCGCTGATCTACGGCGAGTGCGGCGGCTTCATGATGCTGGGCGAGCGTTTGATCGATGCCGACGGCCACGCCCATGCCATGGCAAACCTCGTGCCGCTCACCACGTCCTTTGCCGCCCGCCAACTCTCGCTCGGCTACCGCGAAATGCGCCACGACGGCGCCCTCCCCTTCCCGCCGACCCTGCGCGGCCACGAATTCCACTATTCGACGCTTGTCACCCAGGGCGCCGGAACCCCGCTGTTCGAGGTGCGCGACGCCGCCGGGCATCAGCTGCCCTCGGCGGGACTCCGCCTCGGCCGCGTCATGGGCTCCTATCTCCACGTCATCGACGGTGCGGTTTGATGAGCGCCCGGGCGCTCATGGTCCAGGGCACCGGGTCCGACGTCGGCAAGTCGCTGATCGTCGCCGGCCTCGCCCGCGCCTTCGCCAACCGGAAACTGTCCGTCGCCCCGTTCAAGCCGCAGAACATGTCGAACAATGCCGCGGTGACCGCCGACGGCGGCGAGATCGGCCGCGCCCAGGCGCTCCAGGCCCGCGCCGCGCGCGTTCCCGCCAGCGTTCACATGAACCCGCTGCTGCTCAAGCCCGAGTCCGCCACCGGTTCACAGGTGATTTTGCGCGGCCACCGCGTCGCCACCCTCAAGGCCCGCGACTTCATGCACCGCCGCGCCGAATACCTCCCGGCCATCCTCGAAAGCTTCCGCCACCTGGCCGCAAATACCGATCTCGTGCTGGTCGAGGGCGCCGGCTCCCCCGCCGAGATCAATCTTCGCCATGGCGACATCGCCAACATGGGCTTTGCCGCCGCCGCGAACCTCCCCGTCCTGCTCGTCGGCGACGTCCATCGCGGCGGCGTCATCGCGGCCATCGCCGGCACCTTCGCGATCCTCGATCCTGTTGATGCAAAGCGCCTGAAAGGCTTCATCATCAACAACTTCCACGGCGATCCCGAACTCTTCGGCGAAGCCACCCACTTCCTCGAGAAACGCACCGGCACCGCTTGTCTCGGCATCGTCCCCCATTTCGCCGACGCCGCCAAACTGCCGGCCGAGGACGCCGTGGCCCTGGAAAAGCCGCAGCGCACGGCCGCCGGCCCGTTCCGCATCGCCGTACCGCGCCTATCCCGCATCGCCAATTTCGACGACCTCGACCCGCTGAAGCTCGAGCCCGGCGTCACCGTCGAGATCGTCCAGCCCGGCCAGCCCATCCCGCCCTGCGATCTGATCATTCTCCCCGGCACCAAGTCGACGCTCGCCGACCTCGCCTACCTGCGCGCCCAGGGCTGGGACATCGATGTGTCCGCGCACGTCCGCCGCGGCGGCCACGTGCTCGGATTATGCGGCGGATTCCAGATGCTTGGGCGAACCATCTCCGATCCCGCTGGAACCGAGGGGTCTCCCGGCTCCGCCCCCGGCCTGGCGCTCCTCGATGTCGAGACGGTCCTCGAACCGGCCAAGACGCTCACCAACGTCACTGCCGTCCATGCCGCCAGCCGACTGCCCGTCAGCGGCTACGAGATCCATCTCGGCCGGACCACGGGGCCGGACTGCGCCCGCCCCTTCGCCCATATCGACGGCCGCCCCGACGGCGCCATCGCGCCTGGCGGCCGAATCGTGGGCACTTATCTCCACGGCTGCCTTACCACCGACGCGTTTCGCCGCGCCTACCTCGAGAGCATCGGCGCGGCACCCTCCGATCTGGCCTTCGAACACGTCATCGACGCGACGCTGGACGGCCTGGCCGCCCATCTCGAGCGCCATCTCGATCTCGACAAACTGCTCGCACTCGCAAAAGCCAACCGGCTGAATCATCGATGTTTCCCCTAACCGCCCTCCTCGCCGTGCTGGGCGATCGGCTGTTTGGCTACCCGCCCGCCCTGGCGCGCCGCATCGGCCATCCGGTCGAATGGCTGGGCGCACTGATCGGCGCTCTGGACCGCACCCTCAATCGCCCGCACTCACATCGGACAGCCGGGCGGATGCGCGGCGCGCTCACCCTGGCGCTCGTCGTCGTCGCAAGCCTCGCCGTCACTTTTCCGCTGGCGCTGGCGCTGCGCGCCATCCCCTTCGGCTTCGTCATCGAAGCGCTGCTCGCCGCCCCCTTCCTCGCCCAGCGCGACCTCGCCCGCGCCGTCGCGAATGTGGCCGACGGCATCGACCGGAGTCTCGGCGACGGCCGCGCCGCGGTCAGCCACATCGTCGGGCGCGATCCGGCCGAACTCGACCAATCCGGCGTCGCCCGTGCCGCCATCGAGAGCTTGGCCGAGAACGCGTCCGACGCCGTCGTCGCGCCGGCGCTCTATCTCGCGCTGCTCGGCCTCCCCGGCATCGTCGTGTACAAAGCGGTCAATACGGCAGACAGCATGATCGGCCACCGCTCGAAGCGCTATCGGCACTTCGGCTGGGCCGCGGCCCGCATCGACGATCTCCTGAACCTTCCCGCCGCGCGCCTCACCGGCCTCTTTATCGCCGCCGCCGGCGGCGGCCGCGCGGCGCTCAGCATCATGTGGCGCGATGCCGGCCGGCATGTGTCGCCCAACGCCGGCTGGCCCGAAGCCGCCATGGCCGGCGCCCTCGCCATCCGCCTCGGAGGCCCGCGCAGCTATCACGGCCGCCCCCTCGACCTCCCCTGGCTAGGCTCCGGCCGCAAGGACCTCAAGCCCG
The DNA here is from genome assembly GCA_035513135.1 of Thermohalobaculum sp. Taxonomy (GTDB): domain Bacteria; phylum Pseudomonadota; class Alphaproteobacteria; order Rhodobacterales; family Rhodobacteraceae; genus Thermohalobaculum. Next base: position 4,428 of record DATKCQ010000042.1, read on the forward strand.
GCGATATCCGACGCGCCCTGGCCCTTTATGCCCGAATGCTGAACCTGCTTCTGATCGCGCTGGCGATCGTGGCCGTCGGCACAATTGTGTAATCACCGCGACCAGAAACACGTCATGCCAGCGCAGGCTGGCATCCCCTAGGCCGGTGCAATTTGCTCCAGCGCAGGGGACCCCAGCCTGCGCTGGGGTGACGAAGACGCGTTACGACCCCATCGCCTGCCTGACGTCTCCGATCAGATCCTCAACCTCCTCCAGCCCCACCGACAGCCGGATCATCCCGTCGGTGATCCCCATCGCGGCGCGCGCTTCGGCGCCGATGTTGCGGTGGGTAGTGCTCGCCGGATGGGTCATCAGTGACTTCGAGTCGCCGAGATTGTTGGAAATATCGATGATCCGCAGCCGCCGCAGCACCTCGAAGGCCCGCGCCTTGCCCTCGACCTCGAACGTCACCATGGTGCCGCCAGCGCGCATCTGGCGGCGCGCCAGCGCGCCCTGCGGCTGGCCGTCGAGGAACGGATAGATCACCCGGCCGACCCCCGGCATCGCCTGGATCGCGCCGGCGATCTCCAGCGCCGCGTCGCACTGCGCCAGCACCCGAAGCTTCAGCGTCTCCAGGCCCTTCAGCAGCACCCAGGCATTGAACGGCGACAGCGACGGACCCGTATGGCGCAGGAACGGCTTCAGCAGGTCCTCCTTGAACGCCTTCGTCGACACGATCGCGCCGCCCAGCACGCGCCCCTGGCCATCGATATGCTTGGTGCCCGAATAGACGATGACGTCGGCGCCGAGCCCGAGGCACTTCTGCAGCACGGGCGTCGCGAACACGTTGTCGACCACAACTTGCGCCCCCGCCGCATGGGCGATCTCGGCGACCGCGGCAATATCGATGATCTCCAGCGTCGGGTTCGACGGCGTCTCGAGAAAGAACGCCTTTGTCTCGGGGCGCACGGCGGCCTTCCACTGGTCGAGGTCATTGCCGTCCACCAGCGTCGAAGTGATGCCGAAGCGCGGCAGGATCGTCGCGATGATCTGGTAGCACGAACCGAACAACGCTCGCGACGACACGATGTGGTCGCCGGCGCTCAGCTGGCAGGCCAGAGCCCCCCACACCGCCGCCATGCCGCTGCCGACCCCATAACAGGCCTCCGACCCTTCGAGCAGCCGCAATCGCTCCTCGAACATCGAGACGGTGGGGTTGCCGTAGCGGGCGTAGACGAAGCCGTCGTCCTCGCCGGCGAAGCGCCGCTCGGCGGTCTCGGCGTCGGGGTAGACGAAGCCCGAATTGAGGTAGAGCGCCTCGGCCGTCTCGCCGTGGTGCGAGCGGTCGAGCCCGCCGCGCACCAGCTTGGTGGCCTCGCCCCACTCTTCCGGGTTCACCTGATCGTCCGGCATCTTCAGCATCTCAGCTCTGCACCCACGGCAAACCGGCCGCCTTCCAGCCGCCGACGGACCCGCGCCGGCCCTGCTCGTCCTTGTCGCCCTCGAAGCCTTCCGCGACGTTGTAGCAGTTGGCGAACCCGGCTTGCGTCAGCGCCGTGGCGGCGGCCGCGGACCGCGCCCCGGAG
>DATKCQ010000043.1:0-3185 GCA_035513135.1 Thermohalobaculum sp.
GGGCGACGGCCTACACGGTCGGCGCGCCGCTGCCGCCCGGAACTCCCTTCGTCGCGCTCGACTGGCGCCAGTACCGCCTGCCCGAGCCGCCGCGGGGCCTGATCTACGCGCGGGTGGGGCGCGACGTGCTGCTGATCGACCCGGCGAGCCGCGCGGTCGAGCGCCGCCTCGACCCCGCCGAATTCGGGGCCGGCCAGGGCTGATGTCGCGAATGCCCGACTGCTGTCGCTTCCGCGATACCCTCTGGCCATGGCGCGCGGGTATGCTATAAGGCGCGCTGGTATACCAGATACACACCGCGCTGGCGGCGTGCGGCACGAGACCCCTTCAGGAGGAACGCATGAGCCCGCTCGACAAGAAGCCCGGGGCCAAGGGGGGCAACGGGGCCAAAGGGGGCAATGGCGGCGTCTGGCGCAAGGGCCAGGGCAAGGCCAAGCGCACGCCCAAGGGCCGCCAGATCGACGATCAGGCGCTGGCCGAGGTGCGCGGGCTGCTGGGCGAGCGCCCGCGCCGGCGCGACCTGCTGATCGAGCACCTGCACCTGATCCAGGACACGTTCGGCCACCTCTCGGCGGCGCACCTGCGCGCGCTGGCCCACGAAATGAAGCTGGCGCAGGCCGAAATCTACGAAACCGCCACCTTCTACGCGCATTTCGACGTGGTGAAGGAGGGCGAGACCCCGCCCCCCGCGATCACCATCCGGGTCTGCGATTCGCTGAGCTGCGAGATGGCCGGGGCGCGCGAGCTCCTGCGCGCGCTCGAGGCCGGCCACGACCCGGCCGAGGTGCGCGTGGTGCGCGCGCCGTGCATGGGCCGCTGCGACACCGCGCCGGTGCTCGAGATCGGCCACAACCACATCGACCACGCCACGCCCGCGAAGGTGGCCGAGGCCATCGCGGCCGAGGACTTCCACCCGCACGTCCCGGACTGCGAGAGCTTCGAGCAATACCGCGCCCGCGGCGGCTACGCGACGCTCAAATCCCTGCGCGAGGGCGCCAAGACCCCCGACGAGGTGCAGCAGATCGTGCTCGACGCCGGCGTGCGCGGCCTCGGCGGCGCCGGCTTCCCGGCCGGGCGCAAGTGGGGCTTCGTGCGCGCCGAGCCGAAGCCGCGCTACCTCGCGGTCAACGCCGACGAGGGCGAGCCCGGCACCTTCAAGGACCGCTACTACATGGAGCGCGAGCCGCACGTCTTCCTCGAGGGCACGCTGATCGCCGCCTGGGCCATCGAGGCCGAAACCGCGTTCATCTATGTGCGCGACGAGTATCCCGCCTCGCTCGAGATCCTGCGCCGCGAGATCGCCGCGCTGGAGCAGGCCGGCATCGCCGCGCCCGGCCACCTCGAGCTCCGCCGCGGCGCCGGAGCCTACATCTGCGGCGAGGAATCGGCGATGATCGAGTCGATCGAGGGCAAGCGCGGCTACCCGCGCCACCGGCCGCCCTACGTGGCCCAGGTCGGCGTGTTCGGCCGCCCCACCCTCGAGCACAACGTCGAGACGCTCTACTGGGTCACCCGCGTGCTGCGCGAGGGCCCCGAGATCCTCACCTCGGTCGAGAGGAACGGGCGCAAGGGCCTGCGCTCCTACTCGGTCTCGGGCCGGGTGAAGGCGCCCGGCGTCTACCTGCTGCCGGCGGGCTCGACCATCCGCGACGTGATCGAGGCGGCGGGCGGCATGCCCGAGGGCCACACGCTCAAGGCCTACCAGCCCGGCGGCCCGTCCTCGGGCATCCTGCCCGCCAGCCTCGACGAGGTGCCGCTCGATTTCGACACCTTGCAGCCGCACGGCTCGTTCATCGGCTCGGCGGCGGTGGTGGTGCTCTCGGACAAGGACTCGATCAAGGACGCGGCGCTCAACATGCTGCGCTTCTTCGAGGACGAGAGCTGCGGCCAATGCACGCCGTGCCGGGTCGGCTGCGAGAAGGCGGTGAAGCTGATGCAGGCGGAGAAATGGGACCGCGAGGTGCTCACCGACCTGAGCCAGGTGATGATCGACGCCTCGATCTGCGGCCTCGGCCAGGCGGCGCCCAACCCGTTCCTGCTGGCCATGAAGTACTTCCCGGACGAGGTCTGAGGGGGCCCTATCGAGTAGGGTGGGTTCTCCGAACCCACCATTCGGCGACGCCGAACCGGGCCGAATGGACAGCGCGCTAGCTGTGCGCCAGAATGTTGACCAGCCGGCCGAAGGGATCGCGCACGAAGAAGCGCCGCACGCCCCAGGGCTCGTCCACGATTGCGTAGGTGATGGCGAACCCGGCTTCCCGCATGGCGTCGTGAACGGCGTCGACGTCGTCCACCTCGATCGAGAGATCGGGAACGGGGGTGCCCGAGCCGCCCTCGGTGGCGAAGCTGATCTGAGCACGCGCCCCGGCCTCGCCCGCCAGGGTGCGAATCCAGCCATGATCCATCACGAGCTCGAGGCCGAGAATATCACGGTAGAACCGAAGTGCCTCGGCAGGATCGCTGGATTCGATGTTGGCTACGATGCGTTTGACGGTCATCGTCCCTCCAGATACGAGCAATGGGTTGATTCGGTAAGCCCCCATGGAATTCACCGGGCAGATCGCCGAGATCCAGCAGCGCCTCGCCGCCTGCCGCGAGATGGCGGCGCGCAGGAACGCGGTGCTGCAGGAGCTCGAGCCGCGGCGCGGCCAGCGCATCCTCGAGGTCGGCTGCGGCGCCGGGCTGCTGCTGCGCGACATCGGGCTCGCCGTCGGGCCGCACGGGCTGGCGGCGGGCGTGGACCTCTCGCCCGACCAGATCGCCGCGGCCGAGCGCGCATGCGCCGGCGTCCCCGCGGTCAAGCCGATGGTCGGCGACGTGGCCATGCTGGGCTACCCGGACGGGGTGTTCGACGCCGCGGTGGCCGTGCAGGTGCTCGAATACATCGAGGATGTGCCGGGCACGCTGGCCGGGCTGCGCCGGGTGCTCAAGCCCGGCGGGCGCTTCCTGTGCCTCGCCACCAACTGGGACTCGGCCTTCTGGCACGGGCCGCCCGAGGCGCTGACCGCCGAGATCACCGGGGCCTGGGGCGGCCACGCGCCGTGGCCGAACCTGCCGGCGCGGCTGCCGCCGATGCTCGCGCGCGCGGGGTTCGGCAACATCCGCTGGCTGCCGGTGCCGGTCGTCAACCCCACCCTGCACGAGAACACCTTCGCCTACTGGGGCGCGCGCCTGATGGCGGCCTA
>DATKCQ010000044.1:0-20986 GCA_035513135.1 Thermohalobaculum sp.
CAGCTTCTCGACCGGAGCGGTGTTCGACATCTCGGGCGGCCGGGCGACCTACTGATGCCCCGCGCGCTCGGCATCGGCGAGGCGATGGCGCGGACTCGGCGGCGGCGCCTGGTTCGTCGGAACCCCGCGCGCCGTGCCTGAGAACGACGGCACCTTTGCGCTGTGCCTCGCGGCCAACGATGCCGCCGCGTTCAACCGGGCTATTCTTCGGCCGGGGCGATCTCCCAGACCAGGGTGACCCGGGCGGCGATCTCCACCTCGCCGCGCTCGATCGGCACGTCCATCGCCTCGGCACGCATCATCACGCCGGGCATCGGGCGGACCACGCCGCCGCCCTCGCTGATCGAGATGACCCGCGCCAGCCGGACCCCGGCCGCCTCGGCGAGCACCTCGGCCCGGCGCCGGGCGTCGGCCACGGCGCGGCGGCGCGCCTCGTCGGCCTGCGCCGTGTCCTCGGCGATGCCGAAGCCGATGGCGTTGATGCGGTTGGCCCCGGCCCGCACCACCTGGTCGAGCAGCCCGCCCAGCGCGTCGAGGTCGCGCACGGTGACCCCGACCTCGTTGACCACCCGGTAGCCGACGATTTCGGGGGGCTCGCCGGGCCGCGTGCGCTGCATGTCGGCATAGTAGGGCTCGACGCTCAGCCGGCCGGTCTGGATGTCGCCGGCGGCGACGCCGGCGGCCTTCAGGGTCTCGATCATCCGCCCCGCCCGGGCGTTGTTCGCGGCCAGCGCCTCGGCCGCGGTGCGGCCCTCGGTCTCGACCCCGGCGCGGATCGTGGCGATGTCGGGCGCGGCGCGCAGCTGGCCCTCGCCGGTCACGGTCAGGGTGGCCGTCTCGGTCTGGGCCAGCGCCGGCCCGGTGGCGGCCAGCGCCACGGCCAGCGCCAGGATGAGCGCCGCTTGCAGCGCGGCAAGAGCTTTCGACATGGTCGTTCCTCCTCGGGGGTGCCCGCGCGAACGCATGCGAGCGGCTGAGTGGCGTGGACATGCCGCCCCGTCGCCGGGTCGGCAGCTTAGCCGGGCGCGCCGGCCGTGCGAAGGGGGTGCAGGACGGGCGCGATCAGACCGCACCCACCTGCACGGTGACGAAGCGCTGGCTGCCGTCGCGCGCCACCAGCAGCAGCACCGAGCGGCGGCTCGCCTCGCGCGCCTGCGCCAGCACCCGGTCGAGGTCATCGAGCGAGCGCACCGGCTCCTGGTTCGCCGCGACGATCAGGTCGCCGGGCTGCAGGCCCTTGGCCGCCGCGTCGCTCGAGGGATCGATCCCGGTCACCTCGAGGCCGCCCTCGCCCGGCCGCACCTTCAGGCCCAGCGCCGCGAGGTCGGAGTCCGGCCCGCCGCGCGGCGCCGGCCGGGCGGCCTTGCGCTCGCCGGGCATGCGACCGATCTCGACCGTGACGGTCTCGGTGCGCTCCGCGCGCCAGACCCGCACCTCGGCCTCGCGGCCCGGCGCGGTGTCGGCAACCGCCGTGGTCAGATCGCGCAGCACCTCGATGCGGGTGCCGCCGAAGCCGAGGATCACGTCGCCGGCGCGGATCCCCGCCCGCGCGGCCGGGCCGTCCGGCTCGACGCTGGCGACCAGCGCGCCTCGCGCCTCGTCGAGGCCGAGGCTCTCGGCGATCTCGCGCGTCACCGGCTGGATCGAGACGCCCACCCAGCCGCGCTCGACCCGGCCTTCCTCGATCAGCGCCGTGGCCACCTTGCGCGCCTGGTTCGAGGGGATGGCGAAGCCCACCCCGACATTGCCGCCCGAGGGCGAGAAGATCGCGGTGTTGACCCCGATCACCCGGCCCTCCTGGTCGAACAGCGGGCCGCCCGAGTTGCCGCGGTTGATCGGCGCGTCGAACTGGATGAAGTCGTCATAGGGCCCCGAGTGCAGGTTGCGCCCGCGCGCCGAGACGATGCCCGCGGTCACCGTGCCGCCGAAGCCGAACGGGTTGCCGATGGCGACCACCCAGTCGCCCACCTCGATGCGGTCCGAGTCGCCCCAGGGCACCGTCGGCAGGCCGCGGCCGGCGTCGATGCGCAGCACCGCGAGATCGGTCTTCTCGTCGACGCCGATCAGCTCGGCCTCGATCTCCGTGCCGTCCTCGAGGATCACGGTGATGTTCTCGGCGCCCTCAACCACGTGGTTGTTGGTGACGATCAGGCCCGAGGCGTCGATGATGAAGCCCGAGCCCAGGCCCTGGCGCCGCGGCCCGTCGCCGGGCCCGGGGCGGGGGAACTCGGGCACGCCGCCGAAGAAGCGCTCGAAGAACTCGCGCAGCTGCGGATCATCGAAGGGCATGCCAGGCATGTTGCGGCCCATGCGCGCGCCGGCCTCGACGCGCACCGTGACCACGGCGGGCTTCGCCTCCTTCACCACGTCGGAGAACGAGGGCAGGCTCGCCGCGCCGGCCCCCGGCGCCACGCCCGGAGCGGGCGCCAGCGGCGCGGCCAGCGCCATCGCACCCATGAGAATCAATGCCTTGTGAAGTCGTGTCGGTTTCATCTGAGCTCCTCTCTGTCCTTCCTTGCCACCCGCGATGCGGATGCCGGGCGCCTGCGCTGTAGTCGCCGATGCAGGTAGGACTCCGCTGCCGCCGATTTAACCTTTTGCGTAGCAATTGCTCACACAAGCGTGAGCCGGTGGCGCCGGGGGCCCGGATGCCACGGTTGAACGCACGGGGAGATTGTGCCCGGCGCCGAATTTGCGCAAAGTGCCGGGCAGTCGAGGGGAGAGGGGACGGGGAATGCAGGACATAGGCGTCTTCGGCATCGCCATCATCGTGCTGGTGGTGTTCGCGGTGATCGTGGTCAGCCGCGCGGTGCGCACCGTGCCGCAGGGCTGGAACTGGACCATCGAGCGCTTCGGCCGCTACACCCGCACGCTCCAGCCGGGGCTGAGGTTCATGATCCCGATGATCGAGCGGGTCGGCGCGAAGATCAACATGATGGAGTCGCTGCTCGACATCTCGGGCCAGGAGGTGATCAGCCGCGACAACGCCATGGTGTTCGCCGACGCAGTCGCCTTCTACCAGGTGGTCAACGCCGCCCAGTCGGCCTACGAGGTGCGCGAGCTCGAGCGGGCGCTCGAGAACCTCGCCATGACCAACATCCGCACGGTGATCGGCGCCATGGACCTCGACGACGTGCTGTCGAACCGCGATCTCATCAACACCAAGCTCCTGCACGTGATCGACGAGGCGGCGACGCCCTGGGGCGTCAAGGTCACCCGCGTCGAGATCAAGGACCTGCGCCCGCCCGCCGACATCGTCGAGGCGATGGGCAAGCAGATGAAGGCCGAGCGCGAGAAGCGCGCCGAGATCCTGCAGGCCGAGGGCGAAAAGCAGTCGGCCATCCTCAAGGCCGAGGGCGTGCGCGAGAGCCAGATCCGCGAGGCCGAGGGCCGCCGCGAGGCCGCCTTCCTCGACGCCCAGGCGCGCGAGCGGCTGGCGGAGGCCGAGGCGAAAGCCACCGACATGGTCTCCCGGGCCATCGCCGAGGGCGACGTGCAGGCGATCCACTACTTCGTCGCCCAGAAATACGTCGAGAGCCTGCGCGACCTGGCCGCCTCGCCCAACTCCAAGACCGTCCTGATCCCGCTCGAGGCCGCCGGCATCGCCGGCTCGGTGGCCGGCGTGGCCGAGCTGCTCAAGGCGGTGAACCCCCGCGCGGCCGGGTAGGGCGAATGTTCGGGGCAACCAGGGGACAACCAGGAGGCAACCGTGGGCATCGATCTCTTCGCCTTCCTCGACGGCGCCTCGCCCTGGTGGTGGATCGCCTTCGCCCTGGCGCTCGGCGCGGTGGAGATCGTCACCTTCACCTATTTCATGCTGTGGCTGGCGCTGGCGGCGCTGACGGTGGGCCTCGCGCTGATGCTGGCGCCCGATCTGAGCGGCACCGCGCAGCTCCTCGGCTTCGGCCTCTTCGCGCTGATCTACACCGGCATCGGCTGGGCCTGGGTGCGCCGCCGCCAGTCGAGCGACGCCGCGCCCGGCCTCAACCGGCGCGCCGCCGCGCTGGTTGGCCGGCAGGCGGTGGTGGCCGAACCGTTCGCGGCCGGCGTCGGCCGCGTCGAAGTCGACGGCGTGCGCTGGCGCGCCCGCCTCGCCGAGCGCCGCGAGAGCCCGCCCGGCGAGGCCGCCCCGCCGGCGACCGGCGCCGTGCTGACGATCACGGCGGCCGAGGGCGCCACGCTGATTGTCACACCGTCGCGCTGAGTGGCGACGTGACAGCGCAACACCATGCGAACGCCCGCGGATTCGCCCATACTCACCGCATGATCCGGACCGAGTCGCCCAAAACCGCGCGCCCGCCCGCAAGCGGGCCTGCCAACCTCGCGCGGCGCGTCGCGGCACTGCTGGCCGCGATCGCGCTGCTCACCGTTGCGGCGGCCGCGCCGGCGCAGGAGCCGCTGCCCTGCGGCACGCTCTACCGGGTGCAGCCCGGCGACACGCTGCACTCGATCGCCGTGCGCGCCTACGGCGAGGGCAACTACCTGGCGATTTTCGAGGCCAACCGCGACATCCTGCCCAACGTCACGCGGATCGAGGTCGGCACACAGCTGCTGATCCCCTGCCTCGACGGCTCGGGCCCGAGGACCCGGGCCGAGATCCTGCCCGCGCCCGGCCAGGCCGCCACGCCGGCGCCCGGGGTCGCGGAGACCGGGCGCGGCGGCCAGGTTGGGGACGCGGCCGGGGACGCGGCCGACCCGCTCGCCGCGCTGCCGGCGGACCGCGAGCTGGTGCTGCTGACCGGACCGGACTTCGCGCCCTTCGTGCATCCGGCGCTGCCCGAGGGCGGCCTCACCACCGAGCTGGTCCGGCTCGCCTTCGAGCGCGCCGCGCCCGCCCGCTCGGTGCGCATCGTGGCGGCCGAGGACTGGCGCGCGCACCTCGATCTGCTCGCCCGGGGCGACGCCGATCTCGGCTTCCCGTGGTACCGCCCGGACTGCGCCATGACCGGCCGGCTCGACAAGGCGATGCAGCGCCGCTGCGCCGATTTCACCTTCTCCGCGCCGCTGTTCGAGCTTCCGATCGCCTGGTACACCCGCGCCGGCGACCCCCTCGCCGGGGCACAGGACGCCGGCGCGCTGGTTGGCCGGCGCGCCTGCCGCCCGGCGAGCTACTTCACCTTCGACCTGCGCCAGGCCGGCCTCAGCCCGCCTGCGACGACCCTGGTGTTCCCTCCGTCCGCCGAGGACTGCTTCGTGCTGCTCGAGGCCGGGGTGGTCGACAGCGTGACGCTGGCCCGGCCGCAGGCCGCGGCCGAGATCGCGCGGCTCGGGCTGGAGGGCCGGGTCGCCGAGATCCCGGCGCTCGCCTCGGTGCAGACCCTGCACGCCATCGCCCCAAAGGCGAGCCTCGAGGCGCGCGCCATCCTCGCCGCCCTCGACGCCGGCCTCGCCGAGCTGCGCGAGTCCGGCCGCTGGTTCGAGGTGGTCGCCCGCCATCTCGGCCCCTTCGGCATCTCGCTGCGCTGAGCGCCGCCGACGACCAGTGTCGAGCGTCGACAAAACCGGGCAGCGGGTCGGCTCGAATTTCCCGCCCGGCGCATTTTGCACGGACCGCGCGGGCCGGTCTTGACACTGCGTCCGGCCGCGATCATAAGGGCCGTCCCGTCGCGGGGCCCGGCCTCGCGCAGGGATTTCTCAGTCCGCCCGGCCTGGCCGGGCGCGCTGTCCGCGGCGGCCCTGGATGGCCGAAAGACCCGAGGGGCGACAGCGCCCCCGGGGCGCCACAGGACGCGGCACAAGAAGGACAGGCACGATGTTCGCAGTCATCCGGACCGGCGGCAAGCAGTACCGCGTTGCGGCCGGCGACGAGATCACCGTCGAGAAGCTGCCCGCCGAGCCGGGCCAGACGGTCGAGCTCACCGAGGTGCTGATGCTCGGCGGCGACACGCCGCAGATCGGTACGCCGCTGGTCGAGGGCGCCGCGGTGAACGCCGAGGTGGTCGAGCAGACCCGCGGCCCGAAGGTCATGACCTTCAAGAAGCGCCGGCGCAAGCACGGCTCGAAGCGCATCAAGGGCCACCGCCAGCAGCTTACCGTGCTGCGTGTGACCGGGATCGCCGGCGCCGGGACCAAAGCGAAGAAGGCCGCCCGGGCAGACACCGGAAAGGCCGGGCCCGAGGCGGCCGCGGCCGCCGGCGCGGCCGAGTAGGAGGAGAGCGGGAGATGGCACACAAGAAGGCAGGCGGCTCGTCGCGCAACGGCCGCGACAGCATCGGCCGGCGCCTCGGCATCAAGAAGTACGGCGGCGAGGCGGTGGTGCCGGGCAACATCCTGGTGCGCCAGCGCGGCACCAAGTGGTGGCCCGGCGAGAATGTCGGCCTGGGCAAGGACCACACGATCTTCGCCGTCGTCGAGGGCCAGGTGAAGTTCCACAAGGGCCTGAAGGGCCGGGTCTTCGTCTCGGTGGTGCCGACCGGCGCGCCGGCGGGAGAGACCGCCCACTAGGCCGATCTCGAAAGCCGGGAATTTCGAGGGGATCGGCCGGGGCCGGTCCCCTTTCACGTTCGCGGCCAGGTGTTCGCAGCCAGGTGTTCGCGGCAAGGTGTCCGAGAGGGGCGTGTGATGGTCGAGACGATCCGCACCGAACGGCTGGTGCTCCGCCCGCTCCGGACATCGGATGCGGGGCCGATCGCGCTGCACGCCTCGGACCCGCGGCTGGCGCGGATGACCGCGTCGGTCCCGCACCCCTACCCGCCGGGCGCCGCCGATGCCTATGTCGAGGGCACGCTCCGGGGCCGCCGGGGCGAGGAGGTCTGGGCGATCGACGCGACGCCGATCGACGGAGAGGAGCTGGTCGGCGTGATAGGCTACAGGCCCGCAGGGGGCGAGCTCGGCTACTGGGTCGGCCCGCCCTACTGGAACGCCGGCTACGCCAGCGAGGCGGTGGCGGGGCTGGTCGCGCACCTGCTCGGCACCCGCGGGGTCGGGCGGCTGTGCGCCAGCGTCATCGCCGACAATGCCGCCTCGGCGGCGGTGCTCGCCAAGGCCGGGTTCCGCGAGGCGGGCGCGGCGCGCCTCTACTCGGTGGCCCGCGGCGCCGAGGTGCCGGCCCGGACGTTCCGGCTCGAGCGCGCCGGGTGGATGGCGCGGGCGGCCGAGCGATGAAGTTCCTCGACGAAGCCAAGGTGCAGATCCGCTCGGGCAGCGGCGGCCCGGGCTGCGTCGGCTTCCGGCGCGAGAAGTTCATCGAGTTCGGCGGTCCCGACGGCGGCGACGGCGGGCGCGGCGGCGATGTCTGGGCCGAGGCGGTGGCCGGGCTGAACACGCTGATCGACTACCGCTACCGCCAGCACTTCAAGGCCGGCAACGGCCAGCACGGCATGGGCCAGCAGCGCACCGGCCGGGGCGGCGCCGACGTGGTGCTGAAGGTGCCGGTCGGCACCCAGATCCTCGAGGAGGACGCAAACGGCGAGAGGCTGATCGCCGACCTCACGCGCGAGGGCCAGCGGGTGCTGCTGGCCGCGGGCGGCAACGGCGGCTGGGGCAATCTGCGCTTCAAGAGCTCGACCAACCAGGCGCCGCGCCGCGCCAACCCGGGCCAGCCGGGCGTCGAGCGCAGCCTCCGGCTGCGGCTCAAGCTGATCGCCGATGCCGGGCTGGTCGGCCTGCCCAACGCCGGCAAGTCCACGCTGCTCGCCGCCTGTTCGAACGCGCGGCCGAAGATCGCCGACTACCCCTTCACCACGCTGCACCCGAACCTCGGCGTGGTGGGCATCGACGGCACCGAGTTCGTCATGGCCGACATCCCCGGCCTGATCGAGGGGGCGCACGAGGGCCGCGGCGTCGGCGACCGCTTCCTCGGTCACATCGAGCGTTGCGCCGTGCTGGTGCACCTGATCGACGCGACCTCCGCGGACCCGCTCGGCGACTGGCGCACGGTCGAGGGCGAGCTCGCCGCCTATGGCGGCGGGCTGGCACAAAAGCCCCGCATCGTCGCGCTGAACAAGGTGGACGCGCTGGCGCCGGGCGAGGCCGAGACGCTCGCCGGGCTGCTGCGCGCCGAGGGCGTGCCGGTGGCCTTCGCCATCTCGGGCGTCACGGGCCGGGGCGTGCAGGCGCTGCTGCGCGCGCTGCGCGCCGAGATCGACCGGGCCCGCGCGGCCGAGGCGGCGGCGCTGGCCGAGCCGGGGACGCTGGCCGAGCCGGGGCCATGGCGGCCGTGAGCGGCCTCGAGATCCTCGGCCGGACGCGCTCGCTGGTGGTCAAGGTCGGCTCGGCGATGCTGGTCGACCCGGCGAGCGGCGAGCTGCGCACCGCCTGGCTGGCCGGGCTGGCCCGCGACCTGGCGGCCGAGCGGGCGGCCGGGCGCCAGCTCGTGCTGGTCTCCTCGGGCGCCATCGCGCTCGGGCGCCGCGTGCTGGGGCTCGCCGAGGGGGCGCTGCCGCTCGAGCAGGCGCAGGCGGCGGCCGCGGTCGGACAGTCGCGCCTGATTCGCGGCTGGGAGGAGGCGCTGCAGCCGCACGGCATGATGACCGCGCAGGTCCTGCTGACGCTCGACGACACGCAGAACCGGCGCCGCTACCTGAACGGCCGGGCGACGCTCAAGGCGCTGATCGGCATGGGCGTGGTGCCGGTGGTGAACGAGAACGACACCACCGCGACCGACGAGATCCGCTACGGCGACAACGACCGGCTGGCGGCGCGGGTGGCGCTGATGGCCGGAGCCGAGGTGCTGGTGCTGCTCTCCGACGTGGACGGGCTCTACAGCGCCAACCCCCGCCTCGACGCGGGCGCCCGGCACCTGCCCGAGATCACCGAGATCACGCCCGGGATCGAGGCGATGGCCGGTGACGCGGGCAGCGACGCGGCGCGCGGCGGCATGCGCACCAAGCTGCTGGCGGCCAAGACAGCGATGCAGGGCGGTTGCGCGGTCGCGGTGACGCGTGGCGACGTCGAGCGTCCGCTGACGGCGCTGGCACGCGGCGCGCGGGCCACCTGGTTCCTGCCCTCGGCCACGCCCGCGGCGGCGCGCAAGCAGTGGATCGCCGGCATGAAGCCGATGGGGGTGCTGGTGATCGACGCCGGCGCCGTGGCAGCGCTGAGGCGCGGCAAGTCGCTGCTGCCCGCCGGCGTGCGCCGGGTCGAGGGCCGCTTCGAGCGCGGCGACCCGGTGGCGATCGCCACCGAGAGCGGCGAGACGGTGGGCGCGGCGCTGGCCGGCTACAGCGCCAGCGAGGCGCGCGCCATCGCGGGGCAGAAATCCGAGCGGATTGCGGATATCCTCGGCTATCCGGGCCGCGCCGCGCTGGCCCACCGCGACGACATGGTGATCTGGGGGATGTGATGAACGAGGCGGCGAGACAGGACATTCCCGCACGGGACATTCCCGCGATGATGGCCGGGATCGGCGAACGGGCCCGCGCCGCCGCCGCCGCCCTGGCCTTCGCGGCGCCCGAAGCGAAGCGCGCGGCGCTCGAAGCCGCGGCCGACGCGGTGCAGGCGCGCGAGGCCGAGATCCTCGCCGCCAACGAGACGGACATGGAGCACGGCCGGTCGAAGCAGCTCTCGGGCGCCCTGCTCGACCGGCTGTGGCTCAACCCCCGGCGCATCGCGGCGATGGCCGGAGGCTTGCGCGCCGTCGCCGCCCAGCCCGACCCGGTGGGCGCGGTGATCGCCGAGTGGCGGGTGCCCTCGGGGCTGCGGATCCGCCGGGTGCGCACGCCGATCGGCGTGGTCGGGGTAATCTTCGAGAGCCGGCCGAACGTCACGGCGGATGCCGGCGGGCTGTGCCTCAAGGCGGGCAATGCGGCGATCCTGCGCGGCGGCTCGGAGAGCTTCCACTCCTCCGCCGCGATCCACGCCTGCCTGGTGGACGGGCTTGAAGCGGCCGGCCTTCCGGCGGATGCGATCCAGCGCGTGCCGACGCGCGACCGGGCGGCGGTGAGCGAGATGCTGCGCCTGACCCGGCACATCGACGTGATCGTGCCGCGCGGCGGCAAGAGCCTGGTCGGGCTGGTGCAGGCCGAGGCGCGGGTGCCGGTGTTCGCGCATCTGGAGGGCATCTGCCACGTCTATCTCGACCGGGCCGCCGACCCCGCGAAGGCGCGCCGCGTGATCCTCAACGCCAAGACCCGGCGCACCGGCATCTGCGGCGCCGCCGAGTGCCTGCTGATCGACCGGCCCGTCGCCGCGACCCTGGGCGCCGCGGCGGTGCGCGACCTGCTCGAGGCGGGCGTGCGGGTGCATGGCTGCCCGGAGGCGCAGGCGCTCGATACCCGGGTCATCCCGGCCAGCGAGGCGGACTGGGGCCGCGAATACCTCGACATGGACATCGCCGTGCGCGTGGTCGACGGGGTCGCGGAGGCGATCGGGCACATCCGGCAATACGGCTCGGCCCACACCGAGGCGGTGCTGACCGAGGACGACGCCGTGGCCGACTGCTTCTTCGCCCGGCTTGACAGCGCCATCCTGCTGCGCAACGCCTCGACCCAGTTCGCCGACGGCGGCGAGTTCGGCATGGGCGCGGAGATCGGCATCGCCACCGGCAAGCTGCACGCCCGCGGCCCGGTCGGCGCCGAGCAGCTCACCAGCTTCAAGTACCTGGTGGAGGGCGATGGCACCGTGCGGCTCTGAAGGGCCGACGGCCTGCGGCGCGCGCCGCGCAGGCGCGGTGCGCCGCCGTCAGGCGCCCCAGTCGCGCACCGGGCCGCAGTCGAGATGCACGAACTCCGAGCGGCTGTAGCGGCCGACGCCGCCGGCCCCGAGCGACAGGCCGGCACGGCTGATCTGCGCCACCGACCGGCTTTTCATGCTGATGTCGACCGCCATCCCCTTGATGTGGTAGGAGTTCTTCGCCACCGCCTTCGATCTGCGCCGGAGCAGCGCGTTGGTCTGCGGCGTGCGATAGCCGGACACCACCTCGAACGGCTCGGCGCATTCGAGCTTCGCGTGGGTCGCCGCGAGAATGTCGATCAGGCGGGGGTCCATGTCGCGCGCCCTGTCCTCGCGCCAGTCGCGCAGGATATGGTTCACCGCCTTGAGCGCCTCGGGGATGTAGCCGCCATCGGCCCAGTAGATGGTGTCGAGCCATTCGCCCGTGCGGTCATTGACCATCGCGAGCTTGCGAAACTGCCCCGCCCCACGGAGCACCGCGGGGGCCGAGGCGAGGGCGGGCGCCGCCGCCACTGCCGAGAGAGAAGCCAGCCCGCCAAGGAGGGCCCGCCGCGTCATCACGTTGCCTGTCATTTGCCTGCTCATCACTGCCCCTGACGATCGATTGTGACTTTTGTCACTTGCATCGGTCGCGCCTTGGCATGTTTATGCCACAATCCGATTCTGTGACCAAGTTGCAACTGTGCAACGGAATTGTTTTCGGCGAGGTTAACCGTGATCGAGTCAATTGCCGCCGGCTTGGGCGGTTGCGGCGTTTATCACACGGCGCGACAAAAAATGTGCCGGAAAATGTTCCGGGAAGGATTGGATTGCGCGGTGCGTGTTACTAGGTGAGTCATCCAACATTGACGTGTAGAGTCCGAGCAACAGGGTGATGCCATGATGACGCTGCGAGTTCGCCTGGCCGTGGCGCTCGTTCTGCTGGCGGCCGGGCTGCTGGCGGCCGGGCCGGCTGCGTATGCCCAGGACAGTGCCGGCGGCAATGCCGTTGACAATGCCGCCGTTGACAATGCCCTGAACATTGCCCGGAACGCGCCGCCGACCATGCCGGCGGCAGACCCGGTTGCCGGGGCCCTGCACGCCGCGCTCGCGCCGGCGGGCTACGGCAACTATGCCGTGCGCCAGTTCTACGACGCGCGCGCCTTCATGCCGTTCTGGCTCGCCGCGGACGGCGCCCCGACGGATGCTGCCCGGGCTCTGCTCGACTGGGCCGGCGAGGCCGACCGGCACGCGCTGCCGGCGACCCGTTACGATACGGCCGGCCTCGACCGGCGTCTGGAACGCACCGACGCCGCGGCGGCGGCCAGGCTCGAGCTCGACCTAACGCGGCTGTTTCTGGAATACGCGCGCGACCTCGCCTCGGGCCTGCTCGAGCCCGGCGAGATCAGCCAGGAGCTCCACGTCGCGCCGCCGCGCCCGGACCCCGCCGGCCTCCTCGCAATGGCCGCCGCAGCCCGGGACGTCCCGGGCTTCCTGGCCGGCCTGGCACCGCAGGATCCGGGCTACTTCCACCTCGTCCGGCTCTATCGCGACATGCGCGAGATCGCCGACAACGGCGGCTGGGACGAGCCGGTCGCCACGGGCCCGACCCTGCGGCTCGGCGACAGGGGGCCGCGGGTGGCGCAGCTGCGGGCCCGGCTGATCGCGCTCGGCGATCTGCCCCCCTCCGAGCAAATCGCGACCAACGAGGTGATGACCGACGCCGGACCCCGGCGCAACGATCCGCGGGTCGTCGACTCCGCGCTCGAGGCCGCGGTGCGCCGCTTCCAGGCCAGGCACGGGCTCAACACCGATGGCGCCGTCGGCCCGATGACATTGGCGGCGCTGAATACCCCGGCGGCCGAGCGGGCCGAGCAGATCGCGGTGAACCTCGAGCGCATGCGCTGGCTGAACCGCGACCCCGGCTACCGCCACGTGGTGATCAACATTCCCGCCTTCACCATGACGCTCATCGAGAACGGCACCCCCCGTTTCACCACGCGCACCGTGGTCGGCAAGGCGTCCCGTTTCCGCACGCCGGAGTTCTCGGACGAGCTCGAGCACATCGTCGTCAATCCCTTCTGGAACGTGCCGCGCTCCATCGCCACCGAGGAGATCCTGCCCGCGCTGAGGCAGGATCCGTATTATCTCGGGCGCCAGAACATGGAACTGGTCGGCACCGACATGCCCCCCGGCCTGATCGACTGGTCCACCGTGACGCCCGGCAACTTCCCCGGCCGGATCCGCCAGCATCCGGGCCCGAACAACGCGCTCGGCCGGGTCAAGTTCCTGTTCCCCAACAAATACGCGATCTACATGCACGACACGCCGGCGCGCCGGCTGTTCCGGCATGACCGGCGCGACTTCAGCCATGGCTGCGTGCGGCTCGAGGACCCGATCGCCTTCGCCCACCTGCTGCTGTCGCTGCAGTCGAACGATCCCGAGGCCCTGTTCGAGCGCCTGCACGCGTCGGGCTCGGAGCGCTGGGTGAACCTCGAGGAGCCGATCCCGGTCTACGTGACCTACCGCACCGCCTGGATCGACGAGGACGGCGCCTGGCAGTTCCGCGCCGACGTCTACGGCCGCGACCAGCTGGTCGCGGCGGCGCTGCGCGACGCGGGCGCGGCGCTGCCCGAGGGGTAGGCCGGCGCACCGCCGCGCTTGCAGGGGCGGGTCGGGCGTGGCACGAGACTCCGGCGCCGTGCACCCTCGTGCCGTGCCCGGAAGGATCGAGCCGGTCGACGCCCGATGAGCCACAGCATTGCCGAGATCGCCCGGGCCACCGGCCTGGTGGCGCAGGGCGACACCTCGCTCGGTATTCGCCGCCCGGCCGAGCCGCAGGGCGCGGGGCCGGACGACCTGGCGCTCGCGATGTCGCCGGACTATGAGGCAGCGCTGAAGGTGTCCCCCGCCCGCGCCGCGGTGCTTTGGCCCGACGCGGACTGGCGCGCCCTCGGCCTTGCCGCCGCGCTGTTCGCGCCGCGGCCGCGGCTGGCGCTGGCGATGCTCGGCGAGGTGTTCGCCGCACCGCCCGACCTCGCCCCCGGCATCCACCCGACGGCGCTGGTCGATCCGGCGGCCGAGCTCGGCTCGGATGTCTGGGTCGGCCCCTTCGCGGTGATCGGCCCGGGCGCGCGGATCGGCGCCGGGGCGCGGATCATGGCGCATGCCTCGATCGGCCGCGGCGCGGTGCTGGGCCCGGGCGCGCTGATCCATCCGGGCGTGCGCATCGGCGCCGGCGTGCGCATCGGGGCGCGGTTCATCGCCCAGCCGAACGCCTGCATCGGCGCCGACGGGTTCTCCTTCGTCACGCCCGATCCGGGCGCGGTCGAGAGCGCCCGGGCGACCGGCGAGATCCGGCCCGGGGCGCGCAACCTGACGCTGCGGCGAATCAACTCGCTGGGCGCGGTGGAGATCGGCGACGACGTCGAGATCGGCGCCTGCTCGACGGTCGACCGCGGCACCGTGGCGGACACGGTGATCGGGCGGGGCAGCAAGATCGACAACCAGGTGCAGGTTGCCCACAATGCGCGGATCGGCGAGAACTGCCTGATCTGCGGCCAGGCCGGCATCGCCGGCAGCGCGGTGATCGGCGACCGGGTGGTGCTGGGCGGCAGGGCCGGGGTCAGCGACCATGTGACGGTCGGCCCCGATGCGATCCTCGCCGGCGGCTGTCTGGCGGCGCGCGACGTGCCGGCCCGCTCGATCATGATGGGCGCCCCGGCCGCCCCGCGCGAGCGCTTCATGCGCGAGTTGCGCGCGCTGCGCCGGCTGCCGCGCCTGGCCGAGCAGTTTCGCGGGCTCCGGCGCCGCATCGGGCTGTAGCGGCGGGCCTCAGAGCGAGTTGAACGCCTTGGTGAAGCCGTTCAGCGAAACGGCAACGCTGATTTCGCCCTGCTGGATGATGCCGAACTTCATGTTGGCCACGGCGCCCGCCCTGAGGCGGCCGAGAAACTCCGCCGACATCGGGTCCTCGACGATGCAGCCCTGGGGCACGCAGACCTTGTAGATGCCGGTGCGCGGCTCGGTGGCGTCGACCTGCACCGTGACGCCGGCCTGCAATACGCTGCCGAGCGGCGTGAGGATGCGGATCGCCGCGGGGACCGTCTCGCCATCCTGGGTGGTCACGCCGTCCAGCTTGCGGATGCGCACCTCCAGCACCTCGGCGCCGTCCTGCATCTTGCCGACCTGGCGCATCACGCAGAGATCGGGCTGGGAGGTGGCGCAGACGATCTCCCAGGCACCGTGGGTCGCTTTCACGGTTTCACCCGGATCCTGGTTCTGCGCGTTCTGCGCGGCGGAGATCGCGGGCAACGCCAGCGCGCCGAGCAGGCAAGCGGCAACGATTTGCTTCATGGAGCGGGTCAATTGGCTGTTCCCATCTCTGGAGGGAGGGTGATTCTCGCGCGGCAGTCTTGCCGACTGGCGCGAGGGAAATCAAGGCGCGGAACGGCGGTCCATTCGCCCCTCGTCATCGGCCGGATCGTCGGGCAACTGGAAGGGGCGCACGCGGCGCCCCTCCGAAGACCGGTCGTTGCCGGTCGATATCCTCGTCGTGATTCCCGTGGAACCTGGTCCCTGTCGAACCGGCCGAGCCGTTCTGGCGGGCCACTTTAGCGCCATCCCGGGGCGGGTCAACAGGGCCGTCTCGCAGCGCAACAGAAGAAAAATGGCCGCGCCCGAAGGCGCGGCCAGTCCAACAGGGAGGAGATATGCCACGACAACCGGCCAGCCTTGCCGGGCGCCGCGTGGGAACGCTAGCGCCGAATGGTTAACGGAGTCTGAGTCCCCCGTGCCGGGTCGGCTGCGGCAACCCCTACATCACCTCGTCGCGCCGGTCCCGGGTCTCGCCGTAGCGGTGCAGCGCCGGCTCCTTCAGCCCCTCGTAGAGCTTGGCGATGCCTTCGTTGACCGCGTCGCCGTGCTGGGCGAAGAGCGAGTTGCCCGCCACGTCGCTGTCGACCAGGAAGGGGCCGAAGTTCTCGACCTCGAACAGCCACATGGCCTGGGCGAGGCCGAGCTCCTCGAGCCAGTGCACGGCGCGCACGCCCTTGACGCCGCGCCCGAGCAGCGCCCCGGTGCCGTAGCCGACCGTGGTCAGGTAGACGGCGCCGCGCGGGGCCAGGATCTCGCGGTAGTCCTCGCGCGCCAAGCCGCCCTTGCCGATGACGATCTTCGTGCCGGTGCGGTCGAGCCACTCGCCGAGGTATTTCGAGAAGCGGAACGAGGCGGTCGCGGTGACCCCGCCGATGCGGAAGCCGTCGCCCTCGCGCGCTGCCGCCGGCGAGCAGTGGAAGTTGGCGTTGGTGAGTGTGCCGATCTCGCCCGGCAGCGGCTCGCCCTTCACCAGAACGCGCTCGTAGACGCCCTCGCGGGCGGTGTAGACGAGGCCGTCGAGGAACACCACGTCGCCAGGCCGGAGGGCCGCGATGTGTTCGGGGCCGGCGGGCAGACTCAGGCTGACCTTGCGGAGGTTTCCGGTGTCCATGTCACGCCCTCCCGGCGCATGTAGGGGGTGAACCAGCGGGGTTCGGTGCGGTGCTCGATGCGCCCGTCGGCGTGGATGCGCGCGGTGGCGCGGCGCGACGACAGGCAGAAGGTGTGCACCGACATGGGCATGCCGCCGGTGTGGGTGTAGCCGACCTCGATGTGCACGTCGACGCACATCGACGAGCCGATGAAGCCCATCGCCCCCATGCCGATGGAGTTGCCGAGCTCCCTGAGCTCGGCCTCGAGCCTGGCGATCTCGGGGTCCGGGTTGCGCTCGCCGACCGTGCGCAGGCACGCCGCCTGCTTGCCCAGCACCATGCAGATGTCCTTGGAGCCGCCCAGCCCCACCCCCACGATCGCCGGCTGGCAGGCGAGCCCGCGCTTGCCGAAGGCGATCAGCGTGTCGAGGAAGAAGCGCTTGATGCCGTCGATCCCGTCGCCCGGGAACAGCATGCGGTAGTCGGTGCCGAACAGCCCGCCCTTGTGCACGGTGGTGATGTCGATCCAATCGACGTCGGGCTCGAACGACCACTCGATCTCCGGGGCGTTGATGCCGACGTTGTTGTCGTTGTCGGCGCGGGTGAGCGGGTGGACCCGGTTGGGCCTGAGCGGCACGTCGTGGGTGGCGCGCGCGGTGGCGCGGCGCAGCGCCTCCTCGATCCTGGTGAAGCGCCGCACCGGCGCCTCGTCGCCCACCTTCACGTAGTAGCGCGGCAGGCCGGTGTCGGCGCACATCGGCCGGCGGTCCTCGGTGGCCGCCTCCCAGTTCTCCACCATGGCCTTGAGCACGAAGGTCGAGAGGTCGCCCTTCTCGGTGTCGATCATGCCCTTGATGCCGTTGAGATAATCTTCGGGGATGTCGATCGCCGCCCGGGTCATGATCTCGTAGGCGGCCTGCTCGATGGTCTGCTCGGCGATCATGGCGTCCTCATCCCGTTGCCGCCGCGCCGAGCAGAGACTCGCCGGGGCGGACGATGTCGAAGCCGACCGGCACCATCTCGAGCGCCAGCGCGTCGTCGCGCCGGCGCACCCGCGTGAAGGCGCTCGCCGCGAGGTCGCCGGTCTCGGGGAAGTCCTCGCGGTAGTGCGCGCCGCGGCTGTCCTCGCGGGCCAGCGCGGCCCGGCCGATCACCCGGCTGACAGCGACAAGGCTATCGAGGTTCAGCCAGTCGTGCCAGGTCAGGTTGAAGCGGCGCTCGCCATCGACGAGGCCGGTGGCGTAGAGCTCGGCCTCGATCCCGTCGAGGCCTGCCAGCCCGCGCCCGATTCCGTCCGCGTTGCGCATCACGCCGATCTCGTCCCACATCGCCTGGGCCAGCCGCTCGCGCAGCCCGTGCAGGTCGCCGGGCTTCAGCCCGAAGGGCCGCTCGGCGCGGGCCACTCCGGCCTCGATGGTGGCCTCATCCGGGTCGCGCCAGGCGCCCTCGCGGGCAACGAAGCCCGCCATCGTCTCGCCACCGACGCCGCCGAAGACGGTGGAGTTCGCCACGCCGTTGCCGCCCAGCCGGTTGGCGCCGTGCACGCCGCCGCAGTCCTCGCCGGCAGCGAACAGCCCCGGTACCCCGGTGGCGCAGTCGATGCCGAACTCGACTCCCCCCATGATGTAGTGCGCGGTGGGCACCACCTCCACCCGGCCGCCCGCGAGGTCGAAGCCGCAGTCGGCGCAGCGCTTGACCATGCCGGGGAACATGCGCGCCACCTTGTCCGGCCCGAGATGACGCATCTCCAGCCACACGCCACCCGTCGGCGTGGTGCGCCCGGCGCGCATCTCGTCGTAGATGCAGCGGCTGACGATGTCGCGGGTGGCGCGCTCGGCACGCGGATCGAGGGCGGCCATGAAGCGCTCGCCCGCACCGTTGAGCAGATAGCCGCCGGCGCCGCGCAGCCCCTCCTCGAGCACCGTGCCGGTCATGCGGGTGTTCGGCCCGCCGAGCAGGCCGGTGGGGTGGAACTGCACCATCTCCATGTCGCGCAGGGGCAGGCCGAGGCGCAGCGCCATGGCCAGCCCGTCGCAGGTCTTGTCGCCCGAGGGGGTGTGGTAGAGGTACATGGTCGGCCCCGCCCCGGTGGCGAGCAACACGGCCTTGGCGGCGACGAAGCGGTATTCGCCGGAACGCACGTCGAGCATCAGCACCCCCGCGAGCCCCGAGCCGTCCGCCGCCGGGACCAGCTCCAGCGCCCGGTGCTCCTCGAGTGCGGTCACGCCGCGGGCGCGCACCTGCTCCATCAGCCGGTTGATGATCTCGATGCCCGTGAGGTCGCCCTTGTGCACCGTGCGGTCGAAGCTCTGCCCGGCGAAAGCCTTCTGGTGCAGCGTCCCGTCAGGGTTGCGGTCGAAAAAGCAGCCGATCTCGTTCTCGAGCTCGCGGATGCGCTCGACGGCCGTCTCGCACAGCCGCCAGGCGAGGTCCTGGCGGGGCAGCCACTTGCCGCCCTCGATGGTGTCCATGAAGTGCCGCTCGACCGAGTCGCCCGGCGCCAGCGCCACGTTGTAGCCGCCCTGCACCATGCGCGTGCAGCCGGACTTGCCGAGCAGGCCCTTGGCGGCCAGCGTCACCTCGAGCCCGGGCGCCCGCTGCTTCGCGTGCAGCGCGGCGAACAGCCCGGCGCCTCCGGTGCCGAGGATCAGGATGTCGGTGCGCCCGCGCTCGATGCGCATCAGAAGGCCCCGGCCAGGAACACCGCGCCGATCAGCAGCGAGGCGGCGAGCCCCGGCACGATCCAGCCGAGCCGCGCGTCGCCGCCGGGCCAGGGCAGCAGCTCGAGCACCAAGAGGCGGGCGCCGAACACGAGATGCAGCCCCAGCAGCACGACCAGCCCCCATTCGGCGAGCTTGACCGGCCAGAGCTCGGTCCAGGCCAGCGCCCGGTCGAGCGCCGCCGCCTCGACCGCCAGTCCCAGCATCAGGAAATGCAGCGGCAGGAAGGCGGCGAGCGCCAGCCCGCTCAGCCGGTGGCCGAGAAAGGCCCACCAGGCCCGGTGATTGCGGTGCCGCCTCATGCCACCACCGCGAGGACGGCGCGCAGGCCGAGCGCCAGCAGCAGCACGGCGAAGGCGAGCGCCAGCCGGTCCGCCGCGCGGCGGCCCAGCGGCGTCCACTCGTTGAGCACGTTGCGCAGTCCGATCGGCGCGTGCACCGCGGCAGCCAGCACGAAGGCCCCGTAGAACAGCGCCCAGCCCACGGATCCTTGCGTGCGGCCAAGGATCTCGGCCGCGCTCAGCCCGCCGCGGATCGCCAGCACAATCAGCCCAAGATGCACCAGCACCAGCGGCGCCAGCACCAGCGCGGTGAGGCGCTGGAGCACGAACAGTTGCCGCTCCATCAGCCGCCCCCGAGGAACATGGCGGCGAGCGACAGGCGCTTTAGCCCGGCGATCCCCTCGGTCGGGCTGAGGCCCACCGGGCAATGCCGCATGCAGCTCCCCTGGGTGTGGCACGACGCGCAACCGCCCCGCTCCATGGCCCGCTCCAGCGTCGCGGCGCGGCCGGCGTGGCGCGTGTCGTTGACCAGCGTCCAGGCGCGCAGGAGGGGCGCGGGGCCGAGATACCCGGTATCCCAGGCCACCACGTCGCAGGCGGCGTGGCAGACGGCGCAGTTGATGCACTCGATGCCGGCATCGGCGGCGCGGCGCTCCGGGGCTGCGGGGTCCACCCGGGCGGGCGCGTCGGCACGCGTCGCGCTGGGCTCGAAGGCGGCGCCGGCGGCCTGCCACTTCTCGAAGAACGGCGCCATGTCGACGGCGAGGTCGCGGATGCGCGGCAGGCTCCTCAGCGGCTCCACGGTCAGCGTGCCCTCGGCGGCGACCCGGCGCACATGGGTGCGGCAGGTCCAGCGCGGCACGCCGTTCACGGTCATGGCACAGGAGCCGCACACCCCGACCCGGCAGGCAAAGCGGTAGGCGAGGTCCGGGGCATGGTGGCGCTGAACCTCGGTGACCACGTCGAGCACCGTCTGGTTCGGCCGGGCCGGCACGCGGTAGCTGGCGAACGCGCCCTCCTCCGCCCCGCGCCAGACGCGGACGAGCAGCTCGCCCGGATCGCCCACAGCATCCGTCATCGGCTGGCAGCGGCCCTCCTGGTTGCGCCCGCCCGGCATGCTAGAGCGATTTCGAGCAAAGTGGAATCATTTTGCGGCTCGGAAATCGCGGTGACTCAACGTGCTAGAGCCGTTCCGGTGATTCGGGAATCACCGGAACGGCTCTAGCCGCTGGCCGCGCCGCCTTCAAACGCGAATGCGGGCAACCGGGACGGCCGGCACAGTCCCCGCCCGGCCGAACTATTCGCCCGCGGGCTCGCGAACCGGGTAGCCCTGCCACGCCCCCACGGTGGACAAGGTCAGCAGCGTGCGGATGCGGGCGACCCCGGGGAGTTGGCCGAGGCAGTCGCCGTGGATCCGCTCCAGGTCGTCGATGTCGCGCGCCACCAGGCGCAGCAGGTAGTCCGGCCCGCCGATGATGCGGTGGCACTCGAGGATCTCGTCGAACCGGGCCACCGCGGCTTCGAACGCCTGCATGGCCGGCCGCGTCGGCGCATCGAGGCTGACCTCGGCGAAGACCTCGAGCGCAAGGCCGAGCGCGCGCCGGTCGAGCCGCGCGGCGTAGCCGGTGATGATCCCCGCCTGCTCGAGCAGCTTGACGCGGCGATGACAGGCGGACGGCGACAGCCCCACCGCCGCGGCCAGTTCGGCCACGGGCGGGCTCGAGTCGCGCTGCAGGGCGCGCAGGATGCGCGCATCGACAGCGTCCATTTCGTGTCGGCCAGCCATGCTCTCTCGCTCAAGCCCCGGGCAAGCCCCGGGCAACCCCCGGGCGAATCAATCGAATTATTCATCGGGAATCCGGCGGTGAAGCGGCAAGTAGGTAGTGTCCATATGTGGATGGCCCCTGCGGGCAAGGGTTTTCTGATC
>DATKCQ010000045.1:0-17717 GCA_035513135.1 Thermohalobaculum sp.
ACGTGCTCCTTGACCTTCTCGAGCCCGGCCTCGTCGATCAGCGGGCCGGTGGTGACGCCCTCCTCGAAGCCGTCGCCGACACGGAGCTTGCCCACCGCCTGCGTAAGCTTCTCGGCGAAGGCGTCGTAGACCCCGGCCTGCACGTAGATGCGGTTGGCGCACACGCAGGTCTGCCCGGCGTTCCTGAACTTGCACAGGATCGCGCCCTCGACCGCGGCGTCGAGGTCGGCGTCGTCGAACACGATGAAGGGCGCATTGCCGCCCAGCTCGAGGCTGACCTTCTTGATCTGGTCCGCGCACTGGCGCATCAGCACCCGGCCGACCTCGGTCGAGCCGGTGAAGGTCACTTTCCGCACCTTGTCGTTGCTGCAGAGCTCCTCGCCCACGCCGCGCGCGTCGGTCGAGGTGATCAGGTTGATGACGCCCTTGGGAAAGCCCGCCTGCTCGGCCAGCACGGCGAGCGCCGTGGCCGAGAGCGGCGTCTGCTTGGCCGGCTTGATCACCACGGTGCAGCCCACCGCCAGCGCCGGGGCGACCTTGCGGGTGATCATCGCATTGGGGAAGTTCCACGGCGTGATGGCGCCGACCACGCCGACGGGCTGCTTCAGCACGACGATGCGCTTGTCGGCCTGGTGGCCGGGGATGGTGTCGCCGTAGACGCGCTTGGCTTCTTCCGCGAACCACTCGATGAAGCCCGCGCCATAGAGGATCTCGCCCTTGGCCTCGGCCACCGGCTTGCCCTGCTCGGCGGTGAGCAGGCGGGCGAGGTCGTCGGCGTTCTCCAGGATCAGCTCGTACCAGCGGCGCAGGATGGCGGCGCGCTCCTTGCCGGTTCTGGCCGACCAGGCCGGGAAGGCGGCGTAGGCCGCGTCGACGGCGCGGCGCGTGTCGTCGCGCGTCAGGTCGGCGACCTTGATGATCTCCTCGCCGGTCGAGGGGTTGGTGACGGGAAAGGTCTTGGCGCCGGTCAGCCATTCGCCGCCCACATGGGCGCGGCCTTCCAGAAGGTTTCTGGCGGTGAGGTCGAACATCGGGGGGTCCTCCGGGTTCAGGGTTCCGTATCCGGGTCTGGCGCTACATGCGGCGCATCGGGCACCGGGGTCAAGCTCCCGCCGCCTACGCGTTTCAGCGCCTTGATCTCGGCGCGCGCCAGTTGGTCGGCGCGCTCGTTCTGGTCGTGGCCGGCATGGCCCTTGATCCAGTTCCATTCTACCTTGTGCCGGGCGGCTGCCGCGTCAAGCCGCTGCCACAGGTCGGCGTTCTTCACGGGCTTGCGCTCGGAGGTCTTCCAGCCGTTGCGCTTCCAGCGGTGGATCCACTCGGTGATGCCGTGGCGCAGGTAGTTCGAATCGGTGACGATGCTGATTTCGGAGGGCCGCGTCAGCGCCTCGAGCGCGGCGATGGCGGCCATCAGCTCCATGCGGTTGTTGGTGGTCCGCGCCTCGGCGCCGCTCAGCTCGCGCGCGCGCACCAGCGTGCCGTCCTCCCGGGCCTCGAGCACCACGGCCCAGCCGCCCGGCCCCGGGTTGCCCGAGCAGGCGCCGTCGGTGTAGGCGAAAAGCTGCGGCACGCGTCGCTCAGGACGCTTCGCGGAACACCCGCGGCACCTTGAAGCTGACGTGCTCCTCGGCGGTGACGACCGGCTCGATGGCGATGTCGTAGCGCTCGCGGAAGGCGGCGATCACCTCGTCGACCAGCACCTCGGGGGCGCTGGCCCCGGCCGTGAGCCCGACCGCGCGGGCGCCCTCCAGGGCGCGCCAGTCGATCTCGCTCGCGCTCTGCACCAGCTCGGCGTAGCCGCAGCCGGCGGCGCGGCCCACCTCGACCAGCCGGCGCGAGTTCGAGGAGTTGGGCGCGCCGACCACGATCAGCGCCTCGATCGCGGGCGCCATCGCCTTGACCGCCTCCTGGCGGTTGGTGGTGGCGTAGCAGATGTCCTTCTTGAGCGGCCCGACGATGGCGGGGAAGCGCGCGGTGAGCGCCGCGACGATCGCGGCGGTGTCGTCGATCGAGAGCGTGGTCTGGGTGATGTAGGCCAGCCGTCCGGGGTCGCGCGGCCGGATGCGCCCGACATCCTCGACGGTCTCGACCAGGATCACCTCGCCGGGCGGAAGCTGGCCCATGGTGCCGACCGTCTCGGGGTGGCCGGAATGGCCGATCATCACGATCTGGCGGCCGCGCTCGTGATGGCGCTCGGCCTCGACATGGACCTTCGAGACCAGCGGGCAGGTGGCGTCCACGTAGATCATGTTGCGCCGGTGCGCTTCGGCGGGCACCGCCTTCGGCACGCCGTGGGCCGAGAACACCACCGGCCGGTCGTCGGGGCACTCGTCGAGCTCCTCGACGAACACCGCGCCCTTGGCGCGCAGGTCCTCGACGACGCGGCGGTTGTGCACGATCTCGTGGCGCACGTAGACGGGCGGGCCCCATTTCTCCAGCGCCATCTCGACGATCTCGATGGCGCGCACCACGCCGGCGCAGAAGCCGCGCGGCTCGGCGAGGTAGAGGGTGAGCGGCGGGCGTGCGGTCATTCGGGGCTCCTCTCGCGGGCGTTCCCGCCGCAATCTATCATGCACGGCGGGCGCGGACACCCGTCTAGCCGGAATCGCCGCCCGGCGTCCACCGCCGGCGGGCGGGCGCATGGGTGTGCACATTGCACATCTTTCCAAGCCATTGATTCAACAGCTAATTCCATGTGCCCGTTTTCGCGCGGCGGGCGATGGGCACGTCGCAGGCCCGGGGGCTGGCGATGCCGCCGCTATCGCGGGGCGGTCATTGCGTGCCGCTCGAGCAGGCGCACGAGGCGGGCGCGGGCCTCGGGCGGGGCGGGGCGCTCGAAGGCGGGGCAGGCCCAGTGCTCGAGGAAATGGCCGGTGGTGCGCAGCGCCTCGCGCACCGCGGCGATGCCGGGCGTGCCGTGGCCGACCAGGAAGCCCGGCAGGGGCAGCAGCCGGTCGGCCCAGGCGCTGCCCGCCCGGCGCGAGACGGCCCGTCCGCTGCGCGGCGAGACGAAGACCAGGTCCTCGGTGGCGCCGGTCGCGGCGCAGCGCGCCAGGTCGAGCCCGAAGCCCAGCGCCGCGAGCAGCGAGACCTCCCAGCGCGCATAGGCGGCGGGCCAGTCCCAGGCGCGCGCCGCCAGTGCGTCGGCGAGCGCCAGCGTCTCGTCGTAGAGCGCGGGGTTCGGCTCGCGCTCGGGCAGGAAGGCGACCGCCAGCGCGCCGACCGCGTTGAGCCCGGCCAGCGCCGCCCGGTCGCCCATGATGCCGGCGCGCGAGCGCAGCGGCTCGACGCGGAAATGGCCGAGGTGCTCGGCCAGCCGGGCGCGCCACGCGACCTCGAGCTGCGCCCCGGGCTGCAGGACGGACGCGAGGCGCGTCCCCTGCCCGCCATAGACCAGCCCGGCATGGCGGCCGTGGCCGCGGGTCAGCACCTCGACGATGGCGCCCGACTCGCCGTGCGGGCGCACCGCCAGCAGGATCGCCTCCTCGCGCCAGTCCATTGCCTACTCCGCGCCTACTCCGCGAGCCCCGGGGCGTCGAGCAGGTGCCGCCCGCGCGGGTCCTCGACCTCGATGATCCACAGATCCGGGTCGTAGCGCCGCTGGCGCGCCAGCGCCGCGTCGACCTCCGCCTCGGGCGCGGCCTCCATCTGCGCCTCCCAGATGCGCGCCCCGTCCTCCCCGAAGACGCGGGTGAAGAACGAGGCGCGGCCGTCCATCTGCGCCACCTTCACCGCCACCGCCCCGGCGGTGCCGTCGCCACGGCGCGCCACATGGGCATGGATGCCCTGCTGCGAGAGCCGCGCCAGATAGGCCGAGACCCAGATCGAGGTGGTCAGC
Organism: Thermohalobaculum sp.; assembly: GCA_035513135.1. Taxonomy (GTDB): domain Bacteria; phylum Pseudomonadota; class Alphaproteobacteria; order Rhodobacterales; family Rhodobacteraceae; genus Thermohalobaculum. Next base: position 3,839 of record DATKCQ010000045.1, read on the forward strand.
CGCGGCCGCGCCTCCCAGCTCATGGCGAACCCCCCGTTTCAACCCTTCTTGGGCAGGTCGAGGCCCAGCGCCCGGTAGCGCGCCGGGTCGTCCTGCCAATCGGGCCGCGCCTTGACGTTGAGGAACAGGTGCACCGGGCGGCCGAGCATGGCGCTCAGCTCCTCGCGCGCCGCCGTGCCGATCTGGCGGATGGTGTGGCCGCCCTCGCCCAGCACGATGCCCTTGTGGCCGTCGCGGGCGACGTAGACGATCTGCTCGACGCGCACCGAGCCGTCGCGGCGCTCCTCCCAGCTCTCGGTCTCCACGGTGGCCTGGTAGGGCAGCTCCTGGTGCAGCCTGAGCGTCAGCTTCTCGCGCGTGATCTCGGCGGCGATCAGGCGCATCGGCAGGTCCGCGACCTGGTCGGCGGGGTAGAGCCACGGACCCTCGGGCACGCTCCCGGCCAGCCAGCGGCGAAGGTCCCCGGTGCCATCGCCCTGGAGCGCCGAGATCATGAAGGTCCGCGCGAAGTCGCGCCGCGCGTTGAGCGCCGCCGCGAGCTCCAGGAGCTTCGGGCGCCTGACCCGGTCGATCTTGTTGATCGCCAGCGCCACCGGGCGGCCCTTGCCCAGATGCGCGTCGAGCCCCTCGAGGATCGCCTCCACGCCCTCGCTGATGCCGCGCTGCGCCTCGGCCATGAGCACCACGATGTCGGCGTCGCTCACGCCGGCCCAGGCGGCGGCGACCATCGCCCGGTCGAGCCGGCGGCGCGGGCGGAACAGGCCCGGCGTGTCGACGAAGATGAGCTGGCTCGCGCCCTCGAGCGCCATGCCGCGGATGCGGAATCGCGTGGTCTGCACCTTGTGCGTGACGATCGAGACCTTGCTCCCGACCATGGCGTTGACCAGCGTGGACTTGCCCGCGTTGGGCTCGCCGATCACGGCGACGAAGCCGCAGCGGGTGGGGGTGTCGGCGGGGGAGTCGGGGGGGGCGCCGGCGGGTGCGCCGGGGGGGGCGTCAGTCATTTTCATCCCCTTCGAGCCCGAGCCGGTCCAGCAGCGCCTGCGCCGCTTCCTGCTCGGCCTGCTTCTTCGAGGCGGCGGCGCCGGCGGCGCGCTCGCCCGAGGCGAGGCTCGCCTCCACGGTGAAGCGCGGCGCGTGGTCGGGCCCGTCGCGCGCCGTCACCGCGTAGCCGGGCGGCGCCATGCCGCGGCCCTGCGCCCATTCCTGCAGCCGGGTCTTGGCGTCCATCGGCGCGGTGTCCGGCGCCTCGATCCGCCGCCGCCAGTGCGCCAGCACCAGGCGGCGCGCCGGCTCCATTCCCCCGTCGAGATAGAGCGCCGCGATCACCGCCTCCATGGCGTCGGCCAGGATCGCCGTCTTTTTCCGCCCGCCGCTGGTCGCCTCGGAGCGGCCGAGCCGCAGGTAGTCGCCGAGCGAGAGCTCGGCCGCCACCTCGGCCAGCGTCTCGCGGCGCACCAGCGCGTTGAGGCGCGGCGCCAGCGCGCCCTCGTCCTCGTCGGGGTAGGTCTCGAGCAGCGCCTCGGCGATGACGAGCCCGAACACCCGGTCGCCGAGGAACTCGAGGCGCTGGTTGTTGGGCCGCGCCGGCGTTGCCGCCGAGGGGTGGGTGACCGCCTGCTCGAGCAGGCGCGGCGCGGCGAAGCGGTGGCCCAGCGCCTCTCCCAGCCGCTTCAGCGGCGCCGGGCGGGCGGCGCCCATCACGGCACCGTCCGGAAGAAGCGCTCCCAGCGCGGCCGCGGGAAACGCGAGGTGAGGTCGAGCGAGGTGTGGATCATCGAGACCCGGTAGCGCAGGTTCTCGAGCGGCACCGCCCCGTGCGGCCGGAAGCGGCTGTCGAGGGCATGGTCGCGGTTGTCGCCCATGACGAAGACCCGGTCCGGGGGAACGGTGAACAGCGTCGTGTCGTCGCCACCCTCGCTCGAGGCCGGGCGGGCCAGGCCGATGCGCCGGCTGCTGTTCAGCACCAGCCCGCTGGTGCCGTCGGGCAGCGTCTCGCGCCAGACCTCCTGGTGGCACGCGGCGCCGAGCGGCACCGGGTCGTTGAGGCAGCGCGGCATCGGGGCGCGCCGGCCCGGCGGGCGCTTCGCCGCCACGTTCTCGCCGACCCGCTCCATCAGCGCCCGCTGGCCGTCGATGTAGAGCGCGCCGCCGCGCATCTGCACACGCTCGCCGGGCAGGCCGACGACGCGCATGATTCGCGCCTCGCCGCTGCCGCCGGGGTCGTCGTAGACCACGATGTCGCCCCGCTCGGGCAGCTCCCCGGGATCCAGCGGCTCGGCCAGCACCCAGTCACCGACGATCAGCGCCGGGGCCATGGCGTTGTCGCGGATCTGGTAGTGGTTGCCCCCGGCCAGGCTGGTGGCGACCAGCGGGCCGATCAGCGCCGCCAGCACACCGGCGACCGGCAGGGCGCATAGCACGCCGAGAATCAGCCGGCCCCAGGAGATGCGGCCTGCCTCGCCCATGCTCACTCGATCGGGCGGAAGAAGCGCTCGAAGCGCCAGTTCCAGACCTGCCAGAACGGCCCGTCCGCGGAAAGCGCGGTGATCTCGGCGCGGCCGATCAGGTTCTCGAAGGGCACCATGCCGACCTCCGGAAACCGGCTGTCGATGGAATTGTCGCGGTTGTCGCCCATGAAGAAAAGATGCCCCTCGGGCACCTCGAAGACCGGCGTGTTGTCGGGGCCGGAGTAGTTCTGGCCGTCCATGTCGCCGATCGTGCCGGTGATGTTGAGCACCGGGTGGGTGCGCCCGTTGGGCAGGGTCTCGCGCCACAGCTCCTTGCGGCACTCGCCGTCCGCCGGCACCGGCTCGTTGACGCAGCGCGGCCGGTTCGGCGGGTTGCCGCGCGCCGACTTGGGCTCGACGTGGAACCCGGCGGTCTCGGTCGGCATCGCCTCGCCGTTGATGTGCAGGATGCCGGCGCGCACCTGGATGCGGTCGCCGGGCAGCCCGATCACCCGCTTGACGTAGTCGACGCAGTCGTTCGGCGCGCCGCCGCCCTGGCCGGTCAGCGAGCGCACGATGTCGACCACCATGCCGACCGGGCCCTGGCTGCACGCGTCCCTGGCCGGGTGCTTGAACACCGCCACGTCGCCGCGCTCGGGCATCTCGGCCCAGATCCGCCCGTCGAACAGCCGGGGCGCGAAGGGCAGCGAGTAGCGCGAATAGCCGTAGGCGAACTTCGAGACGAACAGGTAGTCGCCCACCAGCAGCGTCGGCTTCATCGAGCCCGAGGGGATCGAGAACGGCTGGTAGAGGAACGAGCGGAAGGCCATGGCGATGAGCAGCGCCCAGAAGATGGTCTTCAGGGTCTCCCAAAGACCATCCTTCTTCTTCTGCTTTGCAGGCATGCGCGGGCGTCTCGATGCGGGGGGCAGGGCCGGGGCTGTGTGACGGCGGAACATGGCGAAGTCAAGCCGGGGGCGCGGGGCCGGGTGTCGCGGCGGGCAGCGCCTCGATCACCACGAAGGCCTGCGCCCAGGGGTAGTCGTCGGTCAGCGTCACGTGGATGCGCGGCTGCATGCCCGCCGGCACCAGCCGCCCGAGCCGCCCGGCGGCACCGCCGGTGAGCTCGATGGTCGGCTGGCCGGTGGGCAGGTTCACCACCCCCATCTCGCGCCACGCCACGCCCATGCGCAGGCCGGTGCCGAGCGCCTTGGAGCACGCCTCCTTGGCCGCCCAGCGCTTGGCGTAGGAGGCGACGCGGGTGCGCCGGCGCTCGGACTTGGCGCGCTCGGTCTCGGTGAAGACGCGGGCGAGGAAGCGCTCGCCGAAACGCCCGATGGTCCGCTCGATGCGGCGGATGTCGGCGATGTCCGCGCCGATGCCGAGGATCATCGCCGGCTTTGCCCCGTCGGTTTATTCAAGGGTTACACTGCCTTCCGCCTGGTTGACGCGCAGAGCGATCACCCGCGCGCTCTCGCGGTCCGCCCCGCCCAGCGGGTGCGGAGAGACCACCGGCACAGAGAGCAACAGACCGCGCGCCGGGTCGTATTGCGCGGTCACGCCGGCGATGTCCACGTCCCACCAGCCGATCTCCTCGTCACGCACGATGAAGCAGCTTCGGCCATAAATCTCGCCGGGGACCAGGACGATCAGGCTGGCCGAGCAGCAGGGTGGCTCGCCGGGGTCGGAGAGTGCAATCCGCACGGCGCCGTTCGCGAAGGTGCGGCTGTTCTCCTCCCAGGGCTCGGGAATCATGGCGGCCTGCCCGCGCCAGTCGCAGGCGCCGACCGTCTGGGCAAGTCCGGGCGCGCTCGCCAGCATCAGCGCCAGTCCCGCAATCGCTGCGGCCCGGCCGCGCATGGGGGTGCAACCCATCACGCCGCCCCCTCGCCGAAAGCCTCACGCCGCGCGCGGTCCATCTGCTCGCGCATGCGCCGGATGGCGCTGTTGAGGCCCGAGAAGATCGCCTCGCCGATCAGGAAGTGGCCGATGTTGAGCTCGATCACCTGCGGGATCGCGGCGACCGGGCCGACCGTCTCGAAGGTCAGCCCGTGGCCGGCATGCACCTCGAGCCCGAGCGAGCGGGCGAAGGCGGCCATCTCGCCGAGCCGCACGAGCTCGGCGTCGCGCTCGGCCAGACGCCCCTCGTTGTGCGCGTCGCAGTAGGCGCCGGTGTGCAGCTCGACCACCGGGGCGCCGATGCGGTGCGCCGCCTCGACCTGGGGCCTGTCGGCGGCGATGAAGATCGAGACCCGGCAGCCCGCCTCGCGCAGCGGCGCGATGAACCCGGCGAGCCGGTTCTCCTCGCGCGCCACCTCGAGCCCGCCCTCGGTGGTGCGCTCCTCGCGCTTCTCGGGCACGATGCACACCGCGTGCGGGCGGTGCCTGAGCGCGATCGCCTGCATCTCGGGCGTCGCCGCCATCTCGAAGTTGAGCGGCAGCTTCAGCGTCGCGGTCAGCGCCTCGATGTCGGCGTCGGTGATGTGGCGCCGGTCCTCGCGCAGATGCGCGGTGATGCCGTCGGCGCCCGCCTCCTCGGCGATGCGCGCGGCGTGCACCGGGTCCGGGTGCCGGCCGCCGCGGGCGTTGCGGATGGTGGCGACGTGGTCGATATTGACGCCGAGGCGCAGGCGCCCGGCCCGGTGGTCCGCGGCTTGCCGGCGCGTGGCCTGGTTCTCAGACATCGTCTCCCTCCATCCGGTCGTGATTCGCGTAGAGTTTCTGCTCGGCCTCGGCCGCTCGGCGCCGCTCGTCCGCCTTCGCCTCGAGCCGCTTGCTGCGGCGCTCCTGGTAGGCTGCCACGATGGGGCCGAGCAGCCAATAGCACAACGCCGCGGCGATCAGCCCAGGGACGATCCCTCCTATCAGATAGGGCAGAAAGATGTTGTCGAGAAAGACCACGAGGCCGTCGATCGTCGACGGCCCGTAGCCGAACCAGCTTTTCACCATGCCCCAGATGGCGTTGAAGCCCTCGGCGAAGGCGCGGGTGACCTTCTCGAACTCCGAGCCGCTGTCGCCGCGCCCCAGCATCCAGCGCCCGAGCCACAGCGAGGTCACCGAAATCAGCGGGAAGGTCAGCGGGTTGCCGACCACCGTGCCGAAGATGCCCGCCAGCACGTTGGCCCGCAGCGCCCAGGCGATCAGCGCAGCCAAAATGAAGTGCAGGCCGAAGAACGGCGTGAACGAGACGAAGGCGCCGATGGCGAAGCCCAGCGCGATGCGGTGCGGGCTGTCGGGCAGCCGGCGCATGCGCTTGCCGATGTAGTCGACCCCGCGCCACAGGCCCTTGCGCGGCGCGAGCGACTCGCGCAGCCGCGCCAGGATGGAAGGCTGCCGGCGTCGCCTGAAGATCATCGCGGGATCATCCCCTGTTCGCTCCCCTCTCCCGCCGTGCCTGCCGCAGTGATGCCGGATGTATGCCGAATTGATGTATCGATAAGTGATGCCGCTTCGGCGGCGCCGGTTCAATCGTGTCTCGCCGGCACCGAGCCCAGTGGCAGGCGCGGCTGTTCGTCGCGCGGCGCCTCGGCGACGCGGGCCGGCGGGCTGACCGTGCGCTCGACCTGGTGGACGAAGCTCTGCGCCCGGATCGCGGTGAGGATATCGTTGAGGTGCTTCACGTCCCTGACCTCGAGGTCCATGGTCATCACGAAGAAGTCCGGCTTGCGGTGGCTGACGCCGATGTTGTCGATGTTGGCGTACTGCTCGCCGGCCAGCGTGCACACGGTGCCGAGCGCCCCGGGCTGGTTGGCCAGCGTCAGGCTGATGCGGGCGAGGTTGGTGGGGTTCTTCGAGGCCTCGGCGTCCCAGCTCAGATCGTGCCAGCGCTCCAGATCGTCCTCGAACTCGGCGAGCAGCGGGCAGGAGATGGCGTGCACCACCACGCCGCCGCGGCGCGTGAGGCCGATGATCCGGTCGCCGGGGATCGGCCAGCAGCAGGTGCAGAACTCGATGGCGACGCCGCGCCGCACGCCGCGCACCGGGGCGCGCGCCGGCGCCGGGTCGGGCTCGGGCGGCGGCGCCGGCTGGCCGGGCTGCTGCGGGTAGACCGCCTCGACCACCTGGCGCCCGGTCAGCTCGCCCTTGGCGAGCGCCACCAGCATCGCCTCGACCGAGTGGAAGCCGAGCTTCAGCGCCGCCGCGGCGACGGCCTTCTCGCCGCCGCTGCGGCCGAAGCGGGCGAAGCTCTGCTCGGCGAGGTCGCGCCCGAGCGCCACCTGCTCCTCGCGGATCCGCTCACGCAACGCCCGGCGGATCGCCGCCTTGGCGCGGCCGGTGCGCGCGATGTCCTCCCAGTGCGGCGAGGGGCGCTGGCCCTGGGCGGTGATGATCTCGACCTGCTGGCCGTTGCGCAGACGGGTCCACAGCGGCGCGCGCCGGCCGTCCACCACGGCGCCGGCGCAGCGGTCGCCGACGGAGGTGTGGATGGCATAGGCGAAGTCGATCGGCGTGGCGCCGCGCGGCAGGCCGACCACGTCGCCCTTGGGCGTGAAGCAGAACACCTGGTCGGTGAACATGTCGAGCTTCATGTGCTCGAGGAACTCCTGCGGCTCGTCGCCCTTCTCGAGCCGGGCCACCAGGTCGCGCAGCCACTTGAAGGGGTCGACCGCGAAGGGGTTGCGGACCCGGTGGCCGTCCTTGTAGGCCCAGTGCGCGGCGACGCCGGTCTCGGCCACCTCGTGCATCTCCCAGGTGCGGATCTGGATCTCGACGCGCATGGCGCCGGCGCCGTAGACCGTGGTGTGGATCGAGCGGTAGCCGTTCGCCTTCGGCCCCGAGATGTAGTCCTTGAAGCGCCCCGGCACGACGCGCCAGTGCCGGTGGATGGCGCCGAGCGCGCGGTAGCAGTCCTCTTCCGTCTCGCACAGCACGCGGAAGCCGTAGATGTCGGAGAGCTGCGAGAACGAGGTCTGCTTCTCCTCCATCTTGCGCCAGATCGAGTAGGGCCGCTTCTCGCGTCCCTCGACGGTGGCCTCGGCCCCGGCCCGCTCCAGCACCTGGGCGATCTCGCCGGTGATGCGTGGGATCAGGTCGCCGGCGTCGCGCCTGAGCTTGAGGAAGCGGCGGATGATCGAGGTGCGCGCCTGCGGGTTCAACTCCTCGAAGGCCAGGTCCTCCAGCTCCTCGCGGATCGACTGCATGCCCATGCGCCCGGCGAGCGGCGCGTAGATCTCCATGGTCTCGCGGGCGATGCGCTGGCGCTTCTCGTCGTCCAGCGCGTCGAGCGTGCGCATGTTGTGCAGCCGGTCGGCCAGCTTGACCATCAGCACGCGCACGTCGCGCGCCATGGCGAGCAGCAGCTTGCGGAAGTTCTCGGCCTGGGCGGCTTCGGTCGCGCCGAGCTCGAGCTGGCTGAGCTTGGTCACCCCGTCGACCAGGTCGGCGATCTCCGGGCCGAACAGCCGCTGGATCTCGTCCTTGGTGGTCGCCGTGTCCTCGACCGTGTCGTGCAGCAGCGCCGTGACGATCGAGGCGTCGTCGAGCTTGAGGTCGGTGAGGATCGCCGCCACCTCGAGCGGGTGCCCGAAATACGGCTCGCCGCTGGCGCGCTGCTGGTGGGCGTGCGCCCTGGTGCCGAACACGTAGGCCCGGTTGAGCAGCGCCTCGTCGGTGTTCGGATTGTACTCGCGGACCCGCTCGACAAGTTCGAACTGACGGATCACCGGACGGCTCCCGCGGCCCCGGCGGGCGCCGCGGACGGAGCCCCTGGGGTCAGTTGCGTCAGTTGGCCTACTTCCTGTCCTGCTCGGCCATCAGGGCGCGCAGCAGCTTCTCCTCGTCGAGGTCGTCGGCCGAGGGCATCTGTCCGCCCTCGCCCTCGCCCATGAGAAGGGCCATGTTGTCCTCCTCGGGCTCGTCCACCTCGATGTGACGCTGGTAGCCCTGGATGGTCTGCTCGCGCAGCTCCTTGACCGGCACGGTGCCGTCGGCGATCTCGCGCAGCGCCACCACCGGGTTCTTGTCGTTGTCGCGGCTGATGGTGATCGGCGCCCCGTCGGCGATCGCGCGGGCGCGGTGCGCGGAAAGCATGACGAGATCGAAGCGGTTCGGGACCTTGTCGACGCAATCTTCGACGGTGACGCGGGCCATCGGTGGCTCTCCGGCTTGGGAAATGGGGGTCGGAAGCCCGGCACAGATAAGGCGGTGCGCCGGAATTTGCAAGTGTTCGCGGGGCTTCTGTTCGCGGGGCGCTCAGGCGAGCGGGCGGATTCCGGCGCAGGCCGCGTCGGGCAGCGCCTCGAGCATCCGGGCCACGGTCCGCCCGGTGAGCGGATGGCGCCAGCCGGGCGCCAGCTCGGCCAGCGGCACCAGCACGAAGCCGCGCTCGTGCAGGCGCGGGTGCGGCAGGATCAGCCGCGGCGGGCTGACCCGCTGCGCCGCGCCGAGGTCGAGCGTCATCCAGCGCTCGAGCGTCGCGCGGTCGGGCAGCACCCGGTCGCCGACCGCGATGAGGTCGAGGTCGCACACCCTGGGCGCCCAGCGCGCCGGGCGCCGGCGCCCCAGCGCCGCCTCCACCGCGTGCAGTTCGGCGAGGAGCGCCCCGGGCGCGAGCCGCGTCTCGAGCCGCGCCGCCCCGTTGACGAAGTCCGGCCCCGAGCCCGGCGGGTGCGCCGGCGTGCGCCACCAGCGGCTGCGCCCGGCGACGCGGATGCCCGCGCGCAGCGCCAGCAGGCGCAGCGCCTCCTCAAGCGTTTCGGCCGGGGCGCGGCCCTCGGCCGCGATGTTCGCACCCAGCGAGATCAGCGCCTCTGTCATAATGGTGTCTCGATACGGATGGACAGCGGCCCCGCGCGCGCATAAGTCTCAGGGCGATTCGCCCCCGGCATTCCTCTGGCATGGCCGGGCCGGGGGCGCCCGTTCGCGGCAATCTTCACGGCAACCATCACGGCAAGCGGAGGCATTGAGGTTATCATGTTTTACCGGGACGAGCGCCTGGCGCTCTTCATTGACGGCTCGAATCTCTACGCGGCGACCAAGGCGCTGGGCTTCGACATCGACTACAAGCTGCTGCGCTCCGAGTTCATCCGCCGCGGCAAGATGGTGCGGGCCTTCTACTACACGGCGATGCTCGACAGCGAGGAGTACTCGCCGATCCGCCCGCTGGTGGACTGGCTCGACTACAACGGCTTCACCCTGGTCACCAAGCCGGCCAAGGAGTTCGTCGACTCCACCGGGCGCCGCAAGATCAAGGGCAACATGGACATCGAGCTGGCGATCGACGCCATGGAGATGGCCGAGCATGTGGAGCACATCGTGCTGTTCTCGGGCGATGGCGACTTCCGCCCGCTGGTCGTCGCGCTGCAGCGCAAGGGCGTGCGCGTCTCGGTGGTCTCGACCATCCGCTCGAGCCCGCCGATGATCGCCGACGACCTGCGCCGCCAGGCCGACAACTTCATCGAGCTCGACGAGCTGCGCGACGTGATCGGCCGCCCGCCGCGCCAGGAGCGGGTCGAGGAGCCGGTCGCCGCCAACGACGAGTGACCGGGGGCGGGATCGGCGGCATCGGCGGGGCGGCCGAGCCGCCCCGCGACTGTGCCCTGTGCCCGCGTCTCGCCGACTACCGCGCGGCGAACCGCGCCGCCCATCCGGACTGGTGGAACGCCCCGGTCGCGAGCTTCGGCGACGCTGAGGCGCGGCTGCTGGTGGTCGGCCTCGCCCCCGGCGTGGCGGGCGCCAACCGCACCGGCCGCCCCTTCACCGGCGACTGGGCGGGCGAGCTGCTCTATGCCACGCTCATCAGGTTCGGCTTCGCGCGGGGCAGCTTCGCCGCCCGCCCGGACGACGGCCTGGAGCTGGTGGGCGCCATGGTCACCAACGCCGTGCGCTGCGTGCCGCCGCTCAACCGGCCGACGGGTCCGGAGGTCAACCGCTGCCGGCCCTACCTCGCCGCGCGCATCGCCGCGCTGCCGCGGCTGAGCCACATCGTGACGCTGGGCAGGATCGCCCACGACTCCACGGTCCGCGCGCTCGGCGGCCGGGTGGCGGCGCACCCCTTCGGCCACGGCAGGGCCACGCGGCTCGACGGCCTGCAGGTCCACGCCAGCTACCATTGCTCGCGCTACAACACCAACACCGGCCGGCTGACGCCGGCGATGTTCGAGGCGGTGTTCGGGGCGGTGCGCGAGGCGATGGGGGCAGGTTCCGCGCGCCATTGATCGCGGGCGGCCTTCCGCGGCCCCGAAAATCCGTGGCCCCGAAAATCCGTGGCCCCGAAAACACGAGGAGGCGGGGGGAACCCCACCCCCGCCTCCCGGCGCGGCCAGCCGAAAACGGTCAGTCCTTGGCGAACAGGTTGATCCAGGCGCGGTCGAGGAAGTCCTTGCGCAGCCCGGGCTTTGCGCCCTCGTAGGTGCAGATCGACAGCGTCTGGTCGATCAGGAAGCGCGGGTGGAAGGCGTGCAGCTCGGCGCCCGGCTGGTTCGGGTAGAGCTCGAACAGCAGGTGCTCGAGGATCTCGGGCTTCACGTCGAGGCCGGACCGCTTGGCGGCGCGCACGAAGATCTTGAGGTAGAGCTCCTCGCTCGGCTGGCCCACGTAGATCTTGTAGCGCAGGCGCCTGAGCGCCGCCTCGTCGGCCAGCGCCGCCGGCGGGATGTTGGTCGAGAAGATCACCACCGGGTCGAAGGGCACCGAGAACTTGCGTCCCGTCTGCAGCGTCAGGTAGTCCACCTTCACCTCGAGCGGGATGATCAGGCGGTTGATCATCTCCTGCGGCGTGTGGCGCTGGCGGCCGAAGTCGTCCACCACCAGCACGCCGCCCACCGCCTTGAGCTGCAGCGGCGCCTCGTAGATGCGGCTGTTGGGGTTGTAGGCGATGTTGAGCGCGTCGAGCGTCAGCTCGCCGCCGGCGACCACCGCGGGGCGGCGGCAGACCACGTAGCGCCGGTCGTATTTGGAGCCGCGGCGCAGACCCTCGCCGTCCTCGTTGTCCGAGTCGAGGCGCTCGTGCACCGTCGGGTCGAACATGGTGACGACCTGGTTGTCGACCTCGAAGCAATGGGGCAGGTAGATCTGGTCCTGGTAGGCCCGGGTGATGGCGACGGCGATCGACGACTTGCCGTTACCGGCGGGGCCGTAGAGCATGATCGACTGGCCCGAGTTCACCGCCGGGCCGATCTTTTCCATCAGCTCGTCGGCCAGCGTCAGCTCGGCGAACACGCGCTCGAGCATCGGCCGCGACAGCACCTCGTTGCGGATCGACTGGGCCTTGCACTGGGCGACGAAGTCGTCGAGCGGCACCGGCGCCGGGCCGGCATACTCGCTTTTCGCCAGCGCCTCGGCGGCGCGGCGGCGGCCGTGGCCGCTGAGCGCGTAGCGCATCTCGGCGGTGAGCGAGGCGCCGCGCTGGCCCAGCGTCTCGACCAGCTTGAGGTCCATGGCGATGGCGAACATCTCGTCGACGATGCCGATCGAGAGCTTGATCACGCGGCTGATGTCGCTCGCGCGCTCGAGGCCCATGCGGTACATGACCTTGAGCAGCAGGTCGATGAGGAAGCCTTCCTCGAGCCCGGTCGCGCGCATCGAGTGCGGCGCCACCGGCCGCCCGCTGTCGCGCCGCGGAATGGCACCGGCGACGCGCGCGGGCGCGCCGTCCGCAAGCTGGTTGTCCGATGCCTGGTTCACTGCGAATTGGCCTTCAGCACTCATTCCCGTACCTCACCCCGTGTGCTCACCCCGTGTGACCGTCGAAGGACCGGGTGGTTCCCCCGAGGGCCGGCGCGAACCCGTTCCCCGGAATTACCTTCTGCCATCAAGTTCTGCCATCACGCGAATACGCCGCAAATGTGGCACTTTGATGCCGGTTCGGCCGCAGCGCCACCGGAGAATTGCCCCGGAGCGGCCCGGCAACCGCCCGAAAGTTGCCCAAAGCTACCCGGCCTCCCGCCCGACGCTTCCGTAGTGTGTCCGACAATAAGTCGAAAATGGGGGTTTGTTCAAGTCTTGGATGATTTTCCTTTTCCAAATTCTGAAATCACGGTAGAGTGGTGTCAGGTGTAATGGAATCTCGCGTGGGTTGTTTCCGATGGCTCTCAGCGCCGTTTTTAAGAGATTCGTGGAGCCGTCCCTCGAGCGGATTCCGGTGCTTGAGGTGACGCACCGCGAGCGGCACGAGGGACGCGAGTTCATCGTCATCCAGACCATTCAGCGCAACGTCTTCACCGAGTTCGACCGCAAGCTGTCGCGTCATTTGGCGGCAACGCGCGGCGCCGGCTTTCCGGCCTTCACGGTCTCGGTCGAGGTGGCCGAGCGCGGCGGCACGGCGGCGCCCCGGCCGCTGGCGCGCGCCCATCACGCTTCGGTGCCGCACGCGCTCAAGGGCATCGCCGAGCGCGCCTTCGGGCGTGACGGCCGGGCCGAGCTGACCATCCACCACACCGACCCGGCCGCCGGCGACCGTGGCGCCGGGGTGACGCGCCGGCTCGCGGCGGACGACATCGAGGCGCTCGACGCCGCGCTCGGCGTCTGCCGGTTTTTCGGCGAGGCCGAGTTCCTCTCGCTGTCGGGCGATTTCGACGTGGTGATCGCCGGACCGCCGGGCGAGCTGCGCCCGATGCTCATGCACCTGAAGAACGGCTCGGTCTCGATGCCCTGCCAGAGCGGCACCCAGGTCACCCCCTTCGAGTGCCCGCTGCACGGCTTCGGCGCGCATGTGGGCGAGAGCCTGCTGGCCCAGGGCTACTTCGCCCAGTCGCGGCACGCGCTGGTCGCCACCAAGGAGACGGCGGTGATCGACTTCCGCAGCTCCGCCGAGCGGCAGATCCTCAACTTCGACCGGGCGCTGGCCGGCCGGCCGCTCGAGGGCCACCGGCTGGAGTCGGCGGTCGCCCTGGTCGAGCGGCTGAAGGAGGGCCTGGGCTCGAGCCTGAACGGGCTGTCCGAGGACGCCCGGATCACCGCGCTCGACTGGTCGGTCTCGATAGAGACCGGGGGCGAGACCGGGGGCGAGTCCGGGGGCGAGTCCGGCACCGTCAGCAAGCGCATCGTCCTGGCCCACAGCGCCGCAGGGGCGTGACGGGGGCGTGACGGGGGCGTGACGGGGGCATTCCGCTCCGAACATTCGGGTCTCAGAGCCGTTTCGGTGTTTCCTGAATCACCGAAACGGCCCTAACATCTTGAATTGCCGCGATTTCCGAGCCGCAAAGTGAGTCCACTTTGCTCGAAATCGCTCTAGCCGGCCCGGCTGGCCGCCACGGCCTGCGCGAACTCGCGCTTCAGGAGCCCGATGTCCTCGACGCCCACCGAGACGCGGATGAAGCCCTCGGTGATGCCCAGCGCGGCGCGCGCCTCCTCGCTCAGCCCGCGGTGCGAGCTCGAGGCGGGGTGCGACAGCGTCGTGCCCACGTCCCCGAGCGTCGGCGCGAACGGGATGTGCCGCGCCGCGTGCAGGAACCGGTTCACCTCGGCCCGCCCCCCGGCGAGGCGGAAGC
>DATKCQ010000046.1:0-18316 GCA_035513135.1 Thermohalobaculum sp.
TTGCCCAGGTGCTTGACGCCGTTGATGTAGGGCAGCGCCGAGGTGACGAGAATGCGGGCCATGGGGTGCCTCTGTGAGCCTGCGGATCCGGCCGGCCCTCTATAACGGCAAGGCGGGAGCGGTCAAAGGGGCAGGCGGAACGGGAGCGGGATGACATGAATCAAGCCATGCCGCGGCCGCATCCGCTATGATCGTCCCGAGCCCGCGTGGCCCGGAGGCGCCCATGTTCGGCAAGCCGTCGCTCGTCACCCGCATCGCCGTCGGCAAGGCGGTCGGGCTGATGTTCGGTCTCGCCGGGTTCCTGACGATTCCCTACCTGCTGCCCGAAGCCGACTCGTTTCTGCGCTGGGGCTTTCTGCTGTGGTATCTCACGCTCGGCGCGGTGATCGGGCTGGTCGGGGTGATCGACCGGTACCCGGTGCTCGACCTGCCCTTGCCCTGGTGGCTGCGGGCGCCGCTGATCGGCGCCTGGATGAACCTGGTGCTGACGCTGATCATGCACGACCGGCTGCGCGCCTATGCCGAGGCGCTGCTCGGCCCCGGCGCGCGCTTCACCTCGCCCTTCTGGTTCGTGGCCGAGGGGGCGCTCGTCGGCCTCGTCATCGGCTACGCCGCTACGCGGGCGGGCGGCGAGGGGCCGGAGACCGTGGGGCGCTGAGCCGCTTCATGCCGCTGCGCGCCGCATCAGCCGCACCCGGGCCTCGGGCACGCGGGAGACCTCGATTCCGGTGAAGACGTGCAGCGTGTTGAGCTCCGCATCGATCACCGCGTGGTCCGAGACCCAGCCGCCCATCAGCAGGTACGAGCGCAACAGGGGCGGCATCAGGCGCAGCGCCCGCCCGATGTCGGGGCGCCCCGGGGCCAGCCGCCGGGCGAAGCGGAACACCTCGGGCGCCTTCACCCGCGGCAGCCAGCGCCGCGGCGCCAGGTGCTTCTGGCCGAGCAGCGCGAAGGCGTCGCGGTAGGCCTCGGCGTCCACGCCGTGGAACGACGAGCAGCCGAAGATCAGCTCCACCCCGGTCTCGTCGACGACTCGCGACATCGCCCCCCAGGCGGTGCGCACGATGTTGGGGTCGCGCCAGGCGGGATGCACGCAGAACCGGCCCATCTCGACCATCCGTCCCGGGTAGCGCGCCAGGCGCTCGAGATCATAGTGGCGCGCCGAGTAGCTGCGCGCGATCTCCGAGCCGTCATTGAGCGCCAGGATGCGGTAGCAGCAGACCAGCGTCCCGGTCGCCGC
Organism: Thermohalobaculum sp.; assembly: GCA_035513135.1. GTDB lineage: Bacteria > Pseudomonadota > Alphaproteobacteria > Rhodobacterales > Rhodobacteraceae > Thermohalobaculum. The sequence goes on from DATKCQ010000046.1 coordinate 1,241, forward strand.
CTGCTCGACCATCACGTGGCGGCAGCGCGCGTCGAACTCGTCGCTGTCGACCGCCCCGGCCCGGCGCCCCAGCCCGCGCGCCTCGATGAACGCCAGGTGGCGCAGCCGCTGGCAGCGCCGCAGGTCGGCCTGCGTCTGCGCCAGCCGCGCCGCGTACCTGCCTGTCCGGAAGACCGTCATCACCGCCTCCGCCCGGCCCGGGCCCTCGCCGGGCCGGTCACGCCGCTTATATTGTCGCAAGGGGGTTACACGAATATGACTGCGCCCCCGCCGGACGCCGACAAGCGAGGAGCCGATGCAAGAGAAAGTGACCCGCACGGACGCCGAGTGGCGCGCGCTGCTCTCGCCCGAGGCCTACCGCGTGACCCGCAGCCACGGCACCGAGCGCCCGTTCACCCATGACGACTTCCCCAAGCGCCCGGGCCGCTATCACTGCGTGTGCTGCGGCGCCGCGCTGTTCGACCAGGCGCACAAGTTCGATTCGGGCACCGGCTGGCCCAGCTTCTGGCAGCCGCTCTCCGAGGCGGCGGTCGGCACGCGCGAGGACCGCTCGTGGTTCGCCCGGCGCACCGAGGCGCACTGCGCGCGCTGCGAGGCGCATCTGGGCCACGTCTTCGAGGACGGCCCGCCGCCCACCGGGCTGCGCTACTGCATGAACGGCGTGGCGCTGCGCTTCGAGCCGGCCGAGTAGCGCCTCAGGCCCGCGCCCGGATCAGCCAGATCGACGCGGGCATGCGCACCCAGCCGTCGCGCACGAAGGGCGCGAGCAGCGGCTTCAGCCGCTGGCACGCCGCCTCCCTCAGCGGGTCCGGCTGGCCCCGCAACCGGCGGGCCAGCGGGCCGATGCGGGTCAGCACGGCGGCTGCGCGGGCGGCCGGCTCGGCCTCGCCCGCCTCGCCGATGGTGAGCGTGATCTTCTCCTCCTGCCAGGCGACGCCGGTGAAGCCGGCGTTCTCGAGGATCGGCCGGAAGACCTCCGGCTCGGCCCAGGCGAAGGGTCCCGGCGTGCCCGGCGCCACCGACTCGGCGGGGCCGAGCAGCTCGGCTCCCGCCGCCGCCGGAATCGCCGCCCAGGGATTTAGCGCCATCTCGCGCCAGGCCACCAGCACGGCGCGTCCCCCGGGCCGCATGGCGCGGCGGAGATTGGCGAAGGCCGGCACCGGCTCGGCGAAGAACATGCAGCCGAAGCGCGAGAACAGGGCGTCGAACGCCGCCTCCGGGAGGGGCGCCGCCGCCGCGTCGCCCTCGATGAAGGTCACCCCCTCGCAGCCCGGCCGCGCCCGCGCCAGCGCGAGGAGATCGGGCGAGATGTCGATGGCCGTCACCGCGCCACGCGGCCCGACCGCTCCGACGATCCCGGCGGTCGTCGCGCCCGCGCCGCAGCCGAGGTCGAGCACGCGCTCGCCGGCCCGCGGCGCCAGCGCGCGCAGCCCCGCATCGCCTGCTGGCGCGAGCTGGCGGTCGAGCGCCGCCTGGTTGCGCGCCCATTCCCGGCCCATCGCCCCGGCCCATTCGAAGACCTCGGCCACTGCCCTCTCCCGCGCTGCGGGTTTCTGCGCTAGAAGATCGGGCGCTCGAATAATACCGTTCGGAAGTAATGCCGCCCGATGCGTGAGCATCCTACATCAACGCCGCGCGGGATGCACGTGGAGACCTGGGTCTTCGACCTCGACAACACGCTCTACGAGCCCTGCGCCGGGCTGTTCGCGCAGATCGACGCGCGCATGACCGGCTTCATCATGCGCGAGCTCGGCCTGGCGCGCGAGGTTGCCGACCGGCTGCGCCGCGATTACTGGCGCCGCCACGGCACCACGCTGCGCGGGCTGATGGCGCATCACGGCACCGACCCGGGCCGCTTCCTCGCCGAGGTGCACGACATCGACCTCTCGGCGCTCGGCCCCGGCCCGGCGCTCGCTGCGGCGCTGGCCCGGCTGCCCGGCCGCAAGGTCATCCACACCAACGGCGCCCGCGTCCATGCCGAGCGGGTGCTGGCGGCGCGCGGCCTCGCGGCGCAGTTCGACGCCATCTACGCCATCGAGGACAAGAACTACGTGCCGAAGCCGCAGCGCGCGGCCTACGACGCCATCCTGCGCCGCTCCGGCCTCGACCCGGCGCGGGCGGCGATGATCGAGGACGACGCGCGCAACCTCGAGGTGCCAAAGGTGCTGGGCATGGCCACCGTCTGGCTCTGCCACGGCCGCCCCGGCCCGGCGCCCGCCTGGGTCGACCACCGCGCCCCGGCGCTCACGGGGTTCCTCGCGGGACTGGCCTGACGCCGCGTGCCGGCCGCCGATGCGCAGCCCGCCATAGCCAGAGAAAATCGCGCACAGAGTAACTAAAACGATATCAATAAGTTAGCGTCGTGTGCACTGTGCACACCGATGGGGGGACAGGTGCGGGGCCCTTCCGCGGGGCCCCGTATTGGGCAGGGGCGCCCCTATTCGAGCACCACCGTCCCCATCACCTCGGGCGCCTCGACGCGCACCGGGTCCATCAGCCGGCGGAACTCGTCGGCCGACTGGGCGAGCAGCGGGAAGGTCTTGTAGTGGCAGGGGATCACCGCCTTGAAGTCGAAGAACTTCCTGGCCGCGAAGGCGGCCCGCTTCGCGTCCATGGTGAAGTGCCCGCCGATCGGCAGGATGCCCCAGTCGGGCCGGTGCAGCTCGTGGAACACCGCCATGTCGGCCATCACGTCCGTGTCGCCCGCCACATAGAGCGCGCGGCCGCCATGCGCGATCATGAAGCCCGACTCGTGGCCGGCATAGATCGGCCTGCCGCCGTCGCCCGCCACCGAGGACGAGTGCGTGGCGTGCAGCATCGTCACCTCGACGTCGCCGAGCGCCACCGTGCCCCCCTTGTTCATACCGATGGCGCCCTCGAGCCCGTCCCTCTGCGCGACCCAGGTCACCCAGTCGTAGATGCCGACCACCGGCGCCCCGGTCTCCCTGGAGAGGCCCGGCGCGTCCGTGGCGTGGTCGCCGTGGCCATGCGTCACCAGGATGTACGTGGCGCCGCGGATCGCCTCGCCGCGCCGGCCCGGGTCGAAAACCGGGTTGCCCTCGAGCCAGGGGTCGAGCAGCAGCACCTGGTTGCCGACCTCGATGCGGAAGGAGGCATGTCCGAGCCAGGTGATCTTCATGGGGTTCCTCCGTCGGTTGCCTTCGATCTCCCCGAGGGTTGCCGAGATTCGCCCGCCCGGCAAGGGGCGCAGCGCAACCTGTGCCACACTTGCCCGCCGACCGCGCGCCCGCTAAACCTGCGCCCCGAGGCAATCCCCGCCGCGAGGGTCCCCGAGGGTTCCAATGTCGATCGACACCGATACCGTGCGGAAAGTGGCCCGTCTGGCCCGCATCGCCGTGACCGAGGAGGAGCTGGAGCCGCTCGCCGCCGAGCTGAACGCGATCCTCGGCTGGATCGAGCAGCTCGGCGAGGTGGACGTGACGGGGGTCGAGCCGATGTCCTCGGTCACCCCCATGGCGCTCAGGCGGCGCGCCGACGAGGTGAGCGACGGGGACCGCCGCGCCGATATCCTGGCCAACGCGCCGGACGCGCGCGAGGGCTTCTTCGTCGTGCCCCGCGTGGTGGAGTAGGGCCATGGCCAGCCTCGCCACGCTGACCATCGCGGACGCGCGCGAGCTGATGCGCGAGGGCGAGGTGACGGCGCGCCAGATCACCGAGGACTGCCTCGCCGACATCGAAGCGGCGGGGGCGCTCAACGCCTTCGTGCACCTCACCGCCGACAAGGCCCTGGCGATGGCCGACGCCGCCGACCAGCGCCGCGCCGCGGGCGACGATGCCGACCTGCTCGGCATCCCGCTCGGCATCAAGGACCTCTACTGCACGGCGGGCGTGCCGAGCCAGGCGGCCTCGAGGATCCTCGCAAACTTCCGCCCGCCCTACGAGAGCACGGTCACCGGGCAGCTCTGGGAGGCCGGGGCGGTGATGCTGGGCAAGCTCAACATGGATGAGTTCGCCATGGGCAGCTCGAACGAGCACTCGGTCTACGGTCCTTGCGTCTCGCCCTGGCGGCGGGCGGGCGAGGCGACGCCGCTCACGCCCGGCGGCTCGTCGGGCGGCTCGGCGGCGGCGGTGGCGGCGGATTTGTGCCTCGGCGCCACCGGCACCGACACCGGCGGCTCGATCCGCGAGCCCGCCGCCTTCACCGGCACGGTCGGCATCAAGCCGACCTACGGGCGCTGCTCGCGGCTCGGCATCGTCGCCTTCGCCTCCTCGCTCGACCAGGCCGGGCCGATCGCCAAGAGCGTGCGCGACGCGGCGATCCTGCTGCGCGCCATGGCCGGCCACGACCCGCGGGACTCGACCTCGGCCGACCTGCCCGTGCCCGATTTCGAGGCGGCGCTCGCCGGCGACCTGCGCGGCAAGCGGGTCGGCCTGCCCGGCGAGTACCGCGAGGGCCTCGGCGCGGAGGTGGCGGCCCTGTGGGACCGGGGTGCCGAGATGCTGCGCGACGCCGGCGCCGAGCTCGTCGACATCACGCTGCCCCACACGCGCTACGCGCTGCCCGCGTACTACATCATCGCCCCGGCCGAGGCGTCATCGAACCTCGCCCGCTATGACGGCGTGCGCTACGGCTACCGGGCCGGGCTGGAACCCGGCGACGGCATCCTCGAGATGTACGAGAAGACCCGCGCCGAGGGCTTCGGTGCCGAGGTGCGACGGCGCGTGATGATCGGCACCTACGTGCTCAGCGCCGGCTACTACGATGCCTACTACCTGCGGGCGCAGAAGGTGCGCAGCCTGATCAGGCGCGACTTCGAGGCGGCGTTCGGGCAGGTCGACACGATCCTCGTCCCGACCACCCCGTCGCCCGCCTTCGGCATCGGCGAGCTGCAGGGCGACCCGGTGGCGATGTACCTGCAGGACGTGTTCACGGTCACCGTCAACCTCGCCGGGCTGCCCGGCATCTCGGTGCCCGTGGGACTGAGCGGCAGCGGCCTGCCGCTCGGGCTCCAGCTCATCGGCCGGCCCTGGGACGAGGCGGGGATCCTCGACGCGGCCTACGCGCTCGAGCAGCGGGCGGGCTTCACGGCCCGGCCGCCGCGCTGGTGGGAGCCCGCCTGAAGCCGCGAGTTCGCGCCACATCGGGGCGCCGGGGGTGCCTTACAGCGAATTCATCACGGCCAGGAAGCCCGCTCCCCCGATTGCGAACACGATCGCCTGGGTGCGAAATCCCATCGCAAACATCACGAGTGCCGGCAGCACCAGGATATACAGATAGGGCCCCGACACATCGAAAAGCGACTCGACCCACGCCGTCTTTGAGCTCTTGATGTCCATGGTCCAGGATCCCCGGGCTCTTCAGAGTCGCTTGCCACCGTCGCCTTAGTCGCACGGCAAGTAGAGGTTGGATTTTAACCTGAAACTTTGAAGGTTTTCAACTCACATTTGTCGCATGGCCTTGGAAGTTTTGGTTAAGACGCTGAATTTTCCTAGCTTTCTCGGCGCACATCTACTCGGCATGCTGTCGCCTCCCGCCACTCATCGACGCACCGCGCCACGGTCGCACGGTGCATCGGATTAGAGATGACTGGAACTTCCCGGCCCAATCAGGGCGATTTCAAGCAGATTCGGTGTTGCCGCCCGCCGCGCGTGCGGCCCCGGGAACGCAGCGGGGCGGTCAGTCTCCGGTCAGTCGCGGGTCAATCCCCGAGAGCGACGCCCTCGCGGCGCGGGTCTGCGCCGCCTTCGAGCCTGCCGTCCGCCCGGCGCCGGACGAGGTGGAGGCCCGAATTCATCGGCGCCGTCTCGACATTGTGCCCCAGCGCCGCGAGCGCCTCGGCGAGGCCGGGCGGGGCGGCCCCCGCCTCGAGCGCTAGGCTGGCCCGGTTGCGCTGGGAGATGTGGAACAGCGCGGCTGCGGCGCCCGGGTCGGCCGCGAAATCGAGCATCGCGACCAGCGCCCCGGCGACGTATTCGGGGATCCGCGCGCCGCCGGGCGAGCCGGCGAGGATGTGCGGCGTCTCGGGCGTCTCGGGCGCCCCGGGCGTGTAGAGCCGATAGACGATGGTTGGCGCCATCGACGAGCGCGGGCGCTTGCCCGGCGCCGCGGCATTGGCCACCGGAGTGCCGTCCGCGGCCGCGGGGCGGAACGCGAAATCGGTGAGCTGGTTGTTGAGCAGGAAGCCCGCCGCCAGGCGCCCCGACCCGAAGGCCGTCTCGATCGAGGCGGTCAGCGCGATCGCCAGCCCGGCGCCGTCGATCACCGAGAGATGCGTGGTGCCGGAGCGGTCCGCCGTCGGCTGCGGCGCCATCAGGCGGCCTTCGCGCCAGGGTGGATCGCCCGCCTGCGCCACGCCGCCCGAGGCGCGCTCGGGGTCGATCAGCCGGGCGCGGGCGGCGAGGTAGCCGGGGTCGAGCAGGCCGCGCACCGGCACGCGCACGACGTCCGGGTCGGCGAGGTAGCGGGCGCGGTCGGCATAGGCGAGTCGCGACGCCTCGGCGAACAGGTGCCAAAGGCGGGGGCTGTCGAGGGCGAGGCCGTCGAGGGCGAAGTTGCCGAGCAGGCCGAGGATCTGTCCGACCGTGGTGGCGCCCGAGGAGGGCGGCCCCATGCCGCAGACGCGAAAGCGGGCGCGGTAATCGAGGCAGACGGCCGCGCGCGGCTTGACCGCGTAGCCGGCGAGGTCGGCGGGCGCGAGAGTTCCGGGGCGCGGGCCGGTCTGGACGGCGGCGACGATGGCCTCGGCGACTGGGCCGGCATGGAAGGCGCCGGGACCCTCGGCCGCCAGCCGCGCGAAGGTCGCGGCGAGCGCGGGGTTCCTCAGGACGGCGCCCTCGGCGAGCGGCGCGCCGCCCGGCAGGAACAGCGCGGCCGCCGGCGATGCGGCGAGGCGGTCGCGGTAGCGCGCGACCGACCCGGCCAGGCGGGGGCTGACGGGGAAGCCGTCGCGGGCGAGCGCGATGGCGGGGGCGAAGAGCTCGGCCCAGCCCAGGCGCCCGTGGCGGGCGTGCAGCGCCTCGATCAGCCGCACCAGGCCGGGGACGCCAACCGCGTGCCCGCTCGCCACCGCCTCGAGGAAGGGCAGGGGCGCGCCGTCGGGCCCGAGGAACATGTCGGGCCGGGCGCCGGCGGGTGCGGTCTCGCGGGCGTCCCAGGCGGTCAGCCCGTCGGGGCCGTGCACGAGGGCGAAGGCGCCGCCGCCGATGCCGCTCGACTGCGGCTCGACCACGTTGAGCACGAGCAGCGCCGCGATCGCCGCATCCGCCGCCGAGCCGCCCCGGCGCAGCATGGTCCAGCCGGCCGCGGCCGCCGCCGGGTGGGCGGCGACGATCATCTGGCGCTCGGCGGTGACCAATGGCTTTGGCGCCGGCGCGCCCGGCGCCTCGGGCTCCGCGCGGGTCTGCGCCGGGGCGGGCAGGGTGGAGAGGGCGAGCGCCAGGCCGAGAAGGCCGGCGAGAAACGGGTGGGTGCGGCGCATCGTGGGCTCCCTGACCGGTGGCGGTGAGGTCCGATCCTGCCCGTGCCGGGCCGTCTTGGGCAAGCCGCCTCAGGCGGCCTGCGGGGTCAGTGCCGCCAGGGTCTCGATTCCGGCGATGCCGTCGGGAGCCAGGCCGGCGGCGCGCTGGAAGGCGGCCAGTGCCGCCTCGGTCAGCGGGCCGAAGGCGCCGTCGAGGGCGCCGGGCGAAAAACCCTGGCGCGCCAGCGCCTGCTGCAGCAGCAGGACCTCGGCGCCCGCATCGCCGCGCCGCACACGGCGCGGGCCGCGCGTGAGCGCAGTGAGCGCGGCGAGCGCGGCGGCGGTGCGCGCCCGCCGGTCGGCGAGGCCGTGCAGCCCGCCATTGACGATGCGGGTGACCATCTCGGGGTTGTCGGAATCGGCCCATTCCAGCGCCGTGCGGCCATTGCGGCGCCGGGTTGCCAGGTAGAGCGCGGCGATGCGCCAGGCGGCCCCGGGCTCGGCCGCGCGCCCGGGCTCGGCCTCGAGGTCGAGGCCGAGCAGGCGGCCGAAGCGGCGATAGTTGGCGCGGCCGGTGAGCTGCAGCCAGCCGCGGCCGCGATAGCGCCAGCCGTCGTCTGCTTCGATGTTGCCCATGCGCCCGCCATAGACGCGGTTGGCGAGCACCTGCGGGTTGGCGACGCAGGCGGCCGCGTCGCGGGCCGCGGCGAAGCGGCCCGGCCAGACGGCCATCAGCCGCTCGGGCGTGGTGTAGTGCAGCGATTCCACGGTCCGGGTGAAGCCCAGCGATTCGTGGGCGCACTGCCCGATCAGGTGGGCCACGCGCAGCCGGGTGGCCAGAGCCGGGGTGTCCGGGTCGAGGGCGGCGAGCGCCCCGGCCGCGCCCGCGGGCGCGCCGGGCGCCGCCGCCGTGACGGCAGCGTCGAGATGCATGGAGGTCTCCCGGGGATTGGGCGCGCGAGCGCGCAGACCCACACTCTGCCCCGGCGCGGTGAATTCGCGGTTAATGGCGCTGCCGGGCGGGCAACTCAGCCGCCGGTGACGCTCATGTGACGCGGGACCTGGCCCTCGACCCGCTGGCGCGAGTAGTCGAAATCGTGGCCCTTGGGCTTGCGCGAGATCGCCTCGCGGATCGCCGCCTTCACGGCGTCGTCGTCCTCGGTCGCGCGCAGCACGCGGCGCAGGTCGGCCGCGTCCTCCTGGCCGAGGCACATGTAGAGCGTGCCGGTGCAGGTCAGCCGCACGCGGTTGCAGCTCTCGCAGAAATTGTGGGTGAGCGGGGTGATGAAGCCGATGCGCTGGCCGGTCTCCTCGACCCGGACATAGCGGGCCGGGCCGCCGGTGCGGTAGTCGGTCTCGGTGAGCGTCCAGCGTTCGGCCAGATCGGCGCGCAGGTCGTCGAGCGCGTAGTACTGCGCGAGCCGGTCCTCGTTGCCGAGGTCGCCCATGGGCATGACCTCGATGAGGGTCAGGTCCATGCCGCGCTGGTCGCACCACGCGACGAGGGTGTGGATCTCGTCGTCGTTGACGCCCTTCAAGGCCACCGTGTTGATCTTGACGCGCAGCCCGGCGGCCTGCGCCGCCTCGATGCCCTCGAGCACCTGGGCGAGCCGGCCCCAGCGGGTGATGTCGCGGAACTTGCCCTCGTCGAGCGTGTCGAGCGAGACGTTGACGCGCTTTACGCCGATCTCGGCCAACGGCGCGGCGAAGCGGGCGAGCTGCGAGGCGTTGGTGGTGAGCGTCAGTTCGTCCAGCGCGCCGGTCTCGAGGTGGCGGCCCATGCGCTCGAAGAAATGCATGATGTTCTTGCGCACCAGCGGCTCGCCGCCGGTGATGCGCAGCTTGCGCACGCCGAGCTCGACGAAGCTGGTACACAGCCGGTCGAGCTCCTCGAGGCTGAGCAGGTCGCGCTTGGGCAGGAAGGTCATGTTCTCCGCCATGCAGTAGACGCAGCGGAAGTCGCAGCGGTCGGTGACCGAGACGCGCAGATAGGTGATGGCGCGCGCGAACGGGTCGATGAGCGGCGGGGTGTCAGGCATGTCTCCTCCCTTGTCCGGGGAATCTAGAGGCTTTCCCGGCCTTCGGCAATCGGCGGGGCTGCCACCTCGCGGAATCGCGTTGACAGGGGGGCGGCGGGGCGCATGGTCGGGGCGGACAGGCACGGGAGGAACGCACGGATGATTCTCTATGGCCGCAATCTCTCGCCCTTTGCCCGGCGGGTCGCGATCTGGTGCGCGCTGCAGGGCCGGGAGGTCGAGCGGCGCGAGCTCACGGTGATGGGCGCCGACTTCGAGCGGCTGCGCGAGGTGAACCCGGTGGGCCGGGTGCCGGTGCTCGAGCTCGACGACGGCACAACGCTGATCGAGACCTGGGCGATATGCGACTGGCTCGAGGAGACGGCGCCCGAGGGCCGGCGGCTGGTGCCCGAGCGGGGCGTGGCGCGGCGCGACTGCCTGCAGCGCCTCGGGCTGGCGAACTCGGTGGCCGAGAAGGCGGTGGCGCTGGTCTACGAGCGCAACCGGCGGCCCGAGGCGCTGCACTGGGCCGAGTGGCAGGAGCGCATCGCCGGGCAGGTGCGCGGCGGGCTCGCCGAGCTCGATGCCCGCGTGCCGGGCGAGGGCTGGTCCGGCGGGAACGGCCCTGACGATGTTCCCGACGGCGGCGACGTGGCGGCCATCATCGCCCACCAGTTCATCGAGGCGATGAATCCGTGGCTGCTCGAGCCCGGCTACCCGCGGCTGGCGGCGCTGGCCGGGCGGGGCATGGAGATCGAGGCGATCGCCGCGACGAAACCGGTGGTCTGAGCGGCGCGATGAACGAGGTCACGCGGGCGGAGAGCTGGGAGGCGCTGCGAGCCGCGCACCGATGGCAGATGCCGGCGCGCTACAACATCGCCCACGACATGTGCGAGAAATGGGCCGAGGCCGAGCCCGAGCGGCTGGCGCTGGTCTACCTGCGGCCCGACTGGGAGGTGCGGGAATACACCTTCGCCCAGCTCGCGCGCGCCTCGAGCCGCTTCGCCAACGCGCTCGCCGAGCACGGGGTGGGGAGCGGCGACCGGGTGGCGGTGCTGCTGCCGCAGGTGCCCGAGACCATCCTGACGCATCTCGCGGTCTACAAGCTGGGCGCGGTGGCGCTGCCGCTGTTCACGCTGTTCGGCGAGGAGGCGCTGGAATACCGGCTCGCCGACTCGGGTGCCAGGGCGCTGGTCACCGACGAGGCCAACCTGCCCAAGGTCAACGCCATCCGCGAGCGCCTGCCGGCGCTCGAGACGGTGTTCTCGATCGACCGGCCGGGGGCGGGCGCCTGGGGTTTCTGGCAGGAGCTGGGCAAGGCGCGGGACCGCGTCGAGATGGCTGACACCGGGCCCGAGGACCCGGCCTTCATCTGCTACACCTCGGGCACCACCGGCCCGCCCAAGGGGGCGCTGCACGCGCACCGGGTGCTGCTCGGCCACCTGCCCGGCGTGCAGGTGACGCACGAGTTCCTGCCCCAGCCCGGCGACCGCATGTGGACCCCGGCCGACTGGGCCTGGATGGGCGGCCTGTGCAACATCGCCATGCCCGCCCTGCGCCTCGGCGTGCCGCTGGTGGCGCACCGGATGGAGCGGTTCGACCCGGAGAAGGCGTTCGAGCTGATGGCCCGCATGGGCGTGCGCAACACCTTCCTGCCGCCCACCGCGCTCAAGCTGATGCGCACGGTCAGCGACCCCGCGCGCTTCGGGCTGAACCTGCGCAGCGTCGGCTCGGGTGGCGAGAGCCTGGGCGCCGAGGTGCTCGAATGGGGCAAGGGCGCGCTGGGGCTGACCGTCAACGAGTTCTACGGCCAGACCGAGTGCAACCTCGTCGTCGGCAACTGCGCCTCGATCACGGAGGTCAGGCCCGGCTCGATGGGGCGCGCCTTTCCGGGCTCGGACGTGGCGATCCTCGACTCCGACGGCAACGAGCTGCCCCCCGGCGAGACCGGCGAGATCGCCGTGAAGCGCGGCGACGCGGCGATGTTCCTCGAATACTGGGGGATGCCGGGCAAGACCGCCGAGAAGTTCGCCGGCGACTGGATGCGCACCGGCGACGAGGGTGCGATGGACGCCGACGGCTATTTCTGGTTCGCGTCGCGCAGCGACGACGTGATCACCTCGTCGGGCTACCGGATCGGGCCGAGCGAGATCGAGAACTGCCTCACCGGCCACGCGGCGGTGGCGATGGCCGCCTGCGTCGGCATCCCCGACCCGGTGCGCACCGAGATCGTCAAGGCCTATGTGGTGCTGGCGCCGGGACGCGAGGGCACGCAGGCGCTGGCGGACGAGCTGATCGCCCATGTGCGCACGCGGCTCAGCCCGCACGTGGCGCCGCGGCTGGTCGAGTTCATCGAGCGCATGCCGACCACGGCCACCGGCAAGATCATGCGCCGCGAGCTCAGGGCCCGCGACATCGGCGCGACCAAGGCTTGAGGCCGTGCGGCGGCTGTCCGCGCCGCGTGCCAGCAGCCACGCGGGCGCCACGGACTCGCCATCCGATGCCGAGATTCGCTGGTAGCCTGCTGCCCATCCTTGATCTCGTGGGGTGCGCGTGGGGAGCGATCGAGAGGAGGGAGCGACGATGGTCAGGAGTGCCGGCACGGCCGCCGGGCCCGGTTCAGCTTCCGGGCGGCGGCGCCTCGGCCACGCGCAGCGGGCGCGCCGCCTGCTTCGGCTGCTTGGCGCGGCGGGTCAGTTCGATGTGCAGCGTGCCGACCCCCCTTACATTGCGCGACCCCTTCATCGTGTCACCGACGATCTCGTAGGTCGCCTTCTCCGGCCCGTAGTTGAAATGCAGCTTGCCCGCGTCGTCGATCCAGCCGACCCGGCGGAACGCGGTTGCCGGCTGGTTCCACGGCTTGTAGGGCGCGTGCATGTCGACCAGCGCCACCTGGCCGTCCGGGTAGACCCGGTGCACCAGCAGGTCGTGGCACCAGACGTCGTTCCAGGCGCCGTTGCCCCACTGGCCGAGATACTGGGTGTAGCGCTCCGGCAAGCCCTCCGGGGGCGCCTCGACCTCGACGTCGGTGAACAGGTCGACGGTGTAGCAGTTCCTGTCATCCATCGGGTTCTTGACGCCGGCGGTCCTGACGGAGGGGGGCGTGCCCGACGCGCTGCCGGCGGCGGCCGTCTTGACCGAGGCTGCCTTGACCGGGGCGGGCTTGACGGGAGGCATCGTGACGGATGCGGTGCCGGTGGATGTCATGCTGGCGGCGGTGCCGTCCGTGGCCTGATCGACGGCGCTGGCCTCGGCGGTCTGCACCTCGGCCTTCGGCTCGGACTTCGCCTCGGACTTGCCCAAGCCAAGACAGCCGGACAGCGCCATGCAGGCGGCGAGTAGCGGCAAGAGAGCGCGCATTTTGAAACCTTCCCTCGTTCGATTGGTCTCTGCCTGTGCATTTTTAGGCGCATCCTACTCCACGGTGACCGATTTGGCGAGATTTCTCGGCTGGTCGACATCGGTGCCCTTGGCGAGCGCCGCGTGGTAGGCAAGGAGCTGGGCAGGCACCGCATAGAGAATGGGCGCGACGAAGGGGTCGGCCGCCGGCATGCCCAGCACGCGCCAGACGCCGTCCGCACCTTCGAGGGCGCCCTGCGCGTCGGTGACCAGCACCACGCGGCCGCCGCGCGCCATCACCTCCTGCATGTTCGACAGCGTCTTGGCGAAGAGCCCGTCCATCGGCCCCATCACCACCACCGGCACGGTCTCGTCGATCAGCGCGATCGGCCCGTGCTTGAGCTCGCCCGAGGCGTAGCCCTCGGCGTGGATGTAGCTGATCTCCTTGAGTTTCAGCGCCCCCTCCAGCGCGATCGGGTAGATCGGGCCGCGGCCCAGATAGAGTACGTCGCGGGCCCCGGCGATGTCCTGCGCCACCTCGGCGATGCGGGGCTCGGAGTCGAGCACCTCGCCGACCAGGCGCGGCACCTCGACGAGCGCCGCGACCAGGGCGCGCTCGCGCTCCGCGTCGAGGCGCCCGCGCATCCGGCCGGCGAGGATGGCGGTGGCGGCGAGCGTCGCGAGCTGGCAGGTGAACGCCTTGGTCGAGGCGACGCCGATCTCGCGGCCGGCGAGGGTCGGCAGCATGAGCCCGACCTCGCGGGCGATGGTGCTCTCGGCCACGTTGACGAGGCCGACGGTGACGGCGACGCGGCCCTGCACATGGCGCAGCGCGGCCAGCGTGTCCGCGGTCTCGCCCGACTGGCTGATGAAGAGCGCCGCCTCGGTCGGGCCGACCGGGGGCTCGCGGTAGCGGAACTCCGATGCGATGTCGAGCTCGACGGGCAGCCCCGCGAGCTGCTCGAACCAGTACTTCGCCACCATGCCGGCATAGGCGGCGGTGCCGCAGCCGACGATGATGAGCCGGGTCAGCGCCGCCCAGTCCACCTGCTCGGCGGGCGAGACGATGCGGCTGCGGTCGGCCGCGACGTAGCGGCCCAGCACGTGGCCCAGCGCCTCGGGCTGCTCGCGGATCTCCTTGAGCATGAAGTGGCGGTGCGGGCCCTTCTCGACGAGGGTGGACTCGACCGAGACGGTCACGGCGGGACGCGTCACCGGGCGCCCGGCGAGGTCGAAGATCTCGGCGCCCGCGCGGCTGAGGACGGCCCAGTCGCCATCCTCGAGATAGCTGATGCGCGAGGTCATCGGCGACAGCGCGATGGCGTCCGAGCCCACGAACATCTCGTCCTCGCCCCAGCCGATGGCGAGCGGCGAGCCGTGCCGGGCGGCGATCATCAGGTTCGGCTCGCCGCGGAACAGGAAGGCGAGCGCGAAGGCGCCCCTGAGCCGGGGCAGGGTGGCCGCCACCGCGTCGGCGGGCGCGAGGCCGCGCGCCATCTCGCGGGCCACGAGCTGGGCGACCACCTCGGTGTCGGTCTCGGTGGCGCTGGCGATGCCGTCGGCCTCGAGATCGGCGCGCAGTTCGCGGTAGTTCTCGATGATGCCGTTGTGCACCACGTGGACCGGGCCGGCGGCGTGCGGGTGGGCGTTCTCGACATTGGCCGCGCCGTGCGTCGCCCAGCGCGTGTGGCCGATGCCGGCGGTGCCCTGCGCCGGCTCGCGCGAGAGGAGCTTGATCAGCTCGCCGAGCTTGCCGACGGCGCGGCGGCGCACCGGCTCGCCGTTGACCAGCGTGGTCAGCCCGGCGCTGTCGTAGCCGCGGTACTCGAGCCGCTTCAGCGCGTCGAGGATGCGCGGCGCCGCCTCGAGCTGGCCCAGCACCCCGATGATCCCGCACATGTGCTCACCGCCTCCGGTTCGGTTGACGCGTCATTACTTCCTGTCCCGGTTCTTCTCCTCGGCCCGCGCCTTCAGCCGGGCGCGCAGGCGGAGCGCAAAGCCCTCGCGGATGGTCTGCGGCGCGCGGGCGAGCGCCAGCGCCTCGGCCGGCACGTCGCTCGTGACCACGGTGCCGGTGCCGACATAGGCGTTGTCGCCGACGCTGACCGGCGCGACCAGCGCGGTGTTGACGCCGATGAAGGCGCCCGCGCCGATCTCGGTGCGGTGCTTGGCGAAGCCGTCATAGTTGCAGGTGACCGTGCCGGCGCCGAGATTGGCCCGCTCGCCGACGCTGGCGTCGCCCACGTAGCTCAGGTGGTTGGCCTTGGCGCCCGGGCCGATCACGGCGTTCTTGATCTCGACGAAGTTGCCGATGCGGGCGCCCTCGCCGATATCGGTGCCGGGACGCAGGCGGGCGAAGGGGCCGACCACGGCGCCCGGGCCGACGCGGCAGCCCTCGAGATGCGAGAAGGCGCGGATCTCGGCGCCGTCGGCGATCTCGACGCCGGGGCCGAGCACCACGTGCGGGCCGATCGTCACGTCGCGCCCGATCGCCGTGTCCCAGGCAAGGAACACGGTCTCGGGCGCGGTCATCGTGGCGCCCGCCAGCATGGCCGCGCGCCGGGCGCGGGCCTGGAAGGCGGCCTCGGCCGCGGCGAGCTCGACGCGGTCGTTGACACCCAGCGTCTCGGCCTCGTCGCAGCGCACGAGGCGGGCGGTCAGGCCCTCGGCGCGGGCCAGCGCGACCACGTCGGTCAGGTAATACTCGCCCTTGGCGTTGCGGTTGGAGACGCGCGCGAGCAGGCGCGTCAGCGTCGCGGCATCCGCCGCGAGCACGCCCGAATTGCAGGTGCGGATGGCGCGCTCCGCCTCGCTGGCGTCGCGCGCCTCGACGATCCGTTCGAGCGCGTCGCCCGGGCCGGTGACCATGCGGCCATAGCCGCCGGGCTCGGCCGCCTCGAAACCGAGGCTGACGATGTCCGCCCCGGCGGCCCGCGCCGCCCGCATGCGCCCCAGCGTCCCGGCCGAGAGGAACGGCGTGTCGGCGAACAGCACGAAGAGGTCGCCCGCGAAGCCCTCGAGCGCCGCCTCCGCCTGGCGCACCGCGTGGCCGGTGCCGAGCCGCTCGGCCTGTTCGCAGATGCGCGCCTCGGGGGCCAGCGCCCGGGCGGCGTCGGCCACCGCCCCGGCCGCGTCGCTGACCACCACGGCAATCCGCTCCGGTCCGAGGCTCAGCGCCGCGCGCATGGCATGGTGCAGCATCGGCGTCCCGCCGATCGGGTGCAGCACCTTCGGCCGGTCCGAGCGCATCCGCGTGCCCTGACCTGCGGCGAGGATCACCACGGCGGCCGGGGTTCGGGGTGGCGGGTCGGTCTTCTCCTCGCTCATTCGCGTTCTATATCGGCAGCGGCCCGCGCACAAAAGGGGCTTTGCGTGCCAGAAACCGCTTCAGCCCGCACCGTGCAAGCTGCTAAGCATGCGCCGCGGCGCCAAGTTGGCAAATCGGCAGGAGGAGCCGTGCGGCAGGCGGTGAACGGACAGGCGCGGGGCGCGATCTTCGACCTCGACGGCACGCTGGCGGACACGGCGGCCGACCTGATGGCCGCGGCGAACGCGATGCTCGGGCCGCGCGGGCTGCCGCTGCTCGAGCCGGCGCGCGACCGCGTCTATGCCGGGCGCGGCGGCCGCTCGATGATCCGCCGCTCGCTGTCGCTGCTGCCCGAGGCGTTGCCCGAGCCGGAAGTCGCGGCCCTGGCCGATGCGCTCTACCCGGGCCTGCTGCGGTGCTACGAGGCGCGGCTGGCCGAGGAGACCCGGCTCTACGACGGTGTCGTCCCCTGCCTCGAGCTTCTGGCCGCGGATGGCTGGCGGCTGGGCGTGTGCACCAACAAGCCCGTGGGGCTGGCGCTGGCGCTGCTCGAGCGGCTGGGCGTGCGCGAGCGCTTCGCCGCGGTGCTGGGCGCCGGCTCGCTGCCGGTGATCAAGCCCGACCCCGAGCACCTGCGCGAGACGGTGCGCCGGGCCGGGGCGGCGCTCGGGCGCTCGGTGATGCTGGGCGACACGCGCGCCGACCTGCTGGCGGCGCGCGGCGCCGGGATGCCTTGCGTGCTGATGCGCTTCGGCTTCGCCGCCGAGCCGCTCGACGAGCTTGCTCCGGATGCGGTGATCGACCATTACGACGAGGTCGCGCCGCTGCTCGAGCGGCTCTGCCCGCGCCCGGCCGAAACCGCTTGACGCTCGCGCGCGGGCGCCTTTATTAGGAGGCGCCGGCCACGGCAGGCGGGCGGTTAGCTCAGTTGGTAGAGCACAGTGTTCACATCGCTGGGGTCACTGGTTCAAGTCCAGTACCGCCCACCACGCAGTCC
>DATKCQ010000047.1:0-9390 GCA_035513135.1 Thermohalobaculum sp.
AAGGCGGGGGGCAACGCCCTCGACGCGGCGGTCGCCGCCTGCGCCGTGCAGTGCGTGGTCGAGCCCGAATCGACGGGCATCGGCGGCGACTGCTTCTGCCTCCTCTCGAAGGGCGGCTCGGCCGACCTCGTCGCCTACAACGGCTCGGGCAAGGCGCCGGCGGCGGCGAATGCCGCATGGTACCGCGAGCGCGGGATCACCTCGATCGTTGAGCACTCCCCCCATGCCGTCACCGTGCCCGGCGCCATCGACGCCTGGGAGCGCCTGCTGGCCGACCACGGCACCAAGGGGCTCGACGAGCTGCTGCGCCCCGCCATCGGCTACGCGCGGGAGGGCTACCCGATCGGCTCGCGGGTCCACGCCGATTTCGCCGCCAAGGTCGAGCACCTGCAGGCCGACGCCAACGCCGCGCGCATCTTCCTGCCCGGCGGGCGGCCGCCCCCGGTCGGCAGCCGCCACCGCCAGCCGGAGCTGGCCGAGACGCTCGAGCGCATCGCCAGGCGCGGCCGCGCCGAGTTCTACGAGGGCGAGACGGCGCGCGACATCGTCGCCTATCTGCGCGAGCGCGGCGGGCTGCACACGCTCGAGGACTTCGCCGGCTACCGCGGCGAGTACGTCACGCCGATCGCCAGCGAGTTCCGCGGCCACCTGGTGCACGAATGCCCGCCCAACGGGCAGGGGGTGATCGCGCTGCTGCTGCTCAACGTCATGCAGGGCGTGCCGCTCGGCGAGGGCGGCCCGATCACGCTCGAGCGCCTGCACACCGAGATCGAGGCCGGCCGCATGGCCTATGCGGCGCGCGACGCCTGGGTGGCCGACCCGGCGCTGGCCGAGGTGCCGACCGAGGCGCTGCTCTCGATGGAGTATGCCGAGCGCCTGCGCGCCGCCATCGACCCGACCCGGGCGCAGGAGCCGGCGCGGCTGATCGAGCTGCCGCGCCACCCCTCCACCGTCTACATCTCGGTGGTGGACCGCGACGGCAACGCCTGCTCGTTCATCAACACGCTGTTCGAGAACTTCGGCACCGGGCTGGTGAGCCCCTCGGGCGTCGTCCTGCACAGCCGCGGCAACGGCTTCAGCCTCGACCCCGAGAGCCCCAACCGCATCGAGGGCGGCAAGCGGCCGATGCACACCATCATCCCGGGCATGGTCTCGAAGGACGGCCGCGTGGTGATGCCCTTCGGCGTCATGGGCGGGCAGTACCAGGCCCAGGGCCACATGCAGTTCCTGACCCGGCTGTTCGACTACGGGCTCGACATCCAGGAGGCGATGGACGCGCCGCGCTTCTTCCCCGACCCGTTCATCGGTCATGTGGACATGGAATTCACCGTGCCCGAGGCGATCCGGGACGGGCTCACCGCGCGCGGGCACCGCATCCGCCACGCGCCCAAGCCGCTCGGCGGCAGCCAGGCGATCTGGATCGACCGGGACCAGGGCGTGCTGACCGCGGGCTCCGACCCGCGCAAGGACGGCTGCGCCATGGGCTATTGAGGACCGGCGGCGAGGAGGCGTCATGACCGGGGAGCGCATCGCCATCCTGATGCCCGGCGACATGGGCCACGGCGTCGGCCGGGCGCTGGCCGGGCACGGCCACGAGGTGATCACCTGCCTCGCCGGGCGCTCCGGGCGCACGCGCGCCCTCGCCGAGGCGGCGGGGCTGCGCGATGTCGGCGGCCTCGAGGCGCTGGTGCGCGAGGCCGAGCTGATCCTCTCGATCCTGCCCCCGGCGGCGGCGCTGGCGCAGGCCGAGGCCGTGGCCGGCGCCATGCGGGCGACCGGGGCGCGGCCCACCTACGTCGACTGCAACGCGGTCTCGCCGATGACGGCGGCAAAGGTCGGCGAGGTGATCGCCGGGGCCGGCGCGCCGTTCATCGACTGCGGCATCATCGGGCTGGCGCCGGGCAAGGGCCCGGCCGCGCGCTTCCACGTCTCGGGCGCGGACACCGGGCCGATGGAGCGGCTCGACGGCAAGGGCATCGAGGTGATCGCGATGGGGCCGGAGCCGGGCCGCGCCTCGGCGCTGAAGATGGTCTATGCCGGGCTGACCAAGGGCACCGCGACGCTGCACACGGCGCTGCTGGTCGCCGCCTGGCGGATGGGCATCTTCGAGGAGACCGTGAGCGAATACGCCAACAGCCAGGGTGCGGCGCTCGAGGCCATGCGGGCGCGCGTGCCGCGCCTGCCGGCCGACGCGGCGCGCTGGGTCGGCGAGATGGAGGAGATCGCGGCGACGCTGGCCGCGGCCGGGGTCACGCCGGGCTTCCACGAAGGCGCGGCGGAGGTCTTCGCGCTCATCGCCCGCACGCCCTTCGCCGCGGAGACGCGCGAGTCATGGGACGAGTCGCGCACGCTGGAAGAGGCCATCGAGGTCTACGCCCGGCACCTGAAGCCGGGCGGAGGCTGACCACCAAGGAGGAGCGACGCAAATGCCCATCATCAACCGGGTCGCCGACCTGCACGACGAGATCACCGGCTGGCGGCGCGAGCTGCACCAGCGGCCCGAGCTGGGTTTCGACGTGCACGAGACCGCCGCCTTCGTGGCGGACAAGCTGCGCGCGTTCGGGGTCGACGAGGTGGCCGAGGGGGTCGGGCGCACCGGCGTCGTCGGCATCATCCGCGGGCGCGGTGAATCGCGGCGCGTGATCGGGCTCCGCGCCGACATGGACGCGCTGCCCATCGAGGAGGCGACCGGCGCGCCCTGGGCCTCGCAGGTGCCGGGCAAGATGCACGCCTGCGGCCATGACGGGCACACCGCGATGCTGCTGGGCGCCGCCAGGTATCTCGCCGAGACGCGCAACTTCGACGGCACGGTGGCGGTGATCTTCCAGCCCGCCGAGGAGGCGGGCGGCGGCGGCAACGCCATGGTGCAGGACGGCCTGATGGAGCGCTTCGGCATCGACCGGGTGTTCGGCATGCACAACTATCCCGGGCTCCCGGTGGGCGCCTTCGCCATCCGGCCCGGCCCGATGCTGGCCTCGACCGACGAGTTCACCATCGACATCGAGGGCAAGGGCGGCCACGCTGCCAAGCCGCATCTGACCATCGACGCGACGCTGGTGGCGGCCAGCCTGTTGCAGGCGCTGCAATCGGTGGTGGCGCGCAACGTCGATCCGTGCTCTCGGTGACCACGCTGAAAACCGGGGGCGACAGCTTCAACGTGATCCCGCAGACCGTGCACATGAAGGGCACGATCCGGGCGCTGGACCAGGGCGTGCGCGAGCTGGTCGGGCGGCGCCTGCACGCGATGGTCGAGCACGTCGCGGCGGCCTACGGGGCGCGGGCGACGCTCGGCTTCGAGCCGGGCTACCCGGTCACCGTCAACCACGCCGACGAGACCGCCTTCGCCGCCGAAGTGGCCGAGGCGGTGGCCGGCGCGGGCCGGGTGGAGCGCGAGGTCGCCCCGGTGCTCGGCGCCGAGGACTTCTCCTACATGCTCGAGGCGCGGCCCGGCGCCTTCATCTTCATCGGCAACGGCGACACGCCCTACGTCCACCACCCGGAATACGACTTCAACGACGAGATCATCCCCGTCGGCGTCTCCTACTGGGCAAAGCTGGCCGAGACGGCGCTGCCGCTGCGGTAGGGGCGCGCTCGCCCGGCAACCCTTCACGGGCGAATCGTCGTGAAATCAATGCGTTGACCATCGTTTCACGCGTGAAACCTGGGTGGACCGGGCCGTCAGGGGCTGCGAAGATCCGCCGGGGTCCATTGCCGCCAGGGGCGGCGGGCCTCGATGGCGGCGCCGATCCTCAGCACCGTCGGGTCGTCGAAGCGCCGCCCGACGATCTGCGCCGCGGTGGGCAGGCCATCCGCCGTCATCCCCGAGGGCACCGACAGCGCCGGGCACTGGCCGACCATGTTGAAGATCTCGGTCATGTCGAGGCCCTCGACGCGGCCCGCTGCGTTGCGCCGCCAGAAGTTGCGGTCGCGCTCGGAGTTGAGCGGCGCGCCCCGGCACATGGTCGGGCAGATGAGCGCGTCGTGGCGGGCGAGGACGGCGGCGAGGCGGTGCCACAGCCCGGTGCGCACCGTCTCGATGCGCTTGAACGGCACGGCGCCGAGCTTCAGCCCCGCTTCCATCAGCCTGACCACGTGCGGGTCCATCGCCGCGCGGTGCGCGTCGATCAGGTGGCCGAAGCAGGCGGCGAGGTAGACGCCCCACCAGTCGTTCCAGGCGCGCAGCACCTCGTGGGGGACCATGAGATCCACCTCCTCGACGCTGGCGCCTGCGTCGCGCAACGCCTCGGCCGTGGCGCGCAGGTTGGCCTCGACCTCCCCCTCGACGGCGAAGAGGCCGAGATCGGGGGAGAGTGCGACGGACACGCCGCGCAGGTCCGCGTCGAGCCGCTCGGGCAGCGGCGCGGGCACCGGCTGGCTCTGGATGTCGGCGTCGTCGGGGCCCTCGGCGACGCGCAGGAACAGGGCGGCGTCCCCGACCGTGCGCGCCAGCGGGCCGAAATGGCTGAGCGAATCGAAGACGAAGGGCAGGATGTCCATGGGGATGCGCCCGAGGCTCGGCTTCAGCCCGACGCAGCCCGAGAGCGCCGCGGGGATGCGCACCGAGCCGCCCATGTCGGTGCCCTCGGCCAGCGCCACGCAGCCCGTGGTGGCGGCGACGCCCGCGCCGCCCGACGAGCCGCCCGAATTGCGCTCGGGGTCCCAGGGATTGCGCGTCACGCCCCACAGCGGGCTCATGGTGAAGCCGGAATGGGCGAACTCGGGCGTCGTGGTCTTGCCGACGATGATCGCGCCCGCCGCCTTGAAGCGGCGCACGATCACCGGGTCGGCCTCGGCCACCCAGTGCTCGAAGCAGCGCGAGCCGCGCGTGGTGCGCTGGCCCATGGTCGGCGTGAAGTCCTTGAAGGCGACGGGCAGGCCGTGCAGCGGGCCGAGATCGTCGCCGCGCATCACCGCGGCCTCGGCCTCGCGCGCGGCGGCGCGGGCCTCCTCGGGATAGACGAAGGCGAAGGCGTTGAGCGCGGGCTGCACCAGCGCGATGCGCCCGAGCGCGGCCTCGACGAGGTCGACCGGCGAGGCCTCGCGGGCACGCACCAGGCGGGCCTGCTCGGCGGCGGGCAGGGCGCACAGGTCAGCCATCCTCGAAGCCCTCCAGCACGTTGACGGTGTTCACGCCGATCTCGGCCACGGCATAGCCGCCCTCCATGACGAAGAGCGTGGGCAGGCCGAGCTGCGCCAGCCGCGCCCCGTAGGTGCGGAAATCCCCGGACTCCAGGCGGAAGAACGAGATCGGGTCGTCCTTGTAGGTGTCCACCCCGAGCGAGACGACCAGCGCGTCGGGGGCGTAGGCGGCGACGCGCCGGCAGGCGTCGCCGAGCGCCTCGGCCCAGGCCGCGAAGCCGGTATCGCGCGGCAGCGGGTAGTTGACGTTGAAGCCCTCGCCCGCCCCCGCGCCGGTCTCGTCGGCGCCGCCGAGATAGTAGGGGAAGGCGTCCGTAGGGTCGCCGTGCAGCGACAGGAACAGCACGTCCGCGCGGTCGTAGAAGATCTGCTGCGTACCGTTGCCGTGGTGGAAATCCACATCGAGGATGGCGACGCGGCCCGCGCCCTGGTCGAGGAACGCCTGCGCCGCGATCGCTGCATTGTTGAGAAAGCAGTAGCCGCCATACATGTCGGTGGCGGCGTGGTGGCCGGGCGGGCGGGTCAGCGCGAAGGCGGCCCGCGCTCCTTGGGCGATCAGCCGCTGGCCGGTCAGCGCCACGTCCGCCGCGGCCTGCGCCGCCTCCCAGGTGCCCTCGGTGATCGAGGTCTCGCCGGCGAGGCAGTAATAGCCGATGCGCCCGTCGATGTAGCGCGGCACGACGTTGCGCGGCATGGCGCGCGAGGGCCAGACATTGGGGATCGCCTCGCCCTCGAAGCCGGCCGCGCGCCAGTCGCGCATGCAGGTCTCGAGAAAGCCGAGGAAATCCGCTTCGTGCACCCGCCGCACCGGGTCGAGCCCGTGCGGCACGGGGGCGATCACCTCGCCGATCCCCCTTTCCCTCAGGCGGGCGAGGATCATCTCGGCGCGCGCCGGGCACTCGAAGGGCGGCACCAGCCGGCCCTCGGACAGCTCGGTTTGCGCGTCGCGCAGGCGGTGGCGCTCGGTGTAGACGGTCTGCATGTGGTCCCCCCTGGCCGGTCCGGGGCAGAATTTGCCCAAGCGCCGCGGCGAATGCCAGCCCCGATCATCGCCCCGCCCGGCCTCCGCTCGGCCCCCTTGCATTTGCCCGCGGATGGCGTATAGGGGCCAATCCCGCGGCGCTTACACCCCTGGAGGATCGCCGCGGCGTGCAACATGAAACCCAAGGAGCGCGAGTCATGGCCCAGTCGCACTCGGCCCAGGCGCCAGTGATCGAAGCCACGTCGCGCCCGGGCACGGGCAAAGGGGCTGCCCGCGCCGCGCGGCGTGAGGGATACGTGCCGGGGGTCGTCTACGGCGACAACAAGGACCCGGTGGCGATCTCCATCAAGTACAACGACCTGATCCGGGCGCTGAAGGCGGGCCGGTTCCTCTCCACCCTGATTAACCTCAAGGTCGACGGCGAGGACAACCGGGTGATCTGCCGCGCAGTGCAGCGCGACGTGGTCAAGGACCTGCCGATCCACGCCGACTTCCTCAGGCTGTCGGAGACGGCGCGCATCGCGGTCTTCATTCCCGTCGAGTTCATCAACCGCTCCGAGTGCCCCGGCCTCAGGCAGGGCGGCGTGCTGACCGTGGTGCGCGGCGAGGTCGAGCTCAGGGTGCCGGCCAGCGACATCCCCGACCACATCACCGTGGACCTCACCGGGCTCGAGATCGGCGACGTGGTGAAGATCTCGAACATCGAGCTGCCGTCCGGCATCGCGCCCACCATCACCGACCGCGACTTCGTGATCGCCAACATCTCCGCGCCGTCGGCGCTGATCTCCGAGGAGGAGGAGGAAGCCGCCGAGGCGGCCGAGCGCGAGGCGACCGAGGCCGAGGAGGGCGAGGCCGAGGAAGGCGAGGCGGACGAGGAGGAGGGCTCCGAGAAGGAGTGACCCCGCGCCTTCGGGACCATGCGAAAGCGGCCCGGCGGTTGCCGGGCCGCTCCTCGTTTCGGGGCGCGGCTCAGACCTCGCGGCCGATGGCGCGGTCGAGCGCGTAGCGCCCGCCGCCGCGGATGGCGAAGTGCGCCGCCACGAGCGCCCAGAGCACCGGGTACTCCCAGCCGCCCTCGGTCCAGAAGAAGCCGGCGCCCAGATGCACGCTGGCGGCCATGAGCAGGAACACGGCGATCAGCGCGGCCACGGGGCGGGTGAACAGGCCGAGCGCCAGCATGAGCCCGCCGAAAACCTCGAGCGAGCCGGCGCCGAGCGCCGCCAGGTAGCCGTTGGCGAAGCCGAGCTGGGTGGCGAAGAACGCGCCCGTGGCCTCGAGCCCGTAGCCGCCGAACCAGCCGAACAGCTTCTGCGCGCCGTGCGGGATCAGGAAGGCGCCGGCGGCCACGCGCACGAGCGCCTCGGAGAGGCCCGCGAGCGAGGCGTAGACCGGGCCGAGCGCCGGGACGACCAGCGCGGGCGGGGTGTCAGGCGGGGTGTCGTGCGGGGTTTGGTGGGTAAACGTGGTCATGGGGTCGGTCTCCCTTGTCGTCTGCGGGGTAATTGGTTGGTGGTCGGGAGGGAGATAGACCATTGCCGCTGCGCGAACCATACGGCGATTGGCGAAATGATTGTTGCGTGAAGCGCAACAATAACGCCTGCCCCGCCGTGGCGGCGCGTCGCTGGACGGGGCAGGACGTGGCGGCTATAAGCGCGGCCATGACGCGCCCGCCCGGCATGGACATACGAATTAGCCGCCCGGCCCGCCCGATGGTTCACCCCACGGCCGGCGCCGGGTGAGACGGGCGCGGTTGCGCCCCGGAGCAGACCGAGATCAGCCCGAGGACCGAGAGCCGAGCGATGACCGCCGACACCTCCGCGAAAACCGCGCAAAAGGCCGCCCCCGAAACCGCACCCGAAACCGCCCCCCCGGGCGAGGCGCCGAACTACAAGGACACGCTGTTCCTGCCGCGCACCGATTTCCCCATGCGCGGCAGCCTGCCCGAGCGCGAGCCCGACTGGCTGGCGCGCTGGGAGGAGCTCGGCATCTACGCGCGGCTGCGCCAAAAGCCCGGCCGCCCGCCCTTCGTGCTGCATGACGGGCCGCCCTACGCCAACGGCCACCTGCACATCGGCACGGCGCTCAACAAGATCCTCAAGGACTTCGTGGTGCGCGCGCACCAGATGCTCGGCTTCGACAGCCGCTACGTGCCGGGCTGGGACTGCCACGGCCTGCCGATCGAGTGGAAGATCGAGGAGCAGTACCGCGCCAAGGGGCTCGACAAGGACGCGATCCACAAGAACGAGCTGCGCGCCGAGTGCCGCCGCTTCGCCGAGCACTGGATCGACGTGCAGCGCGCCGAGTTCAAGCGGCTGGGCGTGATCGGCAAGTGGGACGACCCCTACCTCACGATGAGCTACGACGCCGAGGCGGTGATCGCCGACGAGTTCATGAAATTCGTCATGAACGGGTCGCTCTACCGCGGCTCGAAGCCGGTGATGTGGTCGCCGGTCGAGAAGACCGCGCTGGCCGAGGCCGAGATCGAGTACCATGACCACGTCAGCCCGCAGGTCTGGGTCAAGTTTCCGGTTACCGGCGTTGGCTACGATCCGGGTCGCTTCAAGCAGGAAGCCGATGCATTGATGAGGTCCAGCGTGGTGATTTGGACCACGACCCCCTGGACCATCCCGCAGAACCGGGCCATCTGCTTCAACCCCGAGATATCCTACGCTTTGTATGAGGTTGTCGAAGCACCTGACGACAATTGGGCGAGGGCTGGCGAAAAACTAGTCATAGCAACTTCACTGGCTGAGGCAGTCTTTTCGGCTGCACGGGTTTCGGAGTTTAAGAGGCTGTTCGACTTGGATTCCGAGGGCCTCGACCTCTTTCCAAATGGCTGCGCCCACCCCTTCCGCGGGCTGGTCCCGGAGACTGAGCCCGAGGAGAACCGCTGGGACTTCGACGTGCCGCTCCTGCCCGGCGAGCATGTCACCGAGGAGGCGGGCACCGGCTTCGTGCACACCGCGCCCTCGCACGGCGCCGACGACTACAACATCGGCGTCAAGCACAACCTGCCGATGACCCACAACGTGCTGGAGGACGGGAGTTTTCGCGCGGACCTCCCCGTCTTCGGCGGTGCCCTCACCTTCGATCAGAAGGGCGGCGAGGGCGACGCCAACGCGCGGGTGATCGCGAAGCTCATCGAGGTCGGCGCGCTGGTCGCGCGGGGCAAGCTCACCCACTCCTACCCGCACTCCTGGCGCTCGAAGGCGCCGGTGATATTCCGCAACACGCCGCAGTGGTTCGTCGCCATCGACAAGCCCTTGGGC
>DATKCQ010000048.1:0-8870 GCA_035513135.1 Thermohalobaculum sp.
CATCCTTGTCGCGGTGCTCGGCCTGCGCCGCGGCCTCGCCGATGCCGCTGGCGCCGCCGGTGACCACGGCGACGCGTCCCTCGAATGCGCCCGTCATGTCTGGCCTCCCTCTGGCGCCGTGGCCGCCCGGCTCGCCGGGACCTCGCGCGCCGCCGCGGGCGGCGGCTCGGCCCGGGCCAGGCTCGCTGCGCGCCGGCCGGCGAAGTAGTCGTAGGCGAAGTCGGCGATGCCGCGGCGCAGGCCGAGCACCGCGACAAGGATGATGATGCCCAGCACCAGGCCGTGATGCTCGGTGTAGATCGTCACGAAGTGGTTGAGCCCCTGCAGCACCACGGCGCCGAGCAGCGGACCCAAAAAGACCTGGGTGCCGCCGAGCATGATCATGAAGATCGCCTCGCCCGACTTGGTCCAGTAGGCGAACTCGGGGTAGGCGCCCGAGGCGAACAGCGCCATCAGGATGCCGCCGACGCTGGAGATCGAGCCGGCCAGCACGAAGGCGGTCAGCTTCGCGCGGTAGACGTTGACGCCGAGGAACACCGCGCGCTGCGGGTTGTCGCGGATCATGCGCAGCGTGTAGCCGAACGGCGACTCGGTGATCTGGCGCAGGATCACCAGGCAGACCAGGAACACCAGGACGCAGAAGATGTAGAAGGTGTCGCCGCTGCGCAGGTCGATGCCCCAGAAGGCGGGGCGCGGGATGCCGCCCATCAGCCCCTGGTCGCCGCCGGTCAGCGACACCCAGGTCAGGATGACGCTGTGGAACATCATCTGGAACGCCAGCGTCAGGAAGGCGAAGTAGATCTCCTTCAGGCGCACGCAGATCGCACCGATGATCAGCGCCATGAACGCCGCGAAGCCCACCGAGAGGACGAAGGCGGCCGGGATCGACACCGCCCCCGACTGCATCAGCAGGCCGAAGGCGTAGGCCCCGGCGCCGAAATAGGCGGCGTGCCCGAACGAGACCAGCCCCGTGTAGCCGGTCAGCAGGTTGAGCGACATGGCCAGCAGGCCGAAGGCGGTGACGTAGATGATGAAGTCGCGCAGCGCCGGGCCGGGGAAGATCGTCGGCAGCACCATGAGGACCACCAGCGCCGCCGCGGCCACCGCGAGATCGCGCAGGAGCAGGCTCAGCCGCATCGCTAGACCTCCTTGCCGAAGAGGCCGGAGGGCTTGAGGATCAGCACCAGCGCCATCATCACGAACATCACGCCATCGACGAACAGCGGGAAGCCGATGGAGCCCAGCGTACGGGTCAGCCCGATGATCAGCGCGGCGACGAAGGCGCCGACGATCGAGCCCATGCCGCCGATCACCGTGACGATGAAGCTCTCGATCAGGATCGACAGGCCCATGCCCGGCGTCAGCGTGCGCACCGGCGCCGCCAGCGCCCCGGCCAGCCCGGCCAGCAGGCTGCCGATGCCGAACACCGTGGCGAACAGCAGCGGCGTGTTGATGCCGAGCGCCGAGACCATCTGCGGATTGATCGCGGCGGCCCGCACGGTCTTGCCGAAGCGGGTCCGGGCGATCACGAACCACAGCGCGCCGCCGACCGTGATCGCCACTCCGATCAGGAACATGTAATAGACGGGGATCGGCCCGCCGAACACGAACACCGGCGGCATGGTGAAGGCCTGCGGCATGCCCATGTTCTTGTAGCCGGCGCCCCAGATGATCTTCACCATGTCATCGAGGATCAGCACGAAGGCGTAGCACAGCAGAAGCTGCATCAGGATGTCGCGGCCGTAGATCTTGCTGATGAACAGCCGCTCGAACAGCGCGCCGAACACCGCCATGCCCAGCGCCCCGCACAGCATCGCCACGAGGAAGTTCCCGCTCGCGAGATAGCCGGTATAGGCGAAGTAGGCGCCCAG
Organism: Thermohalobaculum sp.; assembly: GCA_035513135.1. Classification (GTDB taxonomy): domain Bacteria; phylum Pseudomonadota; class Alphaproteobacteria; order Rhodobacterales; family Rhodobacteraceae; genus Thermohalobaculum. The sequence goes on from DATKCQ010000048.1 coordinate 1,872, forward strand.
CATGTAGAAGGCGCCGTGCGCGAAGTTGATGACCCCGAGCACGCCGAAGATGAGCGACAGCCCCGACGCGACGAGGAACAGCAGCATGCCGATGATGAGCCCGGTCGAGAGCTGGGTGATGGCACAGGCTGGCGATGACAGACAGCCGGCTAGGGCTGCAAGATCCACGGGGCTCTCCTGGTCCTAAATGTGGAGGGGCCCTGAGAGGAACGGGCTCCCGGCATCGACAGGTCGCCGGCCGGCGGCGCGGCCGGGATCGTCGCCGCGCCGCCGGCCACGGTCAGGCGCAAGGCTCACGCGTAGCCCTTGCGCACTTTCCACTCGGCCTCGCGCTCGAGGATCTCGCCCCAGTCGCCCGGCACCCAGTCGGTGAAGCCGCGCGGGTCGGACTGCGAGCGTCCCCAGGCCACCGGGTAGTGGATGATCGTGTGGTCCGAGCCGCGCATGGTGATCTTGCCGATATCGGAGAACGGCGAGTCGATCTCCATGTCCCTGATCTCGGCCGCCAGCGCCTCGCCGTCGGTCTTGCCGCCGGTGCGCCGCAGGCCCTCGCCGATGAACTGCATCGCGGTGAAGTTCTCCCACGACCAGTTGGTCGGCTCGCCGCCGGACATCGCCACGAAGTCGTCGTAGAAGGCGCGGTTGGCCTCGGTGTCGGGGTAGTCTGGATCGTAGCGGTAGACCGAGCGCAGGTCGTCGGGCACCTGGCTGATCGCCTTGACGATCGGCGGGTCGGCGAGGTTGACCGAGAAGAAGGTCATGTCGCCGCCGAACAGGCCGTAGAGGTTGCCCTGCTCGATGAACGACACGAGATCGCCGCCCCACAGCGCCGAGTACATGGCATCCGGCGCCGTCTGCAGGATGCGCGTGACGTAGGCGGTGTAGTCGGGCTCGAACAGCTTCGGCCAGGCCTGGTCGACGACCTCGACCGAGGGCTCGAAGATCGCGAGGTACTCGAGGAACTCGGCCGTGTTGTCGCGCCCGTAGGCATAGTCCGGCGAGCAGCTCATCCAGCGCACCAGGCCCTTCTCGCGGGCGAGGTTGCCGGCGTACTTGCCGCCTGCCACCGCGTCGTGGATGCCCTGGCGCGCGCTGCGGAAGGCGGTCGGCACGTGCAGCTCGGGATCCGCGGTCAGCGCCGAGGTCTCCGAGTTGGTGTGGATGCACAGCACCGGCAGCTCGCGGATCACCTCGTGCACCGCGAAGGCGCCCGAGGAGGCCTCGGCGTCGACGATGATCTCGCAGCCGTCACTGTTGATCAGGTCGCGGGTGACGCGCGCCGCCTCGTCCGGCTGGCCGCGCGAATCACGGGCGATCAGCTCGAGCTGGCGGCCGTCGATGCCGCCTGCGTCGTTGATCCGCGAGATGGCGAGACGCACCGCGTCGCGGCTGGTCTCCCCGAGGATGGCGACCCGGCCCGACAGGATCGTCGGCATGCCGATCCGGATGGTGTTCGCCTGCGCCCGCGCGACATAGGGGGCCCCCATGACCGCAGTCACGGCGGCGCCGGCCACGGCGCCCTTCAGCACGTCACGGCGATGAATGCCGCCCTTCGCCTTTTGCATCGCTATTCCTCCCAGCTCCGGCCGCGCTCGCCGGTATGTTGTCGTGAGTTTGCGCGGTCCCGTGCCGCAGGCAGCTCCTGCAGCCCGGACCCCGCCGAGCCTAAGCGGCGGCCGGGCGCGCGGTCAAGAAAAACTGAATGGTGAGTCATAAATCATCTTGTGCACTGCACCCGGACTCGCACCGGACCGCGCAGCGTCCGTCGTCGCATCCCCTTCGGGCTTGCCCCGCGAGCCGCGCGCTGGCCGGGGCTTATCCGCTCCGGTCCGTCGACTTCCCGGAGAACTCCTTTTCTCGCAACAGGTTGCGCCGGATCTTGCCCGATGCCGTCTTCGGCAGATCGTCGACGAACGCGACCCGGCGCGGATACTTGTAGGGCCCGGTCTGGCGCTTCGCGTGATCCTGCAAGTCCTTCACCAGGGCATCGTCCGGCGCGTGCCCCGGCGCCAGCACGACGAACGCCTTGACGACCTCGCCGCGCTCCGCGTCGGGGCTGCCGACCACGGCGCATTCGGCGACCGCCGGGTGCTCCATCAGCACGTTCTCGACCTCCATCGGGCCGATGCGGTAGCCCGCCGAGTTGATCACGTCGTCCGCCCGGCCCTGGTAGAACACGTAGCCCTCCTCGTCCATCGAGGCGAGGTCGCCGGTGACGAACCAGGCGCCGCCCTCGAGGCCGATTCGCGCGGCCTCGGTGCGCTCGGGCTCGCGCCAGTAGCCCAGCATCACCTGCGGGTTGGGCAGCCGCACCACCAGCCGCCCGGTCTGCCCCGCCGGCGCCCGCGCGCCATCCGGCCCCACCACCGCCACCTCGGTGCCCGGCAGCGCCCGGCCCATCGAGCCGGGCTTCACCGGCATCGCCCGGTAGTTCAGCACCGTCATCAGCGTCTCGGTCTGGCCGTAGCCGTCGAGCAGCGGGCCGCCGGTCAGCGCCGTCCAGCGCCGCACGATCCCGGGGTTGACGCTCTCGCCCGCCGACACGGTCAGGCGCAGCGCGCCCAGGTCGAAGCCGCCCGGGTCCTCGCGCACCAGCCGGCGCAGCTCGGTGGCGGCCGCGCAGAACACCGTGACGCGGTGGCGCGCCAGCAGCTCGAAGCGCCGCCGCGCGTCGAACCGGCCGTCGTGCAACAGCACGCGCGCGCCGCAGCTCCACGGCCCGAACAGGATCGAGGTGCCCGCCTTGCTCCAGCCGGTGTCCGCCGTGCACCAGACCGTGTCGTCGGCGTCGAGGTCGAGCCAGTACCAGGCCGACACCCGCCAGGCGAACAGCGCCCGGCTGGCGTGCAGCACGCCCTTGGGGTGCCCGGTCGAGCCCGAGGTGTAGTACATGATCGCCGGCTCCTCGGCGCCGACGCGCACCGGCGCGAAGTCCTCGGGCGCCGCCGCCAGCGCGGCATCGAGCTCCTGCCAGCCCGCGCCCCCGCCGAGCGCGAAGCGCGCTACCAGTTGCCCCCCGGCCGCGAACTTGTCCACGTTCGCGGCGGTGGTGATGGCGCCGCGCGCCCCGGCGTTCTCCAGCCTGTAGGCGATGTCGCGCGCCGTCAGCATGTCGATGCAGGGGATCGGCACCGCGCCGACCTTGAGGCAGCCGACCATGGCGATCGGCCATTCGGGGATGCGCGGCAGCATGACCACCACCCGGTCGCCCTTGCCGATCCCGGCAGCGACGAGTGCGTTGGCCATGCGGTTGCTGGCGGCGCGCATCCCGGCATGGGTGAAGCGCCGCTCGCGCCCCGCCTCGTCGCTCCAGACCAGCGCCAGCTGGTCGGGCCGCGCGCGCGCCCAGGCATCGACCACGTCGCCGCCGAAGTTGAAGCTCTCGGGGATCTCCCAGGCGAACGCCGCGCGGGCCGCCTCGTAGCTGGTCATCGGCACGCGCTTCATGGCGTCCTCCCGACTTGCCCCGGCGGCGCCGGTCGGTTGCCATCCGCCGCCGGCTCTGCTCTTGTGGCCCTCCGCCCGCACATGCATTGGAACGCGAACAAACGCCCATGATCAAGCTCGCCCGCCTGCTCAAGCGCAAGCCCGGCCTCGCCGTCGAGGCGTTCCAGGAGCGCTGGTTCACCGGCCACGGCCCGCTGGTCGCCGCCGCGCCCGGCCTGATCGGCTACGTGCAGGCGCACGCCCTGGTCCAGGGCTACCGCAAGGGCGAGTTGATCTTCGACGCCGTCGAGCACCTGACTTTCGCTTCGCCGGCCGATCTCGAGGCGTTCCGCCGCTCGCCCGAGGCCGCCCGCGCCCGGGCCGAGGAGGCCGGGCTCCTCGACACGGCGCGCACGGTCGAGCTGCCGGTCGAGGTCCATCTCATCAAGGACGGCGCGATACCGCCGGGCGGCGTCAAGAACATCGAGTTCGTCACCCGCCGGCCCGGCATGCAGCTCGGCGCGTTCCGCGACTACTGGCGCCAGGTGCACGGCCCGCTCGCCGCGCGCATCCCCCCGATCTGCCGCTACGAGCAGCACCACACCGTGCTTGAGGCCTACGAGGATGGCCGGCGCCCCGCCTATGACGGCCTTGCCGTGACCTGGTTCCACTCCACCGCCGACATGAAGGCGGGGGCGCAGACCCCGGAATACGCCGAAACCCGCGCCGACGAGCCGGCGTTCCTGCCGGACGGGCACCTGCCGACCATCATCACCCGCGAGCACGTGCTGCTCGGCGGCTGAGCCCGCGCTCAGCGGGCCTGCGCCTTGGCGAGCGCCCGGGCACGGCGCTCCAGCCAGTAGCGGAACTGGTCGGGCCACAGCGCCCAACCCGCGTCACCCGTCAGCTCCAGCGCGGCGCGCGCCGCCCAGTTCGGCTCGAACAGCATCTCGCGCGCCAGTGCGATCAGGTCGGCGCTGCCGTCGGCGAGGATCTCCTCGGCATGCGTCGGCTCGCGGATCAGGCCGACCGCGATGGTGGGAATCTCGGCTTTCCGGCGGATCTCGGCGGCGAAGGGCACGTGGAAGCCCGGCGAGCGCGCCACCAGGACGTTCTCCCGCGGCAGCATCATGCCGCCCGACGAGCAGTCGATCGCGTCGATCCCGCGCGCCTTCAGCGCCCTGGCGAAGGCGATGGAGTCCTCGAGGCTCCAGCCCACGCCCACCCCGTCGACCGAGGAGATGCGCGCGAACATCGGCCGGTTGTCGGGCCACTCGGCGCGCACCGCCTCGGCGACCCTGAGCGGCAGCCGCATGCGGTTCTCCAGCGTGCCGCCATAGGCGTCACCGCGCTCGTTGCCCAGCGGCGAGAGGAACGAGTGCAGCAGGTAGCCGTGCGCGCAGTGCAGCTCGATCACGTCGAAGCCGCACTCGCGCGCGCGCGCCGCGGCCCGGGCGTAGTCGGCGACCAGCTCGTCCAGCTCGGCCTCGTCGAGTTCGGCCGGCACCGGCCAGCCCTCGGCGAACGGCGAGGCCGACGACGAGACCAGCGGCCACTCCGTCTCGCCGCGCTCGGCGGCGTCGCTCTCATCGAGGGGGGCGCCCCCGTGCCATGGCCGCCGCGCCGACCCCTTGCGCCCCGAGTGGCCGAGCTGCATGCCCGCCGCTGCGCCCTGCCGGTGCAGGAACGCGACGATCCGCTGCAGCGGCGCCTTCTGCGCGTCGCGCCACAGGCCGACGCAGCCGTGGGTGATTCGCGCCTCGGGCGACACCGCGGTCGCCTCGATGAACACCAGCGCAGCGCCGCCAAGCGCGAAGCGCCCCAGATGCACCAGGTGGAAGTCGTTCGCGAAGCCCTCGGGTGCGCTGTACATGGCCATCGGCGAGGTCATCACGCGGTTCTTGAGCACGAGCCCGCGCAATGCCAGCGGCTCGAACAACCGTGCGTCGGCCTGGGGGGATTTGCTCTGATCCATGCGATGTGTCTCTCTGGCAGCCTCTGGTTCGACGGCGAGGCACCGGGCGAATGCATGAACAATGAGTCACGATTCGTCTAGAGCCAGGCAGGGACCGCTCCGGCCGCGCCGGTACGGCTTCAGGCGTCGAGTATTGCCAGCCGGGCGAAAGATGAGTAACGAAGCCTCAATCGCTAGGACGGCAGCCCCGACGCCGCGAGACAGGCCGTCGCCGGGACGCTTGGAAGCGGCCCCCGAACAGCCGCTCCAACTGTTATTCCCGAGCGGCGCAGCCCAAGGGAGGCCAAGCACATGAGGCTCAAGGACAAGGTGGCGCTGGTTACGGGTGCCGGCAGCGGCTTCGGCGAGGGAATCGCCAGGAGCTATGCAAGCGAGGGCGCCCGGGTGGCCGTGGTCGACATCCGCGGCGACGCCGCCCAGCGGGTCGCCGGCGAGATCGGCGAGGCGGCGCTCGCGATCACCTGCGACGTCAGCTCGAGGGCCGACATCGACCGCGCGGTGCGCGAGACCACGCAGCGCTTCGGCCGCCTCGACGTGGTGGTCAACAACGCCGGGGTCACCCACCGCAACCAGCCGCTGCTGGACGTCGACGAGCGCACCTTCGACCGGGTCTTCGACGTCAACGTGAAGTCGATCTACCACATGATCCAGGCGGTGGTGCCGCTGATGCGCGCGCAGGGCGGCGGCGTGATCCTCAACGTCGGCTCGACCGCGGGCATCCGGCCGCGGCCGGGGCTGACCTGGTACAACGCCTCGAAGGGCGCGGTGAACCTGATGTCCAAGTCGCTGGCGGTGGAGCTCGCCCCCGACCGCATCCGCGTCAACGCGCTGTGCCCGGTGATGGGCGAGACCGGGATGCTCGCGGACTTCATGGGCGTGCCCGACACGCCCGAGAACCGGGCGAAGTTCGTCGCCACCATCCCGCTCGGCCGCATGAGCCGGCCGGCCGACATCGCCGCCGTCGCGGTGTTCCTCGCCTCGGACGAGGCCGAGTTCCTCACCGGCGTCGAGCTGCCCATCGACGGCGGCCGCACCGTGTGAGCGCAATACCGAGTGATCGGTGGTGCGCTCGGCTCTCCTCGCGCCTCGCGGGAATCCGGGTGCGCTACCCGGCGGAACGGCAAACCGGGGCGCTTCAACGATCGCGCGACCCGAGCCCTTAACGCCGCGCCCCTGAAATTCAGTAACGATAAGAGTGTAAAACTCTGCCAAGGGGCGGCGAAAAATTCGAACGATCTGGCAGGTTGAGCATCGGCGGGCAACTTCGCGATGCGCGGCCACCGGCGACCCTCGCGCGATGGCAGCCCAAGCCGCAATTCGGACGTTCGGAGATGATTAATGCGGGCGGTTGAACGGCGAAAGTTGCTCCGCGCAAACCGGCTCGCGCCCGGTTTGGAATTCAGCCGGGGGTGCAATCGGTCGACGTTGCGTCGGTGCTACGGCGTCGATCCTGCAAAAGCCAATACATATGAGCCAGCGCGCTTCTCCCGATTGCACTACAGGTTGCATATGTCCTAAGATGTGACGCCACATCTAGGTGGATGAGTCGGTGGGGTTCCTCTTTCGTGCGATGGCAAGGGCGGCAGTCGACCTTGGTC
>DATKCQ010000049.1:0-16155 GCA_035513135.1 Thermohalobaculum sp.
CGACCACGATCCCCTTGAGGCCGAGGCTGACGAGGCAGCCGTCGGCGTCGCCGCACATGGCGAGCACCAGCGCCTGGTCGAGCGCGAGGCTGCGCGGCCGGCCGCGCCGGTCGCCGGTCAGTACGAAGGTCGCCGGGCCGAGGTAGCGGTCCTTGCGGTCCACCGTGCCGTCCCGGTTGTGGTAGGCGGCGGCGGGCGCGGCGCGCGCGTCCTCGAGCACCTCGAGCCGGTCCCTGAGCGCGTCGTTCTCCTGCTTGAGCGCGTCGAGCCGGCTTTGCAGGCACCTGAGCTGGTCCTCGACGCGCTCGTCGAGGCGTGCGGAGACGGTCGGGTCGCCGATGTCGCCCACGCGGCAGTCCTGCGCCCCGGCCGGGCCGGGCGCCGCCGCCAGCGCGGTGACGCCCGCCAGCAGGCCGCGCAGCGCCAGGCGCCGCGCCGCGTCGGCGAGCCGGACAGCCATTGCTCTCATCTGGGTCCCCGCCCTCGTTCGATGCCCACCCGATGCCCGCCCGATGCCCGCCCGGGTCGCCGCGCCATGGTAGCCGCGGGGCCGGGCGAGGCAAGGCCAAAGGTGCCGGGACCCCTGCGGCGGGCGATGGCCGGCGCGGGCGCGGCTCAGGCGGATCGCCTGCGGCGCTTCGCGCTGGCAGGGGCGGGTCTGGCGGACCGGGCGATGCGGGCGAGCCAGCGGCTGATGGCGGGGGCGACGATGCGCTGCGCCCGGCGGGCGACGAAGACGCCCACATGCCCGGTCGGCACCTCGAGCTCCCGGTAGTCGCGGCCGGCGAGGATCGGCCCGAGCGCCCGGCTCGAGGGCGGCGGGATGATGTGGTCCTCGGCGGCAAAGATGTTGAGCACCGGGCAGGCGATGGCCGAGAGGTCGACCGGCGCGCCGGCGATCTCGAAGCGGCCCTCGACCAGGCGGTTCTCGTGGTAGAGGCCGATCAGCCACTCCTTCGCCGCGGCGCCGGGGTGGTCGGGGCGGTCGGCGAGCCACTTCTCCATGCGCAGGAAGGTGTCGAGCGCCGCCGGGTCGTCGGCCAGCTCGACCAGGTCGGCGGTGTACTTTGCCAGCGTGCGCGCCGGCGCGAGCTGCTGGAACAGCGCGCCGGTGAGCTGGCCCGGGAGGTTGCCGCGCTCGTCGATCAGCGCGCGGATCAGCTCGGGCGGCAGGCTGCGCACCCAGACGTTGAGCAGGCCGCGGCGCGGGTCGGGGTCGAGCGCGTCGGCGTGGAAGTCGATGGGCGTGACCGCGAGCGCCAGGCCGAGCACCCGGTCCGGGTGGCGGGCGGCGTGGATGGCGGCGAACACGCCGCCCTCGCAGATGCCGAAGAGCGCGGCCTTCGGCGCGCCGCTCGCCGCGCGCAGGGCGGCCAGCGCGTCGCCGAGATGGTGCTCGGCGTAGTCGGTGAAGTCCTTGAAGCGGTCGGCCCGCGTCGGGTTGCCCCAGTCGAGCACCCAGAGGTCGATCCCGGCCTCGAGCAGGCGCGCGACCAGCGAGCGGCCGGGCTCGAGGTCGGTCATGGTCTGGCGTCCGATCAGCCCGTGCAGGATCATCAGCGGCCCGAGGCGCGGGCGGGGCACCACCGGGCGGTAGCGGTGCAGCGTGATCCGGCCCTCGCGCCAGACCTCGTCCTTGGGCGTGACGGCGATCTCGATGGCGGCGCCGCCCCGCGTCTCGGCGAGGCGGCGGGCGAGGCCGGCGAGGCGGCGGGCCGTGGTCTCGCCGGGATCGGGGCCGGGACCGGGGCCGGGATCGGGGCCGGGGCCGGGCGCGGGGCGGGTCATCGCGCGCCCTCCGCGCCGGCCTTCAGCGCGCCTATCTCGCGCTCGAGGCGGTGCAGGCGCTCGCCCAGCTCGTCCGTCTCCGAGCGCGTGGGCATGCCGAGCAGGTCGGCGAGCCGCTCGATCCGGGCGCGGAGCAGCGCGGCGCAGTCGAGCCGGGCGCGCAGCAGCTCGCGCTGCGCGTCGAGAAAGGCCTCGCCGCGCATGGCGCGGGCGAGCTCGAGATCGGCGGTCTCCTGCCAGCGCGCGCGCAGGCTCTCCCAGGACGGCGGATCGGTTGGGGACTCGGCCGCCTCCCGCTCGGCCGCGAGTGCTTCGGAGAAGCGGCGGAAGGCGGTGAGCCAGGCCTCGGCCATCACCGCCTGGTAGCGGCCGAGGGCGCGCGCATAGGCCGCCCACTCGCGCGAGCCGAGCAGCGCCTCGCGCTCGGCCTGCCAGGCGCCCTGGCCGCCGGCGCCGGCCGGGCCGAACCAGCCCCACAGGTCGCCGAGCCCGCCGCCCGAGGCCGCGTCCATCCAGCCGAGCGGGTCGAACGGCCCGCCCGACTGGCCCGGCCCGCCCGACTGGCCCGACTGGCCCGCGGCGGCCTCGGCATAGGTCCCGGCGAAGCGGCTCCAGGCAGCGAACAGGGATTCGCAGCGCTCGCGCAACGGCTCGCCGGGGGAATCCGGGCCGGGGGAATCCGGGCCGGGGGATTCCGGGCCGGGGGATTCCGGGCCGAGAAACGCCCGGCTCGCCTCGAGCCAGGCGCGAAAAGGGTCCCGGTCAGCGGTCGCGCGCTCGGTCATGGCCTCTCCCCGGAGCGGTCGGCCCCGAGACTACAGGCGATGCGGCCCGCTTGGCAAAGCCCGCGGCCCCGACCCGCGGGCGCCTCACAGCATCGCCGGCACCACCTGGTCGGGCGGGCGGTGGCCGTCGGCGAAGGTCTTGATGTTGATAATGACCTTCTCGCCCATCTCGATGCGGCCCTCCTCGGTGGCCGAGCCCATGTGCGGCAGCAGCACCACGTTGGGCAGCGCCATCAGGCGGGGGTTCACCGCCGGCGCGTGCTCGTAGACGTCGAGCCCGGCACCCGCCAGCTCGCCGCGCACCAGCATGCGGGTGAGCGCGTTCTCGTCGATCACCTCGCCGCGCGCGGTGTTGACGATCCAGGCGCTCGGCTTCATCAGCTTGAGCCGGCGCGCCGAGAGCAGGTGATAGGTCGCCGGCGTGTGCGGGCAGTTGACGCTCAGGATGTCGACGCGGGCGAGCATCTGGTCGAGGCTCTCCCACCAGGTCGCCTCGAGCTCGGCCTCGAGATCCTCGTGCACCCGGCGGCGGTTGTGGTAGTGCACCTGCAGCCCGAAGGCGCGGGCGCGGCGCGCCACCGCCGAGCCGATCCGGCCCATGCCGAGGATGCCGAGCCGCTTGCCCCAGATGCGGTGGCCCATGATCGCGGTGGGCGACCAGCCGGACCACGCGCCCGACTGCATCAGGGCGATGCCCTCCCGCAGCCGGCGCGGCACGGCGAGGATCAGCGCCATGGTCATGTCGGCGGTGTCCTCGGTCAGCACGCCCGGCGTGTTGCTCACCAGGATGCCGCGGCGGCGCGCGGTCTCGACGTCGATGTGGTCCACCCCGGCGCCGTAATTGGCGATCAGCTTCAGCCGCTCGCCGGCGCGGGCCAGCAGCCTGGCGTCGATCCGGTCGGTGAGCGTGGGCACCAGCACGTCCGCGCCCTGCATCGCCTCGGCGAGCTGGTCGGCGGTCAGCGGCGTGTCGCTTTCGTTGAGGCGCACCTCGAACAGCTCGCGCATGCGCGTCTCGACCACCTCGGGCAGCGTGCGGGTGACGACGACGGCGATGCGCTTGCGGGGCATGGGCGGATTTCCCTGTTCGCTGGTCCCTGACCCCGTGATAAGGTCTGGCGCCCGGCGATTGAAGGAGAAATCGCCGTGGCGCCGCGAAACACGGGCAGTGAACCACGAGCGCCCCGGCCAAGGGGCCAACGACGAGCCAATCACGGGCCAATCACGAGCCAACCACGAGCCAATCACGGGGCAGGACGGCATGGCGGGATTTTGCGCGGTCATCGCATTGGGCGCGGCGCTGGCGCTGTCGGCAGGGCCGGCGGGTGCGCAGACGGGTGCACGAGAGGAGGCGCAGCAGGGGGCGCAGCAGGGGGCGCAGGAGGGGGCGCAGGAGCCTCGGGTCGCCACCGTCGGGCCGGTCACCAAGCTGCCGCTGCCGCGCTACGTGTCGCTGCGCTCGGAGAAGGTCAACGCGCGGCGCGGCCCGGGGCTCGACTACCGCATCGACTGGGTGTTCCAGCGCGCCGGGCTGCCGGTGCGGGTGATCGACGAGCACGGCCACTGGCGGCACATCGTCGATTCGGACGACGCCGGCGGCTGGGTCTACCACGCGTTGATCACCGCGCGGCGCACGGCGCTGATCACCGCCGCCACGGTCGGCTTCCGCGCCGAGCCCGCCGAGACCGCGCCGCCCACCGCCGAGGCCGAGCGCGGCGTGGTGGCGACGCTCATTCGCTGCCGCCCGGACTGGTGCGAGCTCGAGGCGAAGGGGGTCAGCGGCTGGGTGCCGAAGGCGGCGATCTGGGGGGTGGACCCCGAGGAGACGTTCGGCGGCGAGCGTCGTCTCGGTGGTTCCTGAATCAGCGAAACGGCGCCAGCATGTTGAATCACCGCGATTTCCGAGCCGCAAAGTGCGTCCACTCTGCTCGAAATCGCTCTAGCGCCGCCTGAGCCGGATCACCACGTCGACCTTGGTGATCTCGGCGCCCTCGGGCGGGCTGGGCAGGCGCTCGAAGCGCAGCTCGTCATGCGGCGCGTCGGTCAGCCGGCCCTCCTCCTCCCAGAAGAAGTGCGGGTGGTCGGAGACGTTGGTGTCGAAATGGGTGCGCGTGCCCTCGAGCGGGATCTCGGTGAGCAGCCCCGCGTCGGTGAAGCTCCTGAGCGTGTTGTAGACCGTGGCGAGCGAGACCTGCACACCCGCTGCGCGCGCCGCCTCGAACAGGCTCTCGGCGGTGATGTGGCGGTTCTTTCCGTCGCCCACCAGCAGCCGCGCCAGCGCCACGCGCTGGCGCGTCGGGCGCAGGCCGCCGCCGGCGAGCCAGCGGCTGGCGCGCTGGTCCTGCGCCCGGGCCTGCGCAGGGGTGCCGTCCAGTCGGGCAGCCTCGGACATCTCGGCCTCGTCTTCGGATCGCGTTGCGCCCTTTATTAAACCATCTTGGGGGCATTTCGCCAGACCCTCCCTGCATGCTGCCGCGCCAGCGTCTTGTGTGGCGGCGCCGCAGGGTGCTAGGGAACGGTCACGCAACGTGCGACGGGGATGCGTCCGATGACCGACCGACCGGCGACCGACCGAGCGGCGAGCTACGACTACCAGGACCTGCTGGCCTGCGCCCGCGGCGAGTTGTTCGGTCCGGGCAACGCGCAGCTTCCCGCACCGCCCATGCTGATGTTCGACCGGATCACCTCGATCGCCGCGGATGGCGGGGCCGAGGGCAAGGGCCAGGTGGTGGCCGAGCTCGACGTGAAGCCCGACCTGTGGTTCTTCGAGTGCCATTTCCCGGGCGACCCGGTAATGCCGGGCTGCCTGGGGCTGGATGCGCTGTGGCAGCTCACCGGCTTCTTCCTCGGCTGGCTGGGCATGCCCGGCCGCGGCCGGGCGCTGGGGGTGGGCGAGGTCAAGTTCTCGGGCATGGTGACGCCGGCGAACAAGCTGGTCCGCTACAGCGTCGACCTGAAACGGGTGATCGACCGCAGGCTGAAGCTGGGCATCGCCGACGGCGCCATGGCGGCGGACGGCGAGGTCATCTACATGGCCCGCGACATGCGGGTCGGCCTGTTCAGCTGAGCGCCGCCGAATGTGACCCCCGCATGAACCCGACATGAACCCGACATGAACCCGACATGAGCCCTTGGGCACGGACCCGGCGGGACCAGATTGGAGAGCGAACATGCGCCGCGTGGTGATAACCGGAATCGGCATCGTCTCCTCGATCGGCGGGGACGCGGGCGAAGTGACGGCGGCCCTGCGCGAGGGCCGCTCGGGCATCGTGTTCGCGCCGGAATACGCCGAGCGCGGCTTCCGCTGCCAGGTGCACGGCAAACCGAACGTGGACATCGAGGCGCTGGTCGACAAGCGCGTGCGCCGCTTCATGGGCGACGGCGCCGCCTGGAACTTCATCGCCATGGAGCAGGCCATATCCGATGCCGGGCTCGGCGAGGCCGAGGTCAGCCACGAGCGCACCGGGCTGATCATGGGCTCGGGCGGGCCCTCGACCAGGAGCCTGTTCGAAGCGAACAGCATCGTGGTCGAGAAGGGCAGCACGCGGCGCATCGGCCCGTTCGCGGTGCCCAAGGCGATGTCGTCGACCAACTCGGCCACCCTGGCGACGCCGTTCAGGATCAAGGGGGTGAACTACTCGATCACCTCGGCCTGCTCGACCTCGGCGCACTGCATCGGCAACGCCGTCGAGCTGATCCAGTGGGGCAAGCAGGACGTGATCTTCGCCGGCGGCGGCGAGGAGCTGGACTGGACCCTGTCGTGCCTGTTCGACGCCATGGGGGCGATGTCGACGCACTTCAACGACACGCCCGAGCGCGCCTCGCGCGCCTACGACAAGGACCGCGACGGGTTCGTGATCGCGGGCGGCGCCGGCGTCGTGGTGCTCGAGGAGCTTGAGCGGGCCAGGGCGCGCGGCGCGAAGATCTATGCCGAGGTCACCGGCTACGGCGCCAACTCGGACGGCTTCGACATGGTGCAGCCCTCGGGCGAGGGGGCGGTGCGCTGCATGAAACAGGCGATCGCCGGCTTGCGCGAGCGCAAGGTCGACTACATCAACACCCACGGCACCTCGACCCCGGTGGGCGACGAGCGCGAGGTCGGCGCCATCCGCGAGGTGTTCGGCGCCGCGATGCCGCATTTCTCCTCGACCAAGTCGCTGACCGGGCACAGCCTCGGCGCCACCGGGGCGCAGGAGGCGATCTACTGCATGCTGATGCTCGCGGGCGACTTCATCGCCGCGAGCGCCAATGTCGAGACCCTCGATCCCCAGTTCGAGGGGGCGCCGGTGGTGACACGGCGCATCGACGACGCCGGGCTCGACACGGTGATCTCCAACAGCTTCGGCTTCGGGGGCACCAACTGCACGCTGGCGCTGAGCCGGTATCACGGGTGAAGGCCGCACGGGTGAGGGGATGACGGGGATCATGCAGGGCAAGCGCGGCCTGATCATGGGGGTCGCGAACAACCGGTCGATCGCCTGGGGGATCGCGAAGGTGCTCGCCGGGCACGGGGCTGAACTCGCCTTCACCTACCAGGGCGAGATGTACGAGGACCGGGTGCGCCCGCTGGCCGAGAGCCTCGGCTCCTCGCTGGTGATGCCGGCGGACGTGACCGACGCGGCGACGCTCGACGCGGTGTTCGCCGGCATCGCCGAGGCCTGGGGAACGATGGACTTCCTGGTGCACGCCATCGCCTATTCCGACAAGTCCGAGCTGACCGGGCGCTATGCCGACACCAGCCGCGCCAACTTCCTCAAGACCATGGAGGTCTCCTGCTTCTCCTTCGTCGACCTGACGCGCCGCGCCTCCGAGCTGATGCCCGAGGGCGGCGCAGCGGTGACCATGACCTATCTCGGCGCGCAGCGCGTGATGCCGAACTACAACGTCATGGGCGTCGCCAAGGCGGCGCTCGAGGCGAGCGTGCGCTATCTCGCCAAGGACCTCGGGCCGCAGGGAATCCGGGTCAACGCCATCAGCGCCGGGCCGATGCGCACGCTGGCGGGCTCGGCCATCGCCGGGGCGCGCAAGGTCTTCAAGACCGCGGAGGAGAACGCGCCGCTCGGCCGCAACGCCGCGCTCGAGGACGTGGGCGGGGCGGCGATGTTCCTGCTCTCGGACCTCGGCCGCTCGACCACGGGCGACATCGTCTACGTGGACGGCGGCTACCACGCCATCGGCATGGACCAGGCGCAAGCTCCCCGAGGTGCGGGATAGGGTAAGCCGGGCAATGCGTGCCTTCACCCTGACAGCCCGCGACATAAGTTGAAAAATTTGACGCGTTACGCGGATGATGATACCAAATGATCAAGGGACTATACTGGCGCAATCACTGGAAATCACGGGAGTTGGCCGATGTCATGGCGTTCGCTGGGGGCTTCTCTATTGGCTGTCGCAGTCCTATTTTTCAGCTATCCGGCATACGCATGCCACAAGGACAAAGGTTTTCTATTCATCCCAAATTACTATCCAACATTCGTGCATGAATACTACCGAACGACTGTGACCACACCGGCGATTTACCGAGATGGACGTCGGGCCGCCAGGCTGGCCACAATCGCAGAATGGGAAAGGCTCGCCCGGCAAAAGATGGCGGAGATCGAGAGCCGGGGAGTCGAGTTCGCTCCGGGGGATGACGACGTGTTCTGGAACAGAGCGAAGCACAGCAACATGACATGCAAGAAGATCAACCTGAAGACGACGCAGAGCCCGACGCCCGGCAATTTCTTCTGCAAGGCCTCGGCAATGATCTGTCAGGGCGGTTTGCCGATCATGAAATAGGCGCACCTGCCAGGCGCACCGCCGGCAGGTAGCCGGCCCCGATCGCCGCGACGATCGGGGCCGGGGTGAGGACGCGAACCGTGCCGCGCCGGGCCGGGCCGGCCTGCGCGTAGCCATCGCCCGACCAGCGCCACAGGCTGCCCCGCCATTTCAGGAGCGGGGCGAGAGGGGACTCCGGCAGGGCCAGGAAGACGCCGTCGGGCATGTCGGCAAGCTCCGCCTCGTGCGTCACCTGCCGGCGCTCGCGGGTGACGCGCGCGGCGTGCAGCACGCGATCGATCTCGGCGGCGGTTGCGCCCGGCAGCCCGGCGGCGCCCCAGGCGGTGCGAAAGCGCCGGGCGTCGGCGCGGCGGCACTCGTGGCAGGGGCGGTGGCCCGCGGCGAGCGCGCAGGCCTCGTCCCAGAAGAACAGCTCGGTGTAGCGGCCCGGCGCCATCACCGCGCGGCGGCGGCCGCGGAACGCGAGCACGCAGGCGATCCACGTCCGGTGGCGCCAGCGCGCCACGCCGAGGCGCCGGCCGGCGTCGTGCAGGATACCGCGGTTGCCCATCAGCGACCCGCGCCACGGCGCGGCGACGATCTCGCCCAGCGGCGTGACGCGGTTCGCGAGCGGCATCAGCCGCCCGCCGCCTCCGCCGCGACCTCGGCGCGGGTCTTGCGCGCCCGCTCGGTCTCGGACTTGAGCTGGCCGCAGGCGGCCATGATGTCCTCGCCGCGCGGCGTGCGCACCGGGCTCGCATAGCCCGCGCGGTTGACGATCTCGGCGAAGCTCGCGATTCGCTCGGGGGTGCTGCGCTCGAAAGGCGCCCCGGGCCAGGGGTTGAACGGAATCAGGTTCACCTTGGCGGGGATGCCGGCGATCAGCCGCACCAGGCGCTTGGCGTCGGCGTCCGTGTCGTTGACGTCCCGGAGCATCACGTACTCGAATGTCACCCGCTCGGCGTTCGACAGCCGCCGGTATTCGCGGCAGGC
The DNA here is from genome assembly GCA_035513135.1 of Thermohalobaculum sp. Taxonomy (GTDB): domain Bacteria; phylum Pseudomonadota; class Alphaproteobacteria; order Rhodobacterales; family Rhodobacteraceae; genus Thermohalobaculum. The sequence continues at coordinate 9,324 of DATKCQ010000049.1, forward strand.
GTCGAGCAGCGCGGCGATCGGCCATTTGCGGTTGATCGGCACCAGCTCGTCGCGCACCGCGTCGGTGGTGGCGTGCAGGCTGATCGCCAGGAGCGTGCCGATCTCCTCGCCGGCGCGCGGGATCATCGGCACCACGCCCGAGGTCGAGAGCGTGATGCGCCGGCGCGACAGGCTCAGGCCCTCGCCGTCCATGGCGATGCGCATGGCGTCGCGCACCGCCTCGAAGTTGTAGAGCGGCTCGCCCATGCCCATCAGCACGATGTTGGAGACGAGCCGGCGCCCAGGGGTGCGCGGCCACTCGCCCAGATCGTCGCGGGCGACGAGGATCTGGCCGGCGATCTCGCCCGCCGTGAGGTTCCTGACCAGGCGCTGCGTGCCGGTGTGGCAGAACGAGCAGGTCAGCGTGCAGCCGACCTGGCTCGAGACGCACAGCGTGCCGCGGTCCGCCTCGGGGATGTAGACCGCCTCGACCTCGTGGCCGCCGGCCAGCCGCAGCAAGTATTTCCGGGTGCCGTCCGCCGAGACCTGGCGCGAGACCACCTCGGGCCGGCCGATCTCGAAGCGCTCGGCGAGCAGCGCCCGGTAGGCCTTGGCGAGGTTGGTCATCTCGGCGAAGTCGCGCGCGCCGCGCTGGTAGATCCACTGCCACAGCTGGCCCGCGCGCATGCGCGCCTGGCGCTCGGGGGTTCCCGCCTCGATCAGCGCCGCGCGCAGCGCCGCGCGCGGCAGCCCGACCAGGCTCGGGCGCGCGGGCGCGCCGGCCCGGCGCGGCAGCACCGCGATCTCGGGCTGGAGCGCGATTTTCTGGGTCATCGGCGCATCACGGCTCATGGCACGGCCAACATAATGGCGCGCTTGCCGCGGGGAAAGGCCGCCGTCCCCGGCCACGCGCGGCGCCGGCGGGCCGGTGCGCTCAGCCGCAGCGCTGCGTGGCCTGCTCGAGCGCCGCGGAGAACCCCATCAGGGAGAACGTGTCCACCGTCCTGGTGCCGCGTGACGAGGTGCCCTCGATCAGGGCGTTCGCCCCGGCCCGGAAGGCGTTGACGATGGCGTCGTCCTCCGCCGAGGAGGGCGCCCAGGCGTTCTCGCCCTCGGTGAACATGGTGAAGCTTCGCTCGCCCACCTTGGCCGAGACCTCCGAGCCGTTCCTGAACGGATAGCCGCTGATGAACGAGACCTCGTTCTTCACCCCGTCGGCCGGCCGGACCGCGACCATCAGGAAGATGTCGCCGCGCCGGACCTCCACCGACGTGCCGTTGCGGTAGGCGGCCGACTTGGTCGGCTGGGACGCGATCCAGCACATCTTCTGGCCGTTCGCCGCGGCCTCGAAGATCGACCAGGCCTGCACCGACGCGGCATTCTGCTGCAGCTGCGCCAGCGCGGAGCCAATTCCGAGCGCCCCGCCGAGCGCCCCGCCGAGCGCCCCGCAGAGCACGCCCGCCAGCAACGCGATCGTCCCCGCCTTCCAGAATTTCCTCATGCTCGCCTCACACTGAAAATTTGCCGCGGGTCTTGCTGCCCGCTGCGCGTTCCGCGCCGCTCGTGCCGGCGCGCCTTGTTAGAGCATACTTTAGGTTGCAGGAGCAATTCCACCCCGCCGGTCGAGCAAAATAGTTCGCACCCCGGGCGCGGGTGTCGGCTAGCGTCGGGCAATGGCGCGTGACGGCGGGCTGGAGGCATGGAGGCGGGCGGCATGGCGAAGCGGACGAGCGCAGCGGGCAATTCCGCCAACCCGGTGCTGGCCGAGCTGTGGCGGGCGGAGATGCTCGAATCGGTGCATCGCGGCACGGCGGTGGTGGCGGCGCCCTCGGGCGAGATCGTCGCGGCGTGGGGCGATCCGGCGCGCGTGGTGCTGCCGCGCTCGGCGGCCAAGATGATCCAGGCGCTGCCGCTGGTCGAGAGCGGGGCGGCCGACGCCGCCGGGCTCGGACCCGAGCAGCTCGCGCTCGCCTGCGCCTCGCACCGGGGGGCGCCGGTGCACACGCGCCTCGCCGCGCGCTGGCTCGAGTCGATCGGGCTCGGCGAGCCGGACCTGCGCTGCGGCGCGCACCCGCCGGGCGACCTCGACACGCGCTGCGCGCTGCACGCGCGGGGCGAGGCGCCGAGCCAGCTGCACAACAACTGCTCGGGCAAGCATTGCGGGTTCCTGACGCTGGGGCGGCGGCTCGGCGGCGGACCCGAGTACATCGACCCCTCGCACCCGGCGCAGCAGGCGGTGCGCCGCGTCACCGAGGAGCTGACCGGCGAGCGCGTCGCCGGCTTCGCCATCGACGGCTGCTCGGCGCCGAACTTCGCCGTGACGCTGGCCGGGCTGGCCGCGGCGATGGCGCGGCTGGCCACGGCCGGGCGCAGCCTCGGCGGCGCGCGCGGCCGGGCGGCGCAGCGCCTGGTCGAGGCGGTGGCGGCGCACCCGGTGCTGGTCGCCGGCGAGGGCCACGCCTGCACCGGGCTGATCCGCGCCTGCGCCGGCCGGGCGGTGGTGAAGACCGGGGCGGAGGGCGTGTTCGTGGCGCTCCTGCCCGCGCGCGGGGCCGGCGCGGGCGGCGGTCTGGGCATCGCCCTGAAGGTCGACGACGGCGCCAGCCGCGCCAGCGAGGCGGCGATGGCGGCGCTGCTGGCGCGCTACGGCGCGCTCGAGCGCGGCCACCCGGTGTTCGCGGCGCTGGCCGACGCGCCGCTCAGGAACTGGCGCGGCATCGTGCACGGCCAGCTCAGGGCGGCGCCGGCCTTGATGGCCTAGCGCGATTTCCGAGCCGCGAAGCGGACCCGCTTTGCGGCCCGGGACGCGTCCTAGACCGCTGCCTGCGCCGCTCCGCGGCCCGCGAAGCGGCGCCGGCCGCGGTTGCGCGGGCGGCGCGGCTTCTCGCCGTTCGCATGGCGCGGGGCGGCGGGCGCCGCGCGCCGTGCCTGCGGCCGCGCTGCGGCGTCCCGCTCCTCGGGGGCCGGGGCATCGCCGGTCACGGTCAGGCGGCGGCGGATCAGGCGCTCGATGTCGCGCAGGTAGGCGCGCTCGGACGGGTCGCAGAACGACAGCGCCGCGCCCCCGGCACCGGCGCGCGCGGTGCGCCCGATGCGGTGGACGTAGCTCTCCGGCTCGTTCGGCAGCTCGTAGTTCACCACGTGGGTGATGCCCGTCACGTCGATGCCGCGCGCGGCGATGTCGGTCGCCACCAGCACCCGTGCCTCGCCGGCGCGGAAGCGCGCCAGCGCGCGCTGGCGCGCGCCCTGGCTCTTGTTGCCGTGGATCGCGTCGGCCTCGATGCCGCGCTTCACCAGGTCGTCGGCCACCCGGTTGGCGCGGTGCTTGGTGCGGGCGAAGACGATGACGCGCGAAAGCGCCGGGTCGGCGAGGATGCCGGCGAGCAGCGCCGTCTTGGCCTTGGCGTCGACGTGGTGGACGGACTGCTCGATGCTCTCGATCGGGGTCGCCTGGGGCGTGACCTCGACGCGGATCGGATTGTCGAGCAGCTCGCCCGAGAGCCGGGTGATCTCGCCCGGCATGGTGGCCGAGAACAGCAGCGACTGGCGCTGGCGCGGCAGCGCCGCGAGGATCTTGCGCACGTCGCGCACGAAGCCCATGTCGAGCATGCGGTCGGCCTCGTCAAGCACCAGCACCTCGACGGCGTCGAGCCGCACCCGGCGCTGGCTCATCAGGTCGAGCAGCCGCCCCGGCGTGGCGACGACGATGTCGATGCCGCGGTTCAGCGCGTTGACCTGCGGGCCCTGACCGACGCCGCCGAAGATCACCGTGTGGCGCAGCGGCAGGCCGCGGCCGTAGGCGCGGAACTCCTCGCCGATCTGGATCGCGAGCTCGCGCGTCGGCGCGAGGATCAGGGCGCGCGGCTGGCGCTGGCCCGAAGGGGCAGTGGCGGCGAGCCGGTGCAGGATCGGCAGCGCGAAAGCCGCCGTCTTGCCGGTGCCGGTCTGGGCGATGCCCAGCATGTCGCGGCCCGCCATGAGGTGGGGGATGGCCTGCGCCTGAATCGGCGTCGGCACGGTGTGGCTGCGCGCGGCGAGCGCGCGCGTGATCGGATCGGCGAGGCCGAACTCGGCAAAGCTTGTAGCGGTCAAGTGGATTTCCTTCATGCGCCGGCAGCGCGGGGCGGCGCGCCTTGCGCGGCCCATTGTCGTCCCGGCGTTTTGACCCTCAACCGGGCGCGGCCGGCGGGGCGAGTTTCTTTGTTATTGTACCCGGGACGTGGCGCCGGAAGGGCGTTACCCTGCGGCGCTTCGCGCAATCGCGAGACAATGTGCAGTGCACAAATGGCGCGGTCGGTCCGGGATGTCAAGGACTTCCGCCGATCACCCGATGCGGCGCGGTATTTGACAAAGCCCCGGCCGCGCGGCAATGCACGCGGCGGAGGCAACACGGGGGGAGACGATGAGCGACGCCCATGCAAAGGGGCTCGAGCGGCGCGAGGCGAACTACCAGCCGCTCACGCCCCTGAGCTTTCTCGCCCGCGCGGCCGCCGTGTTCCCCGAGCGCACGGCGATCGTGCACGGCCGCCAGCGCCTCGCCTATGCCGAGTTCTACGCCCGCGCCCGGCGGCTTGCCTCGGCGGTGCGCGCGGCCGGGGTGTGGCCGGGCGAGACGGTGGCGGCGCTCCTGATGAACACGCCGCCGATGCTCGAGGCGCATTACGGCGTGCCGATGGCCGGCTGCGTGCTCAGCACCATCAACACGCGGCTCGACGCCGCCGCCATCGCCTTCATCCTCGGCCATGGCGAGGCCAAGCTGGTGCTGGTGGACAGCGAGCTGGCGCCGCTGCTGAAGGACGCGCTGGGGCGCATGGAGGGGCGCAGGCCGGCGGTCGTCGAGTACACCGACCCGACCGTGCCCACCGGGCGCGAGGGGCTCGGCGAGGACTACGAGGCGTTCCTCGGCAGGGGCAACCCCGACTTCCTGTGGAAGCTGCCCGCCGACGAGTGGGACGCGATCGCGCTCAACTACACCTCGGGCACCACCGGCAACCCCAAGGGCGTGGTCTACCACCACCGCGGCGCCTATCTGCTGGCGCAGGGCAACGTGATCCACGCCCGGCTGGCCGCGCCGATGGTCTATCTGTGGACCCTGCCGATGTTCCACTGCAACGGCTGGTGCTTCCCGTGGTCGGTCTCGGTGGTCGGCGGCACCCATGTTTGCCTGCGGCAGGTGCGCGCCGGGCCGATCTACCAGGCGCTCGCCCGGCACAAGGTGAATCTCATGTGCGGCGCGCCGATCGTCATGTCCGCCCTGCTCGGCGCCGCGCAGGACGAGCGGCGGACCTTCCGCCACAGGGTGACCTTCATGACCGCCGCCGCCCCGCCGCCCGAGGCGACGCTCGCCGCCATGGCCGAGGCGGGCTTCGAGGTGATCCACCTCTACGGCCTGACCGAGACCTCCGGCCCCGCGGTGATCTGCGAGTGGAAGGACGAGTGGAGCAAGCTCGACGCGCCGGAGAAGGCGGCGAAGAAGGCGCGCCAGGGCGTGCCTTACGTGCCGCTCGAGCGGCTCGATGTGCTCGACCCCGCGACCATGGAGGCGGTGCCGCCCGACGGCAAGACCATCGGCGAGGTGATGTTCCGCGGCAACGTGGTGATGAAGGGCTACCTGAAGAACCCGGACGCCACCGAGGAGGCGTTCCGGGGCGGCTGGTTCCACTCGGGCGACCTCGCGGTGAAGCACGCGGACGGCTACATCCAGATCCGCGACCGCTCGAAGGACATCATCATCTCGGGCGGCGAGAACATCTCCTCGATCGAGGTCGAGGACGCGATCTACCGCCACCCGGCGGTGGCGATGGTCGCGGTGGTGGCCAAACCGGACGAGAAATGGGGCGAGACGCCCTGCGCCTTCGTCGAGCTGAAGCCCAAAAAGAAGGCCACGGCCGAGGAGATCATCGCCTTCTGCCGCGAGCGGCTGGCGCACTACAAGTGCCCGCGCACCGTGGTGTTCGGCGAGCTGCCCAAGACCTCCACCGGCAAGATCCAGAAATTCGAGCTGCGCAAGAGGGCGGCGGAGGTCTGAGTGCTCAAAGACGCCGACTCACCGTCACCCGTCATCGCCCGGCTTGACCGGGCGATCCAGACACGGCGGCGGCCCTCCTGACTGGATGCCCCGGTCAAGCCGGGGCATGACGACTGAGCTTTGGTATGGCGCGCCGCCGTCGCCGGCCCGACCGGCCGTCCGCGCCCCCGTTTCACGCGTGAAACGGGGGTCAAGGCATTGGAAACAGGATATTCGGTTTGAGAGTGGCGTGAAAAGCGGGTGGGCCCGGCGCGGGACTCGTTGAAATCGCGCCGCCTGCGTGATATCTGACGAATTGTACAAATCATTAGAAACGGACAAACCCATGGTCAAGCTGGACATGCCCTCGGCCCCGGTCTCCGAGCTGCGCGAGAACCTCGCAGAGATCGCCGGGCGGGTGCAGTACGCGCACGAGCGCCTCGCGCTGACCCGGCACGGCAAGACCGTGGGCGCCCTCGTGCCCACCGAGGACGCGGCGCTCCTCGAGGCCATCGAGGACCGCCTCGACGTGCTCGACGCCCTCGACGCGCTGGCGGATTGTCAGGCGCATGGCGGCGTGGCGCTCGCAGAGGCCTTCGACTGAGCCGGGGTGGCGTACCGCATCGAGCTTTCGCGCCCGGCGGCGCGCGACGTTAAGGCAATCAAGGACAAGGCGGCGAAGCAGGCGCTGCGTCGCGCCATTGAGGCGCTGGCCGAGGACCCGTTCCCCCGCGCCGCGAAGAAGCTGCGCGGCGAGCCGGTACTCTGGCGCCTGCGCGTCGGCGGCTGGCGCGTGGTCTACACAGTCGAGGCCGACCGCCTGCTGGTGCTGCTGATCGGCGGGCG
>DATKCQ010000050.1:0-6285 GCA_035513135.1 Thermohalobaculum sp.
CTCCACGCGTGCGAGCCCCACGGCCGCCTCCGCCTCGCGCGCATCGGGGCCCTGCGCGCTCTCGCCCACCGCGGCGCGCGACTCGGCGGCGTCCTCGGTCGGTGGCGCGGCCTCGGCCGGCTGCGGCGCGGCGGCCTCGGACGCGGCGCCGCTCGCCTGCACCCGCGTGCTCGCGCCGCCGAGGCTGGCGGGACGCACGACGATGCGCAGCTCGGCCGTCGCCTCGGCACTGCCGAGGCCGTAGCGCACGGTCTGCTCGCCGATGCAGCCCTCGGTGCCCAGATACATCACCCGCCCCTCGCGCACGAAGGCGCGGCCGCACTCCGGCTCCGCCACGATCGTCAGCCTGCCGGCGGCGTCGGGGCCGATCCCGCTGTCGTTGGCCAGCACGTCCACCGCGACGGTCTGCGTCGCCTGCACCATCGCCTCGTCGGCGACCAGCACGGGCTCCGCATCCCCCGTCCCGAACAGACGCTGGAAGAAATCGGCGCGCTGGATCATCGTGCCGACGGCAAGCATGATCACCACGAAGGTGAGCATCCCCATCATGCGGTCGTCTTTCAGCACGCCGGCCCTTCCCCGCTTCGTGGCAGTGCGATAAGAAGCCAGATTTCATCAACGAACTCACACATTTGCATTTGTGTCCTGATGTTGCGAATCAGGCAACCCCCGAAACGCACCGCGGCGGCCGCTCGACCGGCGGGTGTGGCACTTTAACCTGTGCGCGCCGGGTTGTGGAGGGTGCATGCAGGCACGCGCCCGACGGCGAAAGACCGGCGAGCGCAGGCACTTGGGCCGCGCCGGCCCGGGGCGCGCCTCAGCTCAGCCGGCCGTGGCAGTGCTTGTACTTCCTGCCCGAGCCGCAGGGGCACGGGGCGTTTCGGCCGACCTTGCCCCAGGTCTCGGGGTTGGCCGCGTCGAGCTCGGCCGTCGCCGTGCCGCCGCCGGCGCCGAGCGCCACCGCGGGGGCGGGACGCTGCGCCACCGCCTCGGCCTCGACCTTCTCGCGCATGGCCGCGTCAGCGCGCGCCTGCATGCGGGCCTGGGCCTCGGCGATCAGGCGCTGGCGCTCCTCGATCTCCTCGGGCGTCATGGGCCTGAGCACGCCGAGCTGGCGGGTCACGTCGGTGCGAAGCTGCGACAGCAGCCCCTCGAACAGGGCGAAGGCCTCGGACTTGTACTCGTTGAGCGGGTCGCGCTGGGCGTAGCCGCGAAAGCCGATCACCGAGCGCAGATGGTCGAGCCGCACCAGGTGCTCGCGCCAGTGCTGGTCGAGGATCTGCAGGAGCAGGCTCTTCTCGATCCGGCGTATGGTGCCGGCGCCGTTCTGCGCGTCGATCGCGGCCTCCTTCTCGGCATAGGCCGTGTCCGTGGCCTCATAGAGCCGCTCGCGGATCTGCTCGTCGTCGACGCCCTCCTCCTCGGCCCAGGCGCGCACCGGCAGGGCCAGGCCCAGCGTGGCCTGCACCGCCTCCTCGAGCTCCCCGGTCTCCCACTGGTCGGCATAGGCGCGCTTGGGGATGTAGCGCGCCACCAGCTCGTCGATCACCGCGTGGCGCATGTCGCGCACCGTCTCGAACAGGTCCTCCGCGGCCATGATGTCCCGGCGCTGCTCGAAGATCGCCTTGCGCTGGTCGTTCATCACGTCATCGAACTTCAGCAGGTTCTTGCGGATGTCGAAGTTGCGCGCCTCGACCTTGCCCTGGGCCCGCTCGATCGCCTTGTTCACCCAGGGGTGGATGATCGCCTCGCCCTGCTCGAGCCCGAGCCGCTGCAGCATGCTGTCGAGCCGGTCCGAGCCGAAGATCCGCATCAGGTCGTCCTGCAGCGAGAGGTAGAAGGTCGACCGCCCCGGGTCGCCCTGCCGGCCCGAGCGGCCGCGCAGCTGGTTGTCGACGCGCCGGCTCTCGTGGCGCTCGGTGCCGATGACCCACAGGCCGCCGGCCTCGATCACCTGGCGCTTGGCCTCGGCGAGCTCGGCCTCGATGCGGGCGCGGATCCCGGCGATCCGCTCGCCGTCCTCGATGTCCTTGGTCTCGTCGAGCACGCGCATCTCGACATTGCCGCCGAGCTGGATGTCGGTGCCGCGGCCGGCCATGTTGGTGGCGATGGTCACGGCGCCCGGCACGCCGGCGTCGGCGATGATCTGCGCCTCCTGCTCGTGGTAGCGCGCGTTCAGCACGTTGTGCGGGACCTTGAGGTTCTTCAGCCGCGCCGCGAGCTGCTCGGACTTCTCGATCGAGGTGGTGCCCACCAGGATTGGCTGGCCGCGGGCGCGGCCGTCCTGGATCGCCTCGACGATCGCGCCCAGCTTCTCCTCGACGGTGCGGAACACCTGGTCGTGGTCGTCGACGCGGATCAGCGGCATGTTGGTCGGCACCTCGACCACGTCGAGACCGTAGATCGACATAAACTCGTCGGCCTCGGTCAGCGCCGTGCCGGTCATGCCCGCGAGCTTCCGGTAGAGCCGGAAATAGTTCTGGAAGGTGATCGAGGCGAGCGTCACGTTCTCGGGCTGGATGGTCACGCCTTCCTTGGCCTCGAGCGCCTGGTGCAGGCCCTCCGAGTAGCGCCGCCCCTCCATCATGCGCCCGGTGAACTCGTCGATGATGATCACCTTGTCGCTCTTGACGATGTAGTCCTTGTCGCGCGCGAACAGCCTGTGCGCGCGCAGCGCCTGGTTGACGTGGTGCACCTGGGTGATCGAGGTCGGGTCGTAGAGCGAGCCGCCCTCGGGCAGGAGCCCGCGCTCGATCAGCTTCTGCTCGACGACCTCGTTGCCCTCGTCGCTCAGCGTCACGGTGCGCTGTTTCTCGTCGATCTCGTAGTAGGCGGGGTCGTCGAGCTCGCGGATCACCTCGTCGATCTTCACGTAGAGGTCGGACTGGTCGTCGATCGGGCCCGAGATGATCAGCGGCGTGCGCGCCTCGTCGATCAGGATCGAGTCGACCTCGTCGACGATGCCGTAATGGTGGCCGCGCTGGACCATGTCCTCGAGCCGGTACTTCATGTTGTCGCGCAGGTAGTCGAAGCCGAACTCGTTGTTGGTGCCGTAGGTGATGTCGCAGGCGTAAGCCGCGCGCCGGCCGTTGTCGTCGAGGCCGGGCACGATCACCCCCGTGGTCATGCCGAGGAAGTGGTAGACCTTGCCCATCCACTCGGTGTCGCGCCGGGCCAGGTAGTCGTTCACCGTGACCACGTGCACGCCCTTGCCGGTCAGGGCGTTGAGATAGACCGGCAGGGTGGCCACCAGCGTCTTGCCCTCGCCGGTCTTCATCTCGGCGATGTTGCCCTGGTGCAGCACCAGCGCGCCGACGATCTGCACGTCGAAGGGGCGCAGGCCCAGCGCCCGGCGCGCCGCCTCGCGCACGGTGGCGAAGACCTCGGGCAGGATGTCGTCGAGGGTCGCGCCCTGCGCCAGCCGCTCGCGGAACTCGGCGGTCCTGGCGCGAAGTTGCGCGTCCGTCAGCGCCTTCATCGCGGGCTCGAGCGCGTTCACCGCCTCGACAGTGCGCATGGACGCGCGGATCTTGCGGTCGTTGGCGGTGCCGAAGACCTTCTTCGCCAGGCTGTCGAGTCCCAACATGCGACGGCTTCCCCTGGGGCATCCCCCGGCACGGCCACCGGGCCGAGCCGTGTGTCTGGTTGCGCCGCGTCGATCTGCCGGCGGTGCGGCGCGGGAATCTGCGCTTCGGCGCTTGAGGCCCCGGGCGCTTTCGGCGTAAAGGTGGCGGGCCATCCGGCGGCACGACCCGGAGCGAGACATATTTTCGGGGAGGGGCGGTGTCAACGCCTGCCGCCCGGCCCAGCCCGAACCCGACCGGCCGAGTGCCCCCGGCCGGGCCGGACCGACGGACCGCAAGCAACCGCAAGCAACCGCAAGCAACCAGACGAACCCAAGGAGACGCTTTCGTGAAATTTCCATCCCTGATCGCGGCCGCTGTCGGCCTGACCCTCGCCGCCACGGCCGCGCAGGCGCAGAGCGCGGACCCGGGCGAGTCCGAGACCGACGCCGGCGACCAGCCCGCGGCCGAGTACGGCCTCGAGACCCCGCTCGCCGAGGTCGACGGCACCACGGTGACGCTGGGCGAGTTGCTGGCGGTCCGCCGCGAGCTGCCCGAGCAGTACCAGGCGCTGCCCGACCAGTTGCTCTATGACGGCATCCTCGAGCAGCTCATCGACCAGCTCCTGCTGGCCGAGGCGGCACGCAAGGCCGGCTTCGACCAGCGCCCGGCGGTGGCGCTCAATCTCCTGAACCAGCAGCGCGCGATCCTCGCCGACGCCTACCTGAACGCCCGGCTCGCCGAGCGGGTGACGCCCGAGCGGCTCGAGGCGCTCCACCAGGAGCGCTATACGAAGGCCGAGCCGGTCGACGAGGTGCGCGCCGCGCACATCCTGGTGGAGACCGAAGAGGAGGCGCGGGAGATCAGGGCGAAGCTCGACGAGGGCGCCGACTTCGCCGAGCTGGCCGAGGAGCACGGCACCGACGGCACCGCGTCGCGCGGCGGCGACCTCGGCTGGTTCGTCCACTCCGAGATGGTGCCGCAGTTCGCCGAGGCGGTGTTCGCCATGGAGCCCGGCACCGTCACCGGCCCCGTCGAGACGGATTTCGGCTGGCACCTGATCAAGCTCGACGAGCGGCGCCCCCGCCCGGCCCCGCCGCTCGAGGAGGTCGCGGGCGAGCTGCGGCAGGAGCTGGTGCGCCAGGCCCAGGTGGCGATCATCGAGGAGCTGCGCGCCGAGGCCGCGATCGAGAAGCCGGACGCGCCGGTCCCGCCCGAGGCGATCCGCGCGGACGCCCTGCTCGAGAGCGCCGAGTAGGCCGCGCGGCGCGTCCCCGGGAGTCCCGCATGCCCAGGAACCACGGCCGGTCCAAGCCGGCGCGCAAATCGGCCAGTACTTCAGCGGCACGGCTGGCCGAGAAGCTGGCGCGGCGCCGGCACCGCCAGGCCGAGCTGGCTGCCGAGATCGCCGAGCTCGAGGCGACGCTGGCGGCGCTCGAGGGCCGGCCGGCGGACGCCGCCACGGTCTCGCCCTTCGCGCCCGCTTCCTTCCCGGCGCTGCCGGCGGTGGCCGGGGTGCGCTTCGCCGCCGCCGCCGCCGGCGTGCGCTACAAGGGCCGCGACGACGTGATGCTGGCCGAGCTGGCGGCCGGCTCGGTGATCGCGGGCAGCTTCACGCGCTCGCAAACCCGCGCCGCGCCGGTCGTCTGGTGCCAGGAGCGGCTGGCGGCGCTGGCCCGGGTACCGGCATCGGAACCGCTCGCCATCGTGGCCAATTCGGGCAACGCCAACGCCTTCACCGGAGGGCACGGCCGCGCCGCGGTCGAGGCCGTGGCCGGGCAGGCGGGCGCCGCGCTCGGCGTGCCGGCGGGCCACGTCTTCGTCGCCTCGACCGGCGTGATCGGCGAGCCGCTGCCGGCCGAGCGCATCGCGGCCAGGCTCGCCGAGCTGGCGGCAGGACTGGCTCCCGACCGCATCGAGGCGGCGGCCCGCGCGATCATGACCACCGATACCTTCCCCAAGGGCGCCGGCGCGACCGTGGACCTCGACGGCGTGCCGGTGAGCATCGCCGGCTTCGCCAAGGGCTCGGGCATGATCGCCCCCGACATGGCGACCATGCTCGCCTTCGTTTTCACGGATGCGGCCGTCGGGCACGGGCTGCTGCAGCGCACGGTGGCCGAGCTCACCGACGAGAGCTTCAACGCCATCACGGTCGACAGCGACACCTCGACCTCGGACACCCTGCTGGTCGGCGCCACCGGCCGGGCGCCGATGCGGCCCCTGAAAACCCGGCGCGACCCGCACTACGCCGCGTTCCGCGCGGCGCTGGGCGCGGTGCTGCGCGACCTCGCCATCCAGGTGGTGAAGGACGGCGAGGGCGCCTCGAAGCTGGTCGAGATCACCGTGACCGGGGCCCGCTCGGACCACGCCGCGCGGCGCATCGGGCTGGCCATCGCCAACTCGCCGCTGGTCAAGACCGCCGTGGCCGGCGAGGACCCGAACTGGGGCCGCATCGTCATGGCCATCGGCAAGGCCGGCGAGGCCGCGGACCGCGACCGGCTGGCGATCCGCTTCGGCGACATCGCGGTGGCCGAGGCGGGCTGGGTGGCGCCCTCATACAGCGAGGCCGCGGGCGCCGCCTACATGAAGCGGCGCGAGCTGGAGATCGCGGTCGATGTCGGCGTCGGCACCGGCCGGGCCACGGTCTGGACCTGCGACCTGACGCACCGCTACATCGAGATCAACGCGGATTACCGCTCGTGAGGCCGCGCGCGTGAGGCTG
>DATKCQ010000051.1:0-38752 GCA_035513135.1 Thermohalobaculum sp.
TTCTACGTGGCGGTGCTCGCCTCGGTCGGGCCGCAGGCGCAGGCGGTGACCACGAACCTCTCGATCAATTTCCTCAGGCGGCCGCGGCTGGGCGACCTGGTGGGCGAGGCGCGGATCGCCAAGCTCGGCCGGCGCCTCGCCGCGGGCGACGTGCTGCTCAGACCCGCGGAGGGCGGCGAGCCGGTGGCGCAGGCGCTGGTCACCTACGCGCTGCCGACCGCGTGAGAAAGTAGGGTAAACTAATACCCCTTAGCTAACCCTTTTGTTTTTTATGGACGATTCCGCGCGGCCCTGGCTTGACACGGGTCCCGCGATGGTCCACAGAGCGCGCGCACCAGTCAGGGGGCGCGACCCCCGGCGTATGGGAATCCCGCGGCCCCGGCGCCGCGCAACGAGACACCGGACAGAGCAGATGAAAACCTTTTCCGCCAGACCGGCCGACATCGAGAAGAAGTGGATCGTGATCGACGCCGAGGGCGTCGTGCTCGGCCGCCTCGCGGCGATCGTCGCCCAGCGCCTCCGCGGCAAGCACAAGGCGACCTTCACGCCGCACATGGACATGGGCGACCACGTCATCGTGGTCAACGCCGGCAAGGTCCAGCTCACCGGGCGCAAGCGCTCGGACAAGATATACTACTGGCACACCGGCTATCCCGGCGGCATCAAGCAGCGCACGGCGGCCCAGATCCTCGAGGGCAAGTTCCCCGAGCGCGTGGTCATCAAGGCCGTGCAGCGCATGATGCCGGGCGGGCCGCTGACCCGCCAGCAGCTCACCAACCTGCGCGTCTACGCCGGCGCCGAGCACCCGCACGAGGCCCAGGCGCCGCAGGCGCTGGACGTCAAGTCGCTGAACCCGAAGAACACCCGGAGCGCCTGACCATGGCTGACCAGATCAGATCACTCGAGGACCTCAAGGAGGCGGTCGGTCCAGGGGCCGAGGGCGTGCCCGAGGCGGAGACCGAGACCCGGGTGGAGCGCCGTCCGGTGCGCGACGCGCTCGGCCGCTCCTACGCCACCGGCAAGCGCAAGAACGCGGTGGCGCGCGTCTGGATCAGGCCCGGCAAGGGCCAGATCATCGTGAACGGCAAGGAGATGAAGGTCTATTTCGCCCGCCCGGTGCTGCAGATGCTGCTCGGCCAGCCGTTCAGGATCACCAACGTCTCGGGCCAGTTCGACGTGATGGCCACGGTGAAGGGCGGCGGGCTGTCGGGCCAGGCCGGCGCGGTGAAGCACGGCATCTCGAAGGCGCTGACGCTCTACGACCCGGAGCTGCGCCCCGCGCTCAAGGCCGCGGGCTTCCTGACGCGCGACCCGCGCGTGGTCGAGCGCAAGAAGTACGGCCGGGCCAAGGCGCGCCGCAGCTTCCAGTTCTCGAAGCGCTGACGCAGGCGGGCCGGGAAAGCACGGGCCGCGCCGGGGGAGCCTCGGCGCGGCTCAGTGATGCCCGGTGATGCCCGGTGCCGCCCGCTCAGCTCGCCTCGCCGAAGCGCGCCGCGACCAGCGCCTCGAGCGCGGCCATCAGCGCCTCGGCCTCGGGCCCGTCCACGCGCACCTCGATGCGCGCGCCCTGGCCCGCCGCCAGCATCAAGAGGCCCATGATCGAATCGCCCGCCACCGATTGGCCGTCGCGGGCGACGCTGGCGGTGGCGTCGAAGCGCTCGACGGTCTCGACGAAGCGCGCCGAGGCGCGGGCGTGCAGGCCCTTGGCGTTGCGGATGGTCAGCGTCCGGGTGAGCGGCACGGATCAGCGCTCGCGCGCCGGGTCGAGGATGCGCGAGGCCGCGTCGATGTACTTGTGCCCGGCGTCCAGCGCCGCCTGCACCGCCTGCTCGAGCGGCCGGTCGCGGGTCTTGGCCAGCTTGACCAGCAGCGGCAGGTTGGCGCCGCAGATCACCTCGATCTCGGGGCCGGAGATGGCGCCGAAAGCGAGGTTCGAGGGGGTGCCGCCGAACATGTCGGTGACCAGCACCACCCCCTCGCCCGAATTGGCCTCGATGACCAGGCGGTTGATCTCGGCCTGGCGGGCGTGCAGGTCGTCGCTGGGCTCGATGGCGACCGCGTGGGCGTTGGTCAGCGGGCCGACCACGTGCTCGGTCGCCTCGAGCAGCGAGCGGGCGAGCGAGCCGTGCGCCACGACGATCAGCCCGATCATGCGCCGCGCTCCCCCGCCGGCGTGCCGTCCGCGAACTCAAGCTCGCGATGGCGCGCGATCGCCGGCCAGCCGGCCTCGCGCAGCCGGGCCGCGAGCAGCTCGCCCAGCGCCACCGAGCGGTGCCGCCCGCCGGTGCAGCCCAGCGCCACGCAGAAGTAGGCCTTGCCCTCCGCCTTGTAGGCCGGCAGCAGCATCACCAGCAACTCGCACAGTTTCCCGAAGAAGTCGCTAAACAGCGGGTCCTCCCGCACGAAACCCTGTATAGCCGGGTCGCGCCCGTCAAGCCCCCTCAGCGTCTCGTCCCAGTACGGGTTCCTGAGGAAGCGGCAGTCGAGCACCATGTTGGCCTCGAGCGGCGCGCCGCGCTTGTAGGAGAACGAGTGCACCGCGACGGCCAGCCCGGCGCCGACCTGCGGCGTCAGGCGCGCGGCGACCTCCGCTCTGAGGGCGTGCGGGCTGAGCGTGCTGGTGTCGATCACCATGTCGGCGCGGGCCCGCACGTCGGCCAGGATGTCGCGCTCGCGGGCGATGCCGGTGCGCACGTCCTCGCCGGGCGCCATCGGGTGGCGCCGCCGCGTCTCGTTGAACCGGCTCAGCAGGGTCTCGTCGTCGCAGTCGAGGAATACCAGCAGCGCGCCGATGCCCTGCCGATGGCGCAGCCGGTCGACCAGCCCGGCGAGCGCGCGGGCCGAGAAGCCGCGCGTGCGCGCCGCGACGCCGATGGCGATCGGACCGGCCTCGGCCTCGGCCGGCCCGAGCAGCCGGTCCACCAGGGCCGGCGGGAAGTTGTTCAGCGCCTCGAAGCCGAGATCCTCCAGCGTGTTGATCGCGGTGGTCCGCCCGGCGCCGGACATGCCGGTGACGATGACCACCATGCGTCCGGACCGCGGCCCCGCTTCCTGTCCGGCCGCGCCGCCGGCGCTCCTCATGACGCACACTCCAGCCCTGGACCAACGCCCGGCGAGAGGGTCGCATCGCCCCTCGACGTGGTGGTCCTCCTCCCCGTGCCCCGGGGCGGCTGCCGGCCTGCTCCCTTGCGTGGAAGCGGAGGGGCCGGGGGAGGGGCCGGGTGAGGGGTCATCGCGGCCAACCGGTACACCTCATCGATCGAAGGAATCACCCGTGCCCGCCATCACCCGTGCCCGGCGCGGTATTCCGGTCCCGGCCATTCCGGCGCCCGCAGGAGGCAGGTCAGCGCCGCCGCCAGGCCCGGCTTTCCCTTGCACAGAAAGACCCGGCAGGCAATGCCCGCGAGCGCGCGCGTGCACGGCTCGGGCAGGCGTGCGGGCGCCGCCCGGTCGAGGTCGGCGATCAGCGCCAGCGCGGCGCCGGCCCGGCGCGGCAGGCGGGCGAGGCCGAAGCCGCGCACCTCGACCAGCCCGGCGAGCCGCGCCGGCGCCGAGAGCCAGAGCCGCCCGGCGCCGTCCGGCGCCGCCGCGACCCGGTCGTCGGCGACCAGCTCGGCACCGAGCGCGATCATCTCGAGCGCCAGCGTGGTCTTGCCGGCGCCGGCCCTGCCGACGATCAGGAGGCCGCGGCCATCGACCGCCACGGCGCTGGCGTGCAGGCTGACGCCGCCCGCCGCGCCGCCGCTCACCCCGGCAGCTCCACCACGAAGCGCGCGCCCTTGGGCGGCGCGTCGCGCGGCGTCCCCGGCGGGCGGAGGTTCTCGGCCCAGATGCGCCCGCCATGCGCCTCGACGATCTGCCTGGAGATGCTGAGCCCCAGCCCGGAATGGGTGCCGAACGCCTCGGCGTCCGGCCGCTCGCTGTAGAAGCGCTCGAAGATCGAGCCGAGGTTCGCCTCGGGGATACCCGGCCCCTGGTCCTCGATGCTGATGCGGATGGTGCCGCGCGGCAGGCGCTCGGCGCCGATGCGGATGCTGCTGCCGTCCGGCGCGAAGGAGAGCGCGTTGTCGAGCAGGTTCGTCACCACCTGGGCGATGCGCCCCTCGAGCCCGCGCGCCATCAGCCGGTCGGGCGGCAGGCTGGCGATCACCTCGACGCCGCGCTCCTCGCCCTGGCCGCGGAACATCTCGGCGAGCGCCGTGATCAGCGCGCCGAGGTCGAACGGGGCCATGCGCTCGCGCACCAGCTCGGCGTCGAGGCGCGAGGCGTTGGAGATGTCGGTGACCAGCCGGTCGAGGCGGCGCACGTCCTTCTGGATCACCTCCAGGAGCTGCTGGCGCTGCTCGGGCGTGCGGGTGAACTCCATGGTCTCGACCGCCGAGCGCAGCGAGGTCAGCGGGTTCTTGATCTCGTGCGCCACGTCGGCGGCGAAGGCCTCGATCGCCTCGATCCGCCCGTAAAGCGCGCGGGTCATGCGGATCAGCGCCGCCGACAGGTCGCCGATCTCGTCGGTGCGGTTGGTCAGGTCGGGGATCTCGATGCGCGCCGGGTTGAGCGGGCGGGCGGCGCTGGCGTCCTCCGGGTCGGCCGCCTGCGCCAGCTTGCGGATCGGGCTGGCGATGGTGTTGGCCAGCAGCACCGACAGCGCCACGCTGACCAGCGTGGCGATGACGAACACCTGCAGGATGACGATGCGCTCGTTGCGCACGATGGCGTTGATGTCCTCGCCCTCGGTCGACAGCACGAGCACCCCGAGCACCGCCTTGAAGCGGGTGACCGGCAGGGCCACCGAGACGATCAGCTCGCCCTCGGCATTGACCCGCACGGCGTGGGTGATCCGGCCCTGCGCCGCGTCGATCACCTCGCGGTCCTGGCTCACGCCGGGGCTCGGCAGCTCCGAATAGAGCGGCGGCTCGATGCGGAACAGATCGATGAAGCCATTGTAGGCCCGCTCGAGCCGGCTCAGCAGGTCGCTCCCGCGCGTCTCCTGGGGCGGCACCAGGGGGGCGCGCTCGATCGGCGGGCCGGCGGGAGACTGGGCCCGCGTGTCGCCGGTCAGCCGCAGCTGGTGATCGTAGAGCCGGGCGCGCACACCGGTCGGCTGCGCCAGCCGGTTCAGCACGGTGCCGGCGCGCACCGGGTCGTAGCCCGCCTGGCCCGGCCCGAGCGCCGAGGTCTCGGCGATGGTGATGGCGATGATCTCGCCCTGGGTGCGCAGCGCCTGGACGCGCATCTCGATCAGGCCCGAGCGGAACTGGTTGAGGTACATGACCCCGACCACCAGCAGCGCCAGCCCGATCAGGTTGAAGAAGATGATGCGCCGCTGCAGCGACGAGAACGGCGCCGAGCGCTTCAGGCCCTGGATGACGCGCCGGCGCATCGAGGCGGGCCGCGGGCGCGCGTCGAGCCCGACCGGCCCGGTCTCCGCCATGCTGTGGATCCGCCCCCCCTCCAAATCCCTGCCTCAGACTTCCCGGTAGCGGTAGCCGACGCCGTAGAGCGTCTCGATCGAGTTGAAGCTGTCCTCGACGTCGCGGAACTTCTTGCGGATGCGCTTGATGTGGCTGTCGATGGTGCGGTCGTCCACATAGACCTGGTCGTCATAGGCCGCGTCCATCAGCTGGTCGCGGCTTTTCACGAAGCCGGGGCGCTGCGCCAGCGCGTGCAGGATCAGGAACTCGGTCACGGTCAGCGTCACCGACTGGCCGTCCCACAGGGTCAGGTGGCGCAGCGGGTCCATCTCCAGCTTGCCGCGGCGGATCACCTTGTCGGCCTCGGCGCGCTCGACCCCGGCCTCGTCGGGCGGCGCGCGGCGGCGCAGCACGGCGCGGATGCGCTCGATCAGCAGGCGTTGCGAGAACGGCTTGCGCACGTAGTCGTCGGCGCCCATGCGCAGGCCGATCACCTCGTCGATCTCCTCGTCCTTCGAGGTCAGGAAGATCACCGGCAGGTCGGTCTTGGCGCGCAGCCGGCGCAACAGCTCCATGCCGTCCATGCGCGGCATCTTGATGTCGAGGATGGCCAGGTCCGGCGGCGCGTTGGTCAGCGCCGCCAGCGCCGAGGCGCCGTCGGTGTAGCTGGTCACCTCGTAGCCCTCGGCCTCGAGCGCCATGGAAACCGAGGTCAGGATGTTGCGGTCGTCGTCGACAAGCGCGATGCTCGGCATCTCGACTCCTGGATGTCGTTTGGCGGGTCCCCATCCGCATATTATGCCAAGCGGAGCCAACACTCCATTAATTTGCCCCGGCGCGCACGATGGCACGTCGGGCGGCGCGAGGCAATTCGCCTGTGCTGCGGCGCAAATGCACCGTCGCGCCGCGGCAGCCTGTCGCTGCCGGGCGCATTCGGGTTGGACGCGCGCCAATCCGTTGCTATAGACAGCCCCGCGTGCATCGCGGATGTGGCGCGCCGGCAACGCATCGCGAGTCGCACGCGGGGCAGGGCGCCTTCGCCGGCGGGCCGTGCCTGAGCAGGACCCTGTGAAGCCGAGGAGAGACGCGATGGACGCGGGAATCTTCAACCCCGAGCAGCGGCTCGAGGCCGCCGGCATGGAAGGGCTGGGCAGGGTTCACTACAACCTCGCCGAGCCCGCCCTGGTCGAGGCCGCGATCCGCCGCGGCGAGGGCGAGCTCGGCATCGGCGGCGCCTTCCTGTGCAACACCGGCAAGCACACCGGCCGCTCGCCCCGCGACAAGTTCGTGGTGCGTGCGCCCTCGGTCGAGGCCGACATCTGGTGGGAGAACAACCCGCCGATGGACCCGGACGCCTTCGAGCGCCTGCGCCGGGACATGTTCGCCCACATGCGCGGGCGCGAGTATTTCGTGCAGGACCTGCACGCCGGCGCCGATCCGCGCTACCGGCTCAACGTGCGCGTGGTCAACGAACTGGCCTGGCACAACCTGTTCATCCGCCACATGCTGCGCCGGCCCGGCCCCGACGAGCTGCGCGACTTCGTGCCGGGTTTCACCATCGTCAACTGCCCCGGCTTCAAGGCCGAGCCCCAGCGCCACGGCTGCCGCTCGGAGACGGTGATCGCCGTCTCCTTCGAGCGCCGCGAGGTGCTGATCGCCGACACCTCCTATGCCGGCGAGAACAAGAAATCGGTGTTCTCGGTGCTCAACCACCTGCTGCCCGCCGAGGGCGTCATGCCGATGCACTGCTCGGCCAACCACGCGCCGGGCGACCCCGCGGACAGCGCCATCTTCTTCGGCCTTTCGGGCACCGGCAAGACCACGCTCTCGGCCGACCCCGGGCGCGTGCTGCTGGGCGACGACGAGCACGGCTGGTCCGACCAGGGCATCTTCAACTTCGAGGGCGGCTGCTACGCCAAGACCATCCACCTCTCGCCCGAGGCCGAGCCGGAGATCTACAAGACCACCTCGATGTTCGCCACGGTGATCGAGAACATGGTCTACGACCCGGCGACCCGCGCGCTCGACTTCGAGGACGACAGCCTGACCACCAACATGCGCTGCGCCTACCCGCTGCACTACATCTCGAATGCGTCCCAGACCGGGCTGGCCGGCGTGCCGCGCAACATCTTCATGCTGACCTGCGACGCCTTCGGCGTGCTGCCCCCGATCGCCCGGCTTTCCCCGGCGCAGGCGATGTATCACTTCCTCACCGGCTTCACCTCGAAGATGGCGGGCACCGAGAAGGGCGTGACCAAGGCCGAGCCGACCTTCTCCACCTGCTTCGGCAAACCCTTCATGTCGCGCCGCCCCGAGGTCTACGGCGCGCTGCTGCGCGACAAGATCGCGAAGCACGGCGCGAAGTGCTGGCTGGTCAACACCGGCTGGACCGGCGGCGCCTACGGGGTGGGCTCGCGCATGCCGATCGACGCCACGCGGGCGCTGCTGCGCGCGGCGCTGGGCGGGGCGCTCGACGGGGTCGAGTACCGCATCGACGCGAATTTCGACTTCGAGGTGCCGGTCTCGGTGCCGGGCGTGGACGCCGGGCTGCTCGACCCGCGCCGCACCTGGGACGACCCGGCCGCCTATGACCGGCAGGCGGCCGAGCTGGTGGCGATGTTCGTCAAGAACTTCGCGCAGTACAAACCCCATGTGAGCGAGGACGTGAAGGCCGCGGCGCCCAGCGCGGCCTGAGCGGCGCCCGCCGCGCTCAGGCGTCGGCGGGCGGCTCGATGCCCTTCCCGGCGAGCTCGTCGCGCGCCGCGCCGGTCTTGCGCAGGCCCCCGGCGCCCAGGGCGTCGAGGACGCGGCGGTCCTTGAGGAACTGGATGTCCGCGTAGGGCACCACCTCGATGCGGTTGCCCCACGGGTCGAGGAAGTCGAGCCGGCGCCCGGGGACGATCTCCACCCCGGCCGCCTCGAGCCGGGCGCGCAGCCCCTCGCGGTCATCGACCACCAGGCCGAAATGGCGGTGGCGGTCCTTGGGTTGCTGTCGCCCGGCGCTCAGCGCGATGAACTGGTCGCCCAGCTCGATGAAGGCCGTGCCCTTGCCGCGCCCGCGCAGGCGGAACGCGAAGAACCGGCCGTAGAAGTCCAGCGCCGCGTCGATGTCGCCGACCTCGAGCGCCACGTGGTTGATGCCGATCAGCCGGGGCTTGCGGTGGCTTTCTTCTGGCATTTCACGCTCCTCCTGCCCGCGGGCCGGGGCGGGTTTGAGGGTAGGCGGCGCGCCGGGCAGGTCAATGGGCCGCCGGCCGCGACGTGCGCAAGGCTTCCCTCGTGCGGCCGGGCGCGCTAGTCAGCCGGACAGGCCATCGAGGGCATCGCCATGACGAGCTTCGCCATCGCCGCCGGCCACCAGGTCACGGCGCGCGCCGCCGAGGAGGTTCTGCGCGCCGGCGGCACGGCGGCCGATGCCGCCATCGCTGGGGCGCTCACCGCCTGCGTTGCCGAGCCGGTGCTGGCCGGGCTGCTCGGCGGCGGCTTCATGATGGTGCGCACGGCCGGCGGGCGGGCCGAGCTGCTCGACTGCTTCGTGCAGACCCCGAAGCGCCGGCGCGCCGCGGCCGAGCTCGACTTCCGCGCCATCGACGCCGATTTCGGCGAGACCACGCAGGCCTTCCACATCGGCGCCGGCGCCATGGCCACCCCCGGCCTCGTGCCCGGGCTGGCCGAGGCGCACGCGCGCCACGGCCGCATGCCGCTCGCCGAGCTGGCCGCGCCCGCGGTCGCGGCGGCGCGCGAGGGCGTCACGGTCACGCCGTTCCAGGCCAGCCTCGGCCGCATCATCGCGCCGATCCTCAAGGCGACGCCGGCCGCTCGCGCGCTGCTGTGCGCTGCGGATGGCGCGCCGCTCGGCCCGGGGGCCGTCTACCGCAACCCCGAGCTGGCCGACGTGCTCGAGGTGCTCGGCCACGAGGGGCCGCGCCTCATCACCGAGGGCGAGGTCGCCGCCGCCCTGCTCGCGCTGGCCGCCGACGGCGGCCACCTCGCCCGCGAGGACCTGCGCGACTACCGCCCCGCCTGGCGCCGCCCGCTCGAGCGGAGCCGCGCCGGCGCGCGCATCGCGCTCAACCCGCCGCCGGCGCTGGGCGGCGCGCTGATCGCCTTCGCGCTCGAGCTGATCGGGCGCGGGGCCGGCGCGGTGGAGCGCGCCCGCGCCTTCGAGGCGACGACCCGGGCGCGGCTGGAGGCCGGGCTCGCCGACGACGCGGAGGCCGGCGCGCTGCGCCTGCTGGCGCCCGACCTGGTCGCGCGCTACCGCGCCGAGGTGATGGGCCGCGCGGCCGCGCCGCGCGGCACCACGCACATCTCGGTGATCGACGGCGCCGGCATGGCGGTGGCGCTCAGCCTCTCGAACGGCGAGGGCTGCGGCGCCATCCTGCCCGGCACCGGCATCATGCCCAACAACATGCTGGGCGAGGCGGACCTGGTGCCCGGCGGCTGGCACTCCTGGGTGCCCGACACGCGGCTCTCCTCGATGATGACGCCGCTGGCGGTGAGCTGGCCCGACGGCGCCGTGGCGGTGATGGGCTCGGGCGGCTCGAACCGCATCCGCACGGCGCTGGCGCAGGTGCTGGTGTACCTGATCGACCGCGCCCTGAAGCTGGGCGACGCGGTCGAGGCGCCGCGGCTGCACGTCGAGGCGGGCGCGCCGCCGGCGCTCGACTTCGAGCTGCCCGGCCTGCCCGAGGCCGAGCGCGCGGCGCTTCTCGCGCAGTGGCCCGGGGCGCGCGGCTGGTCCGCGCGCTCGATGTTCTTCGGCGGCGTGCACGCGGCGCTGCGCGGCGCGCGCGGCCATGCCGAGGCGGCCGGCGACCCGCGCCGCGACGGCGCCGCGTTCACATCGTCAGGCCGCGCCTGAGCAGGTTGAGCCCGGCGAGGCACAGCACCGCCAGCGTCGCCCGGCGGAAAACCACCGGGTTCATGCGGTCCTGGCACATGAGCCCCAGCGCCATGCCCAGCGCCATCGGCAGGCACAGCACCAGCCCGAGCGGCAGGGTGTGGGCGTTCAGGATGCCGCTCAGCCCGTGCGCCGGGATCAGCACCAGCGAGCCGATCATGAAGCTCAGCCCCATGGTGCGCTGCTGCGTGGTCCGGGCGATGTCGAGCGCCATCAGGTAGAACACCACCACCGGCCCCCAGACGCCCGAGATGCCGCCGAGAATCCCGGCGAGCACGCCGCAGAGCACCTCCAGCGCCGCCCGCGGCCGCGCCGCCGCCGGCGCGCGGGGCCGCCACCCCGCGAGCTGCAACATCGCGGTGAAGCTCACCACGCCGCCGAGGAAGATGAACAGCGCCGCCCCCGGGATGCTCGGCACCAGCTGCGCCGCCAGCCCGATGGTCAGCGCCAGCAGCAGGTTGAGCTTCCAGAACGCGCGGAACGTCTGCCCGGCCGGCCCGAGCCCCTGCCTCAGCGCCTGCCACATGTTCGACGCGAAGGTCGGCAGCACCATGATGCCCACCGTGTCGTGCGCCGGCATGAAGGTGCCGAGCCCGGCGATGCCGACCGCCGGCAGGGCGAACCCCACGGCGCCCTTGACGAAGCCGCCGAGCGCCATCACCGCCGCCGCCGCGGCGAGCAGCACCGGGTCGATTGTGAGGAGCGGCGCGAAGAAATCCAAGCGGCGTCTCGCGGATGGGTTGGCAGGGGGCGGCGCGCGGGCCGGACGCCTTTCTTAATCGCTGGCCGGCCCCGCTGTCGCGGGGAATCTCGCCTGCCGGCGCCGCCGCGCCGCCGTTGACGGCCCCGGCCGGGCTGTTTAGGGATTTCACGCGGAGCCGGCGCCTGCCGCGCCACAGGAGGACCCGCCCGATGCCAGCCGACACCGCCGCCGGCGCCGACATGCCCGTCCACGAGAGCCCGGACCTCGCGGCGCTGGCCGCGGACGCCGCCCGCGCGGCGGGCGGGCTGGCGCTCGAGGCGCGCGGGGCGCTGGCCCCGCGGGTGAAGGCGGAAGGGCGCCTCGCGGGCGGTCTGCTCGAGGCCGAGCAGTATGCCACGCACGGCCTCGCCTGGCTCGCCACCTATGCCGAGAGCCTCGCCCAGATGGCCGGCTGGGCCGGGCGGCTCGAGGCCGGGGGCCGGCTCGGCGAGCTCGAGCGGCTGATCCTCGCGGTCGGCTGCGGCGAGTACCTCGCCCAGCTCGCCGGCGGCATCGCCATGAGCCAGGGCGAGATCGTCCGCCCCGCCGACGCCGGCATCGGCGAGGAGGCGCTGGCCGCCTTCCGCGCCGAGCCCGCCGTCGCGCGCCTGACCGGCGGCAATACGGACGCCGCGCGCATGCGCCTCGCCGGGCTCGTGGCCGAGCGCGCCGGCGCCGCGACGTTTGGCGATTGCGGGCTCGACGACGAGCTCGACATGGTGCGCGACCAGTTCCGCCGCTTCGCCGGCGAGCGCGTGCTGCCGCACGCCCACCGCTGGCACCTCGACGACGCGCTGATCCCCATCGAGGTGGTCGAGGAGATGTCCGCGCTCGGCGTCTTCGGCCTCACCATCCCCGAGGCGCACGGCGGGCTGGGCCTGGGCAAGACCGCCATGTGCGTGGTCTCCGAGGAGCTCGCGCGCGGCTATATCGGGGTGGGCAGCCTCGGCACCCGCTCTGAGATCGCCGCCGAATTGATCCTCGGCGGCGGCACCGAGGCGCAGAAGGCCGAATGGCTGCCGAAGATCGCCTCGGGAGAGGTGCTGCCCACGGCCGTGTTCACCGAGCCCAACACCGGCTCGGACCTCGGCGCGCTGAGCACCCGCGCGGCGCGCGACGGCGAGGGCTGGGTCGTCAACGGCACCAAGACCTGGATCACCCACGCGGCGCGCACCGACCTGATGACGCTCATGGTGCGCACCGACCCGGGCACCGAGGACTACCGCGGCCTCTCGATGTTCCTCGCGCCCAAAACGCGGGGGACGGAGGCCGAGCCGTTCCCGGACGCCGGGCTCTCGGGCGAGGAGATCCCGGTGCTCGGCTACCGCGGCATGAAGGAATACACGCTCTCCTTCGACGGGTTCAGGATGCCGGGCGAGGCGCTGCTCGGCGGCGTCGAGGGCGAGGGCTTCCGCCAGCTCATGCGCACCTTCGAGTCGGCGCGAATCCAGACCGCGGCGCGCGCCATCGGCGTCGCCCAGTCGGCGCTCGAGCTCGGCCTGCGCTACGCCCAGGAGCGCGAGGCCTTCGGCAAGCCCCTGATCGCGTTTCCCCGCGTGGCGGCGAAGCTCGCCATGATGGCCGCCGAGATCATGATCGCACGCCAGCTCACCTACCACGCGGCGCGCGAGAAGGACGCCGACCGGCGCTGCGACCTCGAGGCCGGCATGGCCAAGCTGCTCGCCGCCCGGGTCGCCTGGGCCGCGGCCGACAATGGCGTGCAGATCCACGGCGGCAACGGCTTCGCGCTCGAATACCCGATCAGCCGGGTGCTGTGCGACGCGCGCATCCTCTCGATCTTCGAGGGCGCCGCCGAGATCCAGGCCCAGGTCATCGCCCGGCGCCTGCTCGAGGGCAACTGAGCCGGGCGCGCCCGCCGGCCGCCGGGCGGGGATGCTGCAACGGGGGCGGATTCCTCTCGCATGACGCTGAAATGTGTGGAAATCTGTCGCGAAACCCGCGGGGAAAACGGGACAGGAGGGACACATGGCCGGCAGCGACACGACCCGTGAGGCGGCCACCGATACGACCGCGAGCAGCGCGGGCGATCTGGTGGCGCAGATCGACACCGGCGCGCGCACCCCCGAGAACTGGCAGAAGCACCTGATCATCGGGGTCTGCTTCGCCTGGTCGGTGTTCCAGCTCTACTTCGCCTCGAACGTGCCGTTCTGGCTGGCCGAGCAGACCGGCCTGCGCTCGCTGCAGGTCTCGAACATCGAGGCGCGGCGCGTGCACCTGGCCTTCGCGCTGGTGCTCGCGGCGCTGGCCTACCCGCTGTTCAAGTCGAGCCCGCGCGACCGCATCCCCTGGTACGACTGGGGGCTGGTCGCCGCCGGGCTCGCCGCCACGTTCTACGCGCTGGTGTTCCAGAACCAGATCGCGCTGCGCGCCGGGCTGCCCACCACCGGCGACCTGATCATCTCGTCGGTCGGCATGATCGTGCTGGGGATCGCGGTCTACCGCTCGCTCGGCCTGCCGCTGCTGATCGTGGCGCTGGTCTTCGTGATGTACGTGTTCTTCGGCCACTCGGACATGCTGCCCTCGGTCATGCAGTGGGGCGGGGCCTCGTTCGGCAAGGCCATGTGGCACTTCTGGATGCAGGAGGAGGGCGTCTTCGGCGTCGCGCTCGGCGTCTCGGTGTCGCTGATCTTCCTGTTCGTGCTGTTCGGCGCGATCCTCGAGAAGGCCGGCGCCGGCAACTACTTCATCAAGTTCGCCTTCGCCGTGCTCGGCCACCTGCGCGGCGGCCCGGCGAAGGCGGCCGTGGTCGCCTCGGGCATGAGCGGGCTCTACTCGGGCTCCTCGATCGCCAACGTGGTCACCACCGGCACCTTCACCATCCCGCTGATGAAGCGCACCGGCTTCTCGGCCGAGAAGGCCGGCGCCGTCGAGGTCGCCGCCTCGACCAACGGCCAGCTGACGCCCCCCGTCATGGGCGCCGCCGCCTTCCTGATCGCCGAGTTCACCGGCGTCGCCTATCTCGACATCATCCGCCACGCCATCCTGCCGGCGCTGGTGAGCTACATCGCGCTGGTCTACATCGTCCACCTCGAGGCGCTGAAGATGGGCCTCAAGGGCCTCGAGAAGCCGACCCGCGCCGTCTCGCTGGCCCGCAAGCTGATCGGCTTCCTCACCGGGTTCATCGGCATCGCGGCGCTGACCATGGCGGTCTATTACGGCCTCGGCTGGATCAAGACGGCGATGCCGGGCGCGGCCTTCCAGGTGGTGCTGGTGGGCCTGTCGGTGGCCTATCTGGGGCTGCTCTGGCTGGCCTCGCGCTCGCCCGACCTGGAGATGGACGACCCGAACGCCCCGATCACCGAGCTGCCGCGCGCCTGGGAGGTCGGGCGCACCGGGCTGCACTTCGTGCTGCCCATCGTCGTGCTGATCTGGTGCATCGTGGTCGAGCGGCTCTCGCCCGCCCTCTCGGCCTTCTGGGCGACGCTGGCGATGGTCGCCGTGGCGCTGACCCAGCACCCGATCAAGGCGATCATGCGCGGCGAGGCCGGGGCGCTGCCCGAGGCGGTCCGGCGCGGCGTCAACGAGTGGTTCGCCGGCATGATCTCCGGCGCGCGCAACATGATCGGCATCGGGGTGGCCACCGGCGCCGCGGGCATCATCGTCGGCACCGTGTCGCTCACCGGCGCGCACAACATCGTCGGCGAGCTGGTGGCCTATCTCTCGGGCGGCAGCCTGATCATCATGCTGGTGCTGGTGGCGGTGATGAGCCTGATCCTCGGCATGGGGCTGCCGACCACGGCGAACTACATCGTGGTCTCCTCGCTGATGGCCCCGGTGATCGTCATCGTCGGCGCGCAGCAGGGGCTGGTGGTGCCGCTGGTCGCCGTGCATCTGTTCGTCTTCTACTTCGGCATCCTGGCCGACGACACGCCGCCCGTGGGCCTCGCCGCCTTCGCCGCTGCGGCGATCAGCGGCGGCGACCCGATCCGCACCGGCGTCCAGGGCTTCATGTACGACATCCGCACGGCGCTGCTGCCCTTCATCTTCATCTTCAACACCGACCTCCTGCTGATCGACGTGACCTGGTTCGAGGGCATCCTCGTCTTCGTAATCTCGGTTGTCGCCATGATGTGCTTCGCCGCGGCGACGCAGGGCTATTTCTTCGCCCCCAACCGGCTGTGGGAGACGGCGATCCTGCTGCTGGTCGCCTTCACCCTGTTCCGCCCGGGCTACTGGCTCGACCAGATCGAGCCGCCCTATGTGGTCCACCGGGGCGCGGCGGCGGTCGAGGCGATCGGCGCGCTGCCCGAGGGCGCCGAGGTGCGCCTGCTGCTCGAGGGGCCCGACTTCGACACCGGCGAGATCAGCAGCTTCTACGTCTCGGCCCCGGTGGGCGGGGAGGCGGGCGGCGCCGAGCGGCTCGAGGCCATCGGCCTGCCGGCCACGCCCGACAACGGCGCGCTGGTGCTCGAGCCGCTGCCCTTCGGCTCGCCCTTCGAGGACAAGCTCGGCCGCCAGTTCGACTTCTTCGGCGACGAGCCGGTCGAGATCGTCCGCGCCGAGGTGGCGTCCGCGCGCCCGCCCAAGGAGCTGTTCTTCATCCCGGGCCTGATCGTCCTGGCGCTGCTCATCCTGTGGCAGCGCCGGCGGGCGACCC
The DNA here is from genome assembly GCA_035513135.1 of Thermohalobaculum sp. Lineage (GTDB taxonomy): Bacteria > Pseudomonadota > Alphaproteobacteria > Rhodobacterales > Rhodobacteraceae > Thermohalobaculum. The sequence continues at coordinate 15,675 of DATKCQ010000051.1, forward strand.
AGCCGGCCTTCTGAGGGAGGGGCCCCATGTTTTCCTCGATCCTGCTGCCCGTCGACCTCGCCGCGGAGGCGAGCTGGAAGCGGCCGCTCGAGCTGGCGCTCGAACTTGCCCGCCAGGGCGGCGCGACGCTGCACGCGGTGACGGTGGTGCCGGATTTCGGCATGTCCATCGTCGGCTCGTATTTCGGCGCGGACTTCGAAAAGAAGGCCATGGCCGAGGCGACGCAGAAGCTCGAGGCCTGGGCCGCCGGGCACGTGCCCGAGGGCGTCACGGCCCGGACCCACGTGGCGCACGGGCGGATCTACGAAGAGCTCCTGCGCACCGCCGACAAGCTCGGCTGCGACGCCATCGTGCTCGGCGCGCACCGGCCCGACTTCTCCGACTACCTGCTCGGCCCGAACGCCGCGCGCGTGGTGCGCCACGCCCGCCAGTCGGTGCTGGTGGTCAGGGAGTAGGCGGCGGCTCAGGCCGTGCGCGCCACGACGAATTCGGCGATGTCCTCGAGCGCCGTGCGCAGCGCGCCGGACGGGAAGGCGGCCAGCGCCGCCAGCGCCCGGTCGGCGTGGCGGCGCGCGGTGGCCTGGGTCTCGGCCAGGGCGCCGGTCGCCTCGAGATGCGCCAGCGCCTCCGCGAGGTCGCCCGGCTCCTGCGGGCCGCGCACGATGGCCCGGCGCCAGAAGGCCCGCGCCGCCTCGTCGCCGCGGCGGTAGGCGAGGATCACCGGCAGCGTCACCTTGCCCTGGCGGAAGTCGTCGCCAGTGTCCTTGCCGAGCGTCGCCGACGAGCCGCCGTAGTCGAGCAGGTCGTCGGTGAGCTGGAACGCCATGCCGAGCCCGTCGCCATAGACGCGCAGCGCCTTGGTCTCGGGGTCCGCCGCCCCGGCGATGACGCCGCCGACCTCGGTCGCCGCGGCGAACAGCGCCGCGGTCTTGCCGCGGATCACCTGGTCGTGGCGCGCCGGATCGGTGCTCAGATCGTGCGCCGTGGTGAGCTGCAGCACCTCGCCCTCGGCGATCACCGCCGAGGCGTCCGACAGGATGCGCAGCACCCGAATCGCGCCGGTCTCGACCATCAACTGGAAGGCCCGGGCGAACAGGTAGTCGCCCACCAGCACGCTCGACTTGTTGTCCCACAGCAGGTTGGCGGTGGCCCGGCCGCGGCGCTGGCGGCTCTCGTCGATCACGTCGTCGTGCAGGAGCGTGGCGGTGTGGATGAACTCGACCGAGGCGGCGAGCTTGACGTGGTCGGCGCCGCGGTAGCCGCACAGCCGCGCGGCGGCCAGCGTCAGGATCGGCCTGAGCCGCTTGCCCCCGGCCTCGATCAGGTGCGCCGAGATCTCGGGGATGCGCGGTGCGTGCTCGGACGCCATGCGCTCGCGGACCAGCACGTTGACCCGGGCGAGGTCCGCCTCGACCAGCCCGACCAGGCGCTCGAACGGCCCGGGCGCCCCGCTGCCGCCCGTCCCGCTGGCGCCCGCCCCGATGGGGCCGGTCCCGATGGCGTCGGCGGTCATGTGCGGGCCTTCATGTGCGGGTCTTCATGTGCGGGCCTTCATGTGCGGGCTTTCACGGGCTTGCGGGCTCCCTGGCGGCGGGCTGCGTGCGCGTTCCGCTCGACCTCGCGCGCCTGATGGCTTACCTGTGGTCGGCGATGGAGGAACTTCTGCGCACCACCGACCCGACTCTCGTCCCCTACGCCAAGGCGTTGCTGGACGCGGAGGATATAGAGTGCTTCGTGTTCGACGTAAACATGAGCATCCTCGAGGGCAGCATCGGCATCCTGCCGCGCCGCGTGATGGTGCTGCGCGAGGACCTCTACCGCGCCCGCGCCATCCTGCGCGACAACGGCGTCGAGCCGTTCGAGGGCGAGACATGGATCTGAGCCCGTCCCCCGCCGAGGCGGCGCGCGAGGACCGGCTGCTCGGCGGCCGGGTGCGCCTCATGCAGCCCGGGCGCGGCTACCGCGCGGCCACCGACCCGGTGCTGCTGGCGGCGGCCGTGCCGGCACGCGCCGGCGAGCGGGTGCTCGATCTGGGCTGCGGCGCCGGGGCGGCGGTGTTCTGCCTGGCCGCGCGGGTGCCGGGGCTGGCGCTGCACGGGCTCGAGCTCCAGCCGGACTGCCTGGCGCTGGCGCGCGACAGCGCGCGGCTCAACGGCGTCGAGCTCACGCTGCACGCGGGCGACGTGGCGGACCCGCCCGCGGCGCTCAGGCAGCTCGCCTTCGACCACGTGATGCTCAACCCGCCCTACCACGCCGAGGCGGCCGCCGCCTCGCCGCTGGCGGCGCGCGACCGGGCGCATCGCGAGAGCGGCGCGACGCTGGCCGACTGGATCGCCACGGCGCTGGCGCGCCTGCGGCCGCGCGGCTGGCTGACCGTGATCCACCGGGCCGAGCGCGTGCCCGAGCTGCTGCGCCTGCTCGACGGCCCGGCCGGCGCGATCGCGCTCAAGCCGCTGGTGCCGCGCGCCGGCCGCGCCGCCGGGCGCGTGATCGCGCAGGCGCGCAAGGGCGCCAGGGGCCCGTTCCGCCTGCTGGCGCCGCTGGTGCTGCACGCCGGCGCGGCGCACCTGCGCGACACCGACGACTTCAGCCCCGAGGCCGCCGCCATCCTGCGCGGCGCCGCGGCCCTCGACCTCCAGGAGACCGCCCCATGAGACCGATCCCCAACTCGATCGCGGCGCGCGCCGGCGAGCTGGCCGAGTGGCGCCACGACCTGCACCGCCACCCCGAGCTCGGCTACGCCGAGGAGCGCACCGCGCGGGTGGTCGCCGAGCGCCTCGCCGCCTTCGGCTTCGACGCGGTCGAGACCGGCATCGGCGGCACCGGCGTCGTCGGCGTGCTGCACGGGCGCGGCGACGGTGCGGGCGAGCGCCCCGCGATCATGCTGCGCGCCGACATGGACGCGCTGCCGATCACCGAGGCGACCGGCGCCGAATACGCCTCCCGCACGCCGGGCGTGATGCACGCCTGCGGCCATGACGGCCACACCACCATGCTGCTCGGCGCCGCGCGGCACCTGGCCGAGACGCGCAACTTTGCCGGCACCGTCTATTTCTGCTTCCAGCCCGCCGAGGAGGGCGGCGCCGGGGCCAAGGCGATGCTCGACGACGGGCTGTTCGAGCGCTTCCGCCCGCGCGCCGTCTACGGCATGCACAACTGGCCGGGTCTGGCCGTTGGCGAGTTCGCGGTGAAGGACGGGCCGGTCATGGCGGCGGCCGGCGAGTTCACCATCGCCATCACCGGCAAGGGCGGCCACGCCGCCCGCCCGCACGACACCCGCGACCCCATCGTCGCCGGGGCGCAGCTCGTCACCGCGCTGCAGACGGTGGTCAGCCGGGTGGTCGACCCGCTGCAGCCGGCGGTGCTCTCGGTCACCCGGTTCCGGGGCGGCTCGGCCTACAACGTGATCCCCGACCGGGTCGAGCTGATGGGCACCATCCGCACCTTCGACGAGGCGGTGTACGCCCAGATCCAGGTGGAGGTCGAGCGCATCGCCGGCCAGCTCGGCGGCGCCCTCGGCGTGGCCGTCGAGGTCGGCTTCGGCGCCAACCGCTACCCGCCGACGGTGAACGACCCGGCCGAGGCCGACTTCGTCGAGGGCGTGCTGCGCGCCGCCTTCGGCGACGCCCGCGTGCATCGCGGCCACGCGCCGAGCATGGCCGGCGAGGACTTCGCCTTCCTGGCCCGCGAGGTGCCCGGCGCCTACGTGCTGATCGGCAACGGGGACAGCGCGCCGCTGCACCACCCGGCCTATGACTTCAGCGACGCCGCCGCGCCGCTGGGCGCCGCCTACTGGGTCGGCCTGGTCGAGCGGGCGCTGCCGCGCGAGGGGGCGCGGGACGCGGCCGGCGCGGGGTGAGTCGTCCACAGCCCGTGTGGACAAGCTGTGGGCGGTTGCGGCCAAGTTCTTGCCCCGCCGGCAAAAGCAACCAGTTGGTGACAAATGGCGGAAACACTGCTGTAATTTCCGTCTCAGGACAGCGGTAAGGGAGGCCTCCCATGAGCCTGTCGTCTCATCTCCAGCAGTTGCGCCAGAAGCACGAATCCCTCTCGAGGAAGATCGAGGAGGAGCAGAAGCGCCCCGGCAGCGACGACATGGTGATCACGGCGATGAAACGGCAAAAGCTGCTGCTCAAGGAGGAGATCACCAAGCTCTCCACCCAGCACTAGAGCGATTTCGAGCAAAGTGAACTCACTTTGCGACTCGGAAATCGCGGCGATTCAAGGCTCTAGGGCAGGGCGCCCGGCCCCGTTGATGCCGGGCAGCGATCCCGGCAGGGCGGCGCCGGTGGCTCAGGCCGCGTCGCGCGCGGCCGAGGCGCGGCGCAGGTAGCGCACGAACCAGCGCACCATCTCGTCGCGGTCGACCGGGCGGGCGAGGCTCGCCAGCGCCGGCCGGCTCTGCTCGGGCGGGATCAGGTCGCCGGCGCGCAGCTCGATCAGGTCGCGCATGAAACCGGCGTCGAACTCCGGGTGCGGCTGCACCGAGATGGCGTCGGGCGCCTCCGGGTCGCCATAGGCGAGCATGGCGTATTCGCAGAACGGGCTGGTGGCCAGCACCGTGGCGTCCGCCGGGATCTCGACCACCTGGTCCTGGTGCATGGCGTGCACCGCGACGCGGCCCGGCGCGCCCTCCATCCAGCCCGGGCGGCGAATCACCCGGTAGGCCTGGAAGCCGACCCCCCAGCCCTTCTCGGACTTGACGGCCCGCCCGCCCAGCGCCTCGGCGAGGATCTGGTGGCCGAAGCACACGCCGATGATCGGCCGCCCCGCCGCGCGCACCGCGCGCAGGAACGCCTTGAGCGGCTCGATCCAGGGGAGATCGTCATAGACCCCGTGCCGCGAGCCGGTGATCAGCCAGGCGTCCGCCGCCGCCGGCTCGGACGGCACCTCGCCGTCCACCGCGCGCCAGGTGCGGAAGGCGAGCGCCGGATCGACGCGGCGCAGCAGCGCCTCGAACATCGCGGGATAGTCGCCGTGCCGCGCCGCCAGCGGCGCGCTCAGCTTGCCCGTCTCGATGATGCCGATCAGCATGGGGCCTCCATTAGGGGTCGCGCGGGCGTCGCGCGGGGGTCGCGACTGCGACCAGCCTAACATAGTCCGCGGGCGCGCGGGCCGGAAGGGGTCAGGGCGCGGGCAGGCGCAGCCGGACGAGCAGCCCGGCATGGTCGGAGCCCGGCAGCGCGACCGTCTCGATCGCCGCGATCCCCACGCCGTCCGAGACCAGGAGCCGGTCGATCTGGTGGCCCCAGGGCTCGGGCAGCGGGCCGAGCGGGGTCGGGTAGCTGCCCCTCCAGGTGATTCGCCAGCCGCCCGCGATCCGCGTGCCGGTCAGCCGCGCGGCCCGGGCGAGCGTGGCCGACCAGGGCACGGCGTTGAAGTCGCCGATCACCACGAGCGGGCGCGGCAGGCCGGCGGCGATCTCGCCCAGGCCGTCGATCTGGCGCGGCTGCACCGCCTCGGTGGCGCGCGAGAAGTGCACACCGATCAGCCCGGCCTCGCGGCCCCCGCCGAGATCCAGCACGGCGCTGGCGCCGGTCGGGGTAATGTTGTTGTTCATGTGCAGCCGGCCCTGGCGCAGGGGCAGCCGCGACCAGATGGCCGTGCGCGCGGTGCGCCCCGGCTGCTGCGCCACCGCCCGGTGCGGATAATGCCCGGCGAGCTGCGCCACCAATGCCGCCGGCGTCTCGGAGGTCACCAGCACGTCCGCCTGCTGCGCCAGCAGGCTGGCCGCCAGCGCGGCGGTCTCGGGGTTGTCGTCGCGGACATTGCCGTAGAGCACGGTCACGAGCCGGCCCTCGCCCGCCCGCTCCGCCGGCTCGAGCGCCGGGCCGAGGCTCGAAGCGGCGACCAGCGCCACGCCGGCTGCAAGGCCCGCCGGACGCCACTGCCGCGCCGCCACGGCGACCAGCCCCAGCGCCCCGGCGAGGACCGCGAGGTGCGGCCGGAACGCCGCGACCAGGTCGAGCTGCGGCAGCCAGCGGCCGCCGAAGCCCGCCAGCACGGCCAGCGCCGCGAGCCCCGCCAGCGCGCCGATCAGCCGGCGCATGGCGGTGCCGCGCGGTGCCGCCCGGCGCCGCCCGGTGGCCTCAGACGAAATACTGCCCGCCGTTGGCCGAGATGGTCGAGCCGGTGATGTAGCCCGCCTCGTCCGAGGCGAGGAACACCACGCAGCGCGCGATCTCCTCGGGCTCGCCCAGCCGGCCCACCGGGATCTGCGGGATGATCTTCTCGTTGAGCACCTTCTCGTCGATGGCGCGCACCATCTCGGTGCCGATATAGCCCGGGCAGACGGCGTTCACGGTGATGCCGGCCCGCGCCCCCTCCTGCGCCAGCGCCTTGGTCAGGCCGAGGTCGCCGGATTTCGCCGCCGAGTAGTTCGCCTGCCCCGCCTGGCCCTTCTGGCCGTTGATCGAGGAGATGTTGACGATCCGTCCGAACTTGGCGTCGCGCATCTTCGGCCAGATCGGATGGGTCATGTTGAAGAGCCCGGTGAGGTTGGTGGTGATCACCTCGTTCCACTGCTCGGGCGTCATCCGGTGAAACATGGCGTCGCGGGTGATACCGGCGTTGTTGACCAGCACCTCGACCGGGCCGAGCTCGGCCTCGACCTTGGCGATGCCGTCGACGCAGGCCTGGTAGTCGGCGACCGACCATTTGAAGACGGCGATGCCGGTCGCGTCCTTGAACTTGTTCGCCGCCTCGTCGTTGCCGGCGTAGTTGGCGGCGACCTTGTAGCCCGCGGCCTTCAGCGCCTTGGCGATGGCGGCGCCGATGCCGCGCGTGCCGCCGGTGACCAGTGCAACCCGTGCCATTCGTTTCTCCCTTGATCAGTGTTGTCGTTGTGGCCGGGGCGGGGTGCCCGCCCCGGCCCTGCGCTCAGGGCCGCTCGACGCACATGGCGACGCCCATGCCGCCGCCGATGCACAGCGTGGCCAGCCCGCGCTTGGCGCCGCGGCGCTGCATCTCGAACAGGAGCGTGTTGAGGATGCGCGCGCCCGAGGCGCCGATCGGGTGGCCGATGGCGATCGCCCCGCCGTTCACGTTGACGATGGCCGGGTCCCAGCCCAGATCCTTGTTGACCGCGCAGGCCTGGGCGGCGAAGGCCTCGTTGGCCTCGACCAGGTCGAGGTCCTCGACCTTCCAGCCCGCCTTCTCCAGCGCCTTGCGGCTCGCCGGGATCGGGCCCGAGCCCATGATCGCCGGGTCGACCCCGGCGGTGGCGTAGCTGACGATGCGCGCCAGCGGCTCGATGCCGCGGCGCTCGGCCTCGCCGGCGCTCATCAGCACGGTCACCGCGGCGCCGTCGTTGATGCCGGAGGCGTTGGCGGCCGTGACCGTGCCCTCCTTGTCGAAGGCCGGGCGCAGCTTGGCCATGCCCTCGATCGAGGCGTCGTGGCGGATGTACTCGTCGTCCTCGACCACCAGGTCGCCCTTGCGGGTCTTGACCGTGACGGGGGTGATCTCGTCCTTGAAGCGGCCCTCCTTCTGGGCGGCCGAGGCCTTCTGCTGGCTGGCCAGCGCGAACGCGTCCTGCTCCTCGCGGGTGAGCTGCCACTTGCGCGCGACGTTCTCGGCGGTGTTGCCCATGTGGTAGCCGTTGAAGGCGTCCCACAGCCCGTCGCGGATCATCGTGTCGATAAACTTCACGTCGCCCATCTTGGTGCCGGCGCGCAGGTGCGCGCAGTGGGTCGAGGACGACATCGACTCCTGGCCGCCGGCGACCACGACCTGCGCGTCGCCGAGCGCGATGTGCTGGGCGCCGAGCGTCACGGCCCTGAGCCCCGAGCCGCAGACCTGGTTGATGCCCCAGGCCGCGCTCTCGACCGGCAGGCCGGCGGCGATGTGCGCCTGGCGGGCCGGGTTCATGCCCTGGCCGGCGGTCAGCACCTGGCCGAGGATGGTCTCGGACACCTCCGCCGGCTCGACACCGGCGCGCTCGAGCGCGGCGCGGATGGCGGTGGCGCCGAGCTCGTGCGCGGGCACGCTGGCGAAGGCTCCGTTGAAGCTGCCCACCGGGGTGCGGGCGGCGGCGGCGATGACGACGTCGGTCATTGGGTCTCCTCTCGGTACGGGGCGTCTCCCTGGCGCCGGGGCCACTCGGGAGGCGATTCGGGGGCGATTCAGGTGCGATTCGGGGGCGACTCGACCCGGCATGCTCAAGCGTTTTGTCTCACGCCGCGGGCCGGTCTGCAATGCGTCGGATTGTTGCGCCGCAACAAGCGCGCCGCGCGCCCGCCGGCGCCGGCACGCGCCGCGCCGCAGGTTTCGCACATGCAAAATTGCGATTGCGCCGCGGCACCGCGGATGCCAGATAATAGGGCGTCCCGGGCCCGGGGCCATCGCTGCAAGGGGAGAGAAGCCGTGGCTGCGCGTGACAGCGGCAAGGCCGACGCCGAAGGCTCCGAGAAGATCGTCATCAAGAAATACGCCAACCGCCGGCTCTACAACACAGCGAAGAGCAGCTACGTGACGCTCGACGACCTGTCGAAGATGGTGCGCGCCGGGCAGGACTTCGCGGTCTACGACGCCAAGACCGGCGAGGACATCACCCGCTCGGTGCTGACCCAGATCATCGTCGAGGAGGAGGCGAAGGGGCACGCCATGCTGCCCACCGCCTTCCTGCGCCAGATCATCGGCCTCTATGGCGACGCGCTGCAGACCGTGGTGCCGGGCTATCTCGAGGCCTCGATGAAGACCTTCGGCGAGAACCAGGAGCGCATGCGCAAGGCCTTCGGCGGCTCGCACGCGATCGCCAACCTCGAGGCCCTGACGCGCAGCAACATGGAGTGGTTCGAGCAGGCGCTGCGGTTGTTCTCGCCGCTCGCCGCCGGGCAGGGCGGCAAGGCTCCCGAGCGCAACCCCGGCGCCGAGGCCGAGCGCGGCGCCGGCTCCAAGGCCGGGCGCGAGCCCGGGCGCGAAGCCAGTCACGAACTTGGGGCGCCGGGCGATTTCGGCGAGAACCTCGACCAGCTGCAGCGCCAGATTCGCGAGATGCAGGAGCAGCTCGACCGCCTCAGCCGCGGCAAGGGCTGATCCCGCCGCACCCTGCCGGCCCGGACCCCCCGCCCCTCCCATCGGCTCGGGGAGGAGGCCTCGCGGCGCCGGCAATGGGGAGCCTGCTCCGACCTTTTGGGCGGGGGGCGGCCGGCATGGACGTGGCGGAAGATCCGGCGGGCGGCGCGCCCGCCCCGTTGCCTCGCCCGCCTCGAGAGAATGACCGGGGCCGTCAGCGCGAGGTCAGCGCCACCTGCTGCGGCGTCAGCTCCGGGGTCAGCTCCAGGCTGGGCTCGCCGAAGTGGAACCCCTGGAAGCACTCGACCCCGAGGTCGCGCAGGATCCGCGCATCGGCGGCGCCCTGGACGAATTCGGCGACGATCATCATCTCGAAATACCGGCCGACCTCGATCAGCTTCGAGACGAAGAAGCGGCTATCGGGGTTGGTCGTGATGTCGGCGACGAAGCTGCCGTCGATCTTGATGATGTCGAATCGGAAGTCGCGCAGGCGGCCGAACGAGGTGTTGTGTCCGACGCCGAAATCGTCGAGCGCGAACGCCACGCCCCGATGGCGCAGCCGCTCCATGAAGGCGAGCGTGCGCGCGGACTCGAGCATCGCCGTGGTCTCGGTGATCTCGATGATCAGCCGCTCGGCCAGCGAGGGATCGTTGCGCGTGCCCTCGTCGAACAGCATCATCCACTGCGCGTCCTGCATGGTCTGCGGGAAGACGTTGAGCGAGAGGCGGATGCCCGGCTGGCGGCCGAGCGTGTCGAGCGCCATGATCAGCATCTGCCGGTCGATGTGCGGCGCCAGCCCGAGCCGCTCGATGGCAGGCATGAATTCATTCGCGGCGACCAGATTTCCGTCCCGGTTATGCAGGCGCACCAGGCACTCGTGGAACGCGGCGTGGTTGCCGCCCGCGGCCCAGACCACCGGCTGGAACGCGGTCAGCAGGTGGCCCTTGCTGATCGCGCCCATGGCGAGTTGCGCCGCGCAGACCACCTGATCGCGCTCGATCTCGATGGCGCCGGCGGTGTCGCCGAAGAATCGGATGCAGCCGACGCCCTGGCTCATCGCCTCGATCAGCGCATGGCGGGCCGCGGCGAGCTGGGCGTCGGGGTCGCGATCCCTGGAAATGGCGCAGCCGGCGGCCAACGTCACCGAGACTGGTCCGTGCGACGTGACGATCGCGCTGTGCGCGACGGCGGCCTGCAGCCGGGTGACGATGCCGCTGATGCCGGTGTCGTCGAGCTCGCGCACGGCGACCGAAATGCGTCGGTGCCCGGCGCGCCGGACCGTGTCCGCGTCGCGCAACACGCGGGCGATTCGGGTCTCGACCGCCTGCATCACCTCGTCGCCGATGTCTTCGCCGAACAGGTCCTCGAGCGAGCGGACATTGTCGAGCCCGAGCAGGATCAGCCCGTCGAGCCCGGCGGTGCAGCGCGGCCGGCGGCGCTCGCTGTACAGGGGATGAGCCCGCATGTCTCATGCTCCACACGTCACGCTCCCGCGCCGGTCCGAAGCCGGACCTGGTTCAGGGGGCAGGAAAACTGTCGACATTTGTTCCATAAATGTTCTAAACAATCCTTTAAAGTTTACGGTAAAAACTCGGAGCGAGGACGCAACGATGGCCGAGCGCTGCGGCTGGTGCGGCACCGATCCGCTCTACGTCGCCTACCACGACCGCGAATGGGGCCGGCCGGAGGCCGACGGCCGGGCGCTGTTCGAGAAGCTGGTGCTCGACGGCTTCCAGGCCGGGTTGAGCTGGATCACCATCCTGCGCAAGCGCGAGAACTTCCGCGCCGCCTTCGAGGGCTTCGACCCCGGGCGCCTGGCCCGCTGGGGCGAGGCCGAGGTGGCGCGGGCGCTGGCCGACCCCGGCATCGTGCGCCACCGCGGCAAGATCGAGGCCGCCGTCGGCAATGCCCGGGCCTGGGCGGAGATCGAGGCGCGCGAGGGTTTCGCCCGGTTCCTGTGGCAGTTCGTCGACTTCCGCCCGCGTCCCAACGCCTGGCGGGACCTGGCCGAGATCCCCGCCGAGACGCCGCTCTCGCGCGAGCTGTCGAAGGCGCTCAGGGCGCGGGGCTTTCGCTTTTGCGGCCCGACCATCGTCTATGCCTTCGCGCAGGCGGTGGGCATGGTCAACGACCACCTGGTGAGCTGCCCGCAACACGACGAATGCGCCGCCGAGGCGGCCCGCCTCGCCTGGTAGCGAGCGTGCCGCCCCGCGCCGCAACCGGGCGAATCAGGTCGCGCAACCGGGGCGCGCCCGGCCATGCCGATCCGGCGACGCGCCCGGTGCGCCCGAATTCCCCAGGTTCGCGAACACCGTCGCCGCGACTGCCGTCATGGTTGTGCGCCCGTGGCCGGCAATCGCGAACAATCGCGGATTCTCAATTGCAACCGGCCGGAATTCGGCGATGCCATCTTCGCGACGCGCCGCCGCCCAAGACCTGACATCATTGCAAGCAAGCCTGTTGCGCGTGGGTCCTTCAGGGTGGAGTGGGTGCGATGGACGAGGTGGTGGTAACAGGCGCGGGCGGCGAGGGCGGCGACGGCTTCGAGGCGCTCGCCGCTCTCGACGCGGGTTTTCTCGGCACGGGGTACTCGACCTCGGTCGAGCTCTCGTTCATCGCGATGGCGCTGATCGCCAGCTACGTGGCGATCAGCACGGCCAGGTATTTCCTGGCTGGCACCAGGGTCCTGGACACCGTCGCCGATACGCTGGGCCTTCGCGACAGGTAAGTCCGGCCGGCGCTGACAGGACTCCACCGGCCCGGACTCCTCTCCCCGGGCCGGGGAGGGCGGCCGCCAGTGCCGGCGACCAGTGCCGGCGGCCAGTGCCGGCGACCAGTGCCGGCGACCTGGCGCCTCCCTCCCCCCTCGTGGGGGAGGGATGGGGAGGGGGGGCCGCAGGCTGCGCGGCCGGAGACTGGGTAGCACTGCAGACTTGGGTGGCACCGCGGGCCGGTTGAACGGGCAACGGCGTTCCCGTTTGATCCGCCCCGGCCTGCCGCCGCGCTCAGAGCGCTCCGAGGCACCAGCGCACGATGCCCTTCTGCACGTGCAGGCGGTTCTCCGCCTCGTCGAACACCACCGATTGCGGGCCGTCGAACACGTCGGAGGTGACCTCCTCCCCGCGGTGCGCGGGCAGGCAGTGCATGAAGATGGCGTCGGGTCTGGCGGCGGCCATCAGCCGGGCGTTCACCTGGTAGGGCTTGAGCTGGTTGTGCCGGCGCTCGCGGCTGGTCAGGTCGTCGTGCATCGAGAGCCAGCAGTCGGTGACCACCGCGTCGGCGCCCGCGACCGCCGCGCAGGGGTCGCGCTCGAGCCGCACGCGCGCGCCCTCGGCCCGCGCCGCGGCGACGATCCGCGGGTCGGGCTCGAGCGTCTCGGGCCCCGTCACCACCAGTTCGTAGCCAAACCGCGCGGCGCCCTGGATGTAGCTGGCGCAGACATTGTTGCCGTCGCCCGTCCAGACCAGCCTGGCGCCGCGGATCGGGCCCTTGCGCTCCTGATAGGTCATCACGTCGGCCATGATCTGGCAGGGGTGCGTGCGGTCGGTCAGCCCGTTGATCACCGGCACGGTGGCGTTCTCGGCCATCTCGGCCAGCGTCGCGGGGCTGAAGGTGCGGATCATGATCAGGTCGACATAGCGGCTGAGCACGCGCGCCGTGTCGGCCACCGTCTCGCCGTGCCCGAGCTGCAGCTCCGAGCCGCTCAGCACCATGGTCTCGCCGCCCATCTGGCGGATGCCGACGTCGAAGGAAATTCTCGTGCGGGTCGAGGGCTTCTCGAAGATCAGCGCCACGATGCGGTTCGCGAGCGGCTGCTCGGGATCGGGAAACAGCTTCGGCCGGCCGTCGCGCCGGGCCTTGATCTCGGCCGAGCGGGCGATGATCCGCTCAAGCTCGCCGCCCGGCACCTGGTCGAGGTCGAGGAAATGCCGGGTCATTTCGCCAGCGCCGCGCAAGCGGCGTCGAGCCGCGCGATGCCCTCGGCGATCTCGTCCTCGGCGATGTTGAGCGGCGGCAGGATGCGCACCACGTTGTCGCCCGCCGGCACCGTGAGCAGATGCCTGTCGCGCGCCGCCCCCACCAGATCGGCGTTCTTGACGCCGTCGGCGAGCTTCAGCCCGAGCATCAGCCCGTCGCCGCGCAGCTCGGCGACGATGGCGGGATGGGCGTCGGCGAGCCCGGCGAGCCGCTGGCGCATCAGCCCCGCCTTGCGCCTGACCGCGTCGAGAAAGCCCGGCGCCAGCACCTCGTCGAGCACGGCGTTGCCCACCGCGCAGGCCAGCGGGTTGCCGCCATAGGTCGAGCCGTGCGCCCCCACGGTCATTCCCGCGGCGGCGGCCTCGGTGGCGAGGCAGGCGCCGAGCGGGAAGCCACCGCCGATGCCCTTGGCGACCCCCATGAGGTCGGGCGTGATGCCCGCCTGCTCGTGGGCAAACAGCGTGCCGGTGCGGCCCATGCCGCTCTGGATCTCGTCGAGCACCAGCAGCAGCCCGTGCGCGTCGCACAGCCGGCGCACCCCGCGCAGGAAGCCGTCGGGCGCGGTGCGCACTCCGCCCTCGCCCTGGATCGGCTCGACCAGGATCGCCGCCGTCTCGGGCCCGATCGCGGCCTCGGCCGCGGCGAGATCGCCCCAGGGCACCCGGTCGAAGCCGGGCAGGAGCGGCGCGAAGCCGTTCACCAGCTTCTCCTGCCCCGCGGCCGAGATGGTGGCGAGCGTGCGGCCGTGGAACGCCCCCTCGAAGGTGACGATGCGGTTGCGCCCGGGCTCGCCTTTTGCGTGCCAGTACTTGCGCGCCGCCTTGATGCAGCACTCCATCGCCTCGGCGCCCGAGTTGGTGAAGAACACGGTCTCGGCGAAGCTGGCCTCCACCAGCCGCTCGGCGAGGCGCTTTTGCTCGGGGATCTCGTAGAGGTTCGAGACATGCCAGACCCGTCGGGCCTGGCGCTCGAGCGCGGCGACGAGGGCCGGGTGGGCATGGCCGAGGGCGCAGACCGCGATGCCGGCACCGAAGTCGAGATACCTCGTGCCGTCGGTCGCGATCAGCCACGATCCCTCGCCCCGCTCGAAGGCGAGCGGTGCCCGTGCGTAGGTCGGCATGACGGGCGCGATCACGGGTGACGGTCTCCCTGCTGGGCAAGCGCGCGGGGCGTGTGCGACGCCGTGGCGCAAAAGCAAAACGGCCCCGCTGGCGCCATGCCATGGGGCGAGGTTCGCCTTATGGCGAACGGTGCCGGGCCTGTCAATCGCGGCCCGGTCGCCTGCGCCCTTGCGGCCGCCGGCCGGCGCGCCTTACGCTTGGCGGATGCAGCCCGCGCGCGACAGATGACCGCCGCCGTCCTCGGCCTGCTCCGCCGCATGCTGGGCTTCGCGCGCGGCGAGGGGGTGGAGCGCCAGTTCGGCGCCATCCCCTACCGGCGCGGCGCGCACGGGCTCGAGTTCCTGCTGATCACCTCGCGCCGCACCGGGCGCTGGATCTTCCCCAAGGGCGGGCGCATCGGCTGGCTCTCGCCCGTCGCCTGCGCCGCGCAGGAGGCCTACGAGGAGGCGGGCGTGGAGGGGGTGGTCGCCGCCGAGCCGGTCGGCAGCTACCGCGGCACCAAGCAGCGCCCCGAGGGTGAAAGCGAGATCGAGGTCGCGCTCTATCCGCTGGAGGTCGAGGTCGAGCTCGACGACTGGCCCGAGCGCGGCCAGCGCCGCCGCCGCTGGGCCGGGCTCGAGGAGACCTGCGAGCTGGTCTCCGACCCCGGCCTCGACGCGCTGGTGCGCGCGCTCGCCGCGCGGCTTTGCGAGAAAGCTCCGCCCGGCCCCGCACCCTGACGGGCTTCAGCCCCACATCTTCCTGGCGATCAGCCGCTCGATCTCGTTCACCGGGTGCTTGGTCAGGTCGCTCGGGATCTCGGCGGCGATGCGCTCGCCGACCGCCGGCGACAGCGCCGGGCGCAGCGCGCCCAGCACCTTGGGGGGCGCCACCAGGATCAGCCGCTCGAAGCGGTTGCGCTGCGCCGCCCGGTTCAGCCGGTCGGCGAACTCGCGCACGAAGCGCGTCTCCTCGAACTCGTGCCAGTCGGTGATCTCGAGCGCCGAGCGCTGGCCCGGCCCGCGATCCGCCATCCGGCCGGGCCTGTCGCTGCCCTGCTCGCGCGTCGGCGGGTTCTCCAGCTCCGCCTTGGCCAGCACGCTGAGGCGCGGCCGCGCGTCGGTTCCCGCGTTGAGCAGCAGCAGCGCCTTGGTGCCGTCGGCCACGGCGGCCCAGGTGATCTTCTTGCGGATGGGCGGCATGTCCGGGCCTCCGGGCGAGGGTCGTTTCAGGATGGGCGCGGCGGGCTCCCGGCCATGCATCTTCGGCGCGCGCCGCGCGGCTTGTCAACGTCCCCCTGGGCCCCGGATTTGCGCCGCCGCACTGGCGCCGGCCGCGCCCAGACGCTAGAGGTCTTTCGGGGACGCGCATTGATCCGGGGGGAGGCATGGCCGGGACAGCGAAGGGGAATGCGCGCACGATCCTGATCACCGGCGCATCGTCGGGCATCGGCCACCACCTCGCCCAGGCGCTGAAGGCGCGCGGCTGGCAGGTGCTGGCGAGCTGCCGCAAGCCCGCCGACTGCGCCCGGCTCGAGGCCGAGGGCCTCGCCAGCCCGCGCATCGACTACGAGGACCCCGAGAGCATCGAGACCGGCTTCGCCGAGGCGCTCGGGCGCACCGGCGGCCGGCTCGACGCGCTTTTCAACAACGGCGCCTATGCCCTGCCGGGCGCGCTCGAGGACGTGCCGGTGGCCGGCCTGCGCCAGATCTTCGAGGCCAACTTCTTCGGCTGGCACGAGCTGACGCGGCGCGCCATTCCGGTGATGCGCGCGCAGGGGCACGGGCGGATCGTGATGAACTCCTCGGTGCTGGGCTTCGGCTATGTGCGCATCCGCGGCGCCTACACCGCCACCAAGCACGCGCTCGAGGGCTACACCGACACGCTCAGGCTCGAGCTCGGCGGCACGCCGATTCGCGTGATCCTGCTCGAGCCCGGCCCGATCCGCACGAAGTTCCGCCTCAACGCCCGGGCGCATTACGAGCGCTGGATCGACCGCGAGAACTCGGCCTGGGCCGATTTCTACCGCGACGTGGTGGACCCGCGCCTGTTCGGCGAGGCGAGCAAGCCCGACCCGTTCGAGCTCGGCCCCGAGGCCACCACGCGAAAGTTGATCCACGCGCTGGAAAGCCGGCGCCCCCGGCCGCGTTACTACGTCACCACGCCGACCTATATTGTGGGTATGCTCAAGCGGCTGCTGCCCACCGGGCTGCTCGACCGCATCTTCATGCAGGGCTGAGGAGGCCCGCGATGTCCGGCATATTGTTCTTTCTGGCGCTGGCGGCCGTGCTCGCCACCTTCGCCGTGCTGGCGCTCGGCGTCGGTGGTTTCGGCGCGCGCTGGCGGGAGGGGAAGGAAGGCGCGCGCCTCTCGAACAAGCTGATGCGCTACCGCATCGTCGCCCAGCTCATCGCCATCGTGCTGGTGATGCTGACGGTCCTGGCGATCCGGAGCGGCAACTGAGCGGGCGGACCGGACAGGGGAGACGCGGCGATGGTGGTGCTCAACCGGATCTACACGCGCACCGGCGACAGGGGCGAGACGGGTTTGGGCGACGGCAGCCGCGTGGCCAAGCACGCGGCGCGCGTCGCGGCCTACGGCACGGTGGACGAGACCAACGCGGTGATCGGGCTGGCGCGGCTTCACGCCGGGGGCGAGATGGACGCGGCGCTGGCGCGCATCCAGAACGACCTCTTTGACCTCGGCGCCGATCTGTGCCGCCCGCCGGCCGAAGGCGAGGAGGCGGCCGAGCACCCGCCGCTGCGCGTCAGCGGCCCCCAGGTCGCGCGGCTCGAGCGCGAGATCGACGCGATGAACCAGGCCCTGAAGCCGCTGCGCTCGTTCGTGCTGCCGGGCGGCACGCCGCTCGCCGCCCAGCTGCACCACGCCCGCACGGTGTGCCGCCGGGCCGAGCGGCTGGTGGTGGCGCTGGCCGGCGCCGAGCCGGTGGGCGGGCCGGCCCTGCACTACGTGAACCGGCTGTCGGACTGGCTGTTCGTCGCCGCGCGCGTGGCCAACGACGACGGCGCGGCGGATGTGCTGTGGGTGCCCGGGGCCAACCGTTGAGGGCGGCCCTGCTGGCGCTGGCGCTGCTCGCCGCGGGCGGCTGGTCGCTCAGCGCCGCCCCCGACTTGCCCGAAGACGACCAGACCCAAACCGACCAGACCCAAACCGACCCGCCCCAAGCCGACCCGGCCCAGGCCGATCCGCCCGAAGAGGCGTCCGGGCCTGCCGGGGCCGAGCGCCTTTGCACCCTGATCGAGCGGGCGGCCGGGCGGCACGGCCTGCCCGCCCCGTTCCTCGCCCGGCTGATCTGGCTCGAGAGCCGCTTCGACGCGCGCGCGGTCAGTCCCAAGGGGGCGCTCGGGGTGGCGCAGTTCATGCCCGCGACGGCCGCGCGCCGCGGGCTCGCCGACCCGTTCGACCCGGACCTGGCGATTCCGGCCGCGGCGGCGTATCTCGCCGAGCTGCGCGCCGAATTCGGCAATCTCGGCCTCGCCGCGGCCGCCTACAACAGCGGCGAGAGCCGGGTCGCGGCCTGATTTCGGGGCGCCGCGGCCTGCCGGGCGAGACGCTCGCCTATGTCCACGCCATCACCTTCCGCCCCGCCCGCTGGTTCCGCGAGCCCGGGCGCGAGGTCGAGCCGCGCCCGCTCGACCCGCCCCGCCCGTTCGCCGAGGCGTGCCGCCGCCTGCCGGTGCTGCCGACCCGCGCGGTGCTGTTCGAGGGCGCCGAGTGGCAGCCCTGGGGCGTCCAGGTCGCGGGCAATCCGCGCCGGGCCGCGGCGCTCGCCCAGTTCTACAGGATAAAGGCGCGACACCCCGGGATCATCGGCGAGCGCGAGCCCATGCTGGTGCGCGTGCGCCTGGGCGGGCTGCACATCTGGGCCGTGCGCCTCGGCGCCGGCAGCCGCGTCGCGGCGCGCCAGCTTTGCGTCCGGCTGCGCCTGGCGGGCGGCGCCTGCATCGTGCGGCACAACTGAGCCGGGCGCCGCCGCCCGGCGCGGCGGCGGTTGCCTCTCGCTCCGCGCCGCTTTTTTCTCTACGATCGGCGGGCGGTTGCGTTGGGCGTGCCGCCGATCTAACAGAGCTGGAAAGAGCTGAAACGGTCCACGCCCGTCGCGGATCGCCGGTCGTCTCGAGGAGGGAACGCAATGAAGGTGCTGGTGCCCGTCAAGCGCGTGATCGACTTCAACGTCAAGGTCCGGGTCAAGGGCGACCGGACCGGCGTCGATCTCGCCAACGTCAAGATGTCCATGAACCCGTTCGACGAGATCGCCGTCGAGCAGGCCATCCGCCTGCGCGAGGCCGGCGAGGCCGAGGAGGTGGTCGTCGTCTCGATCGGCGTGAAACAGGCGCAGGAGACGCTGCGCACCGCGCTCGCCATGGGCGCCGACCGGGCGATCCTGATCGAAGCCGCCGAGACCGTGGACACCGACATCGAGCCGCTGGCGGTGGCCAAGCTGCTGAAGGCCGTGGTCGAGGAGGAGGAGCCGGGCCTCGTCATCATGGGCAAGCAGGCGATCGACAACGACATGAACGCCACCGGCCAGATGCTCTCGGCGCTGCTCGGCTGGCCGCAGGCGACCTTCATCTCGAAGCTCGAGATCGCGGACGGCGAGGCCAAGGTGGTGCGCGAGGTCGACGGCGGCCTGCAGGCGCTCAAGGTGAAGATGCCGGCGGTCGTCACCGTGGACCTGCGCCTGAACGAGCCGCGCTACGCCAGCCTGCCCAACATCATGAAGGCGAAGAAGAAGCCGCTCGAGGTGAAGACCCCTGACGATTACGGCGTCGATGTCAGCCCCCGCCTCGAGGTGGTCTCGGTGGCCGAGCCGCCGACGCGCAAGGCGGGGGTCAAGGTGGATTCGGTCGCCGAGCTGGTCGACAAGCTGAAGAACGAAGCGGGAGTGCTCTGAGATGGCCGTCCTGGTAATTGCCAAGCACGACAACACGCACCTCAACGAGGCCACTGCCAAGACGGTGACCGCGGCGAGCAAACTCGGCGACGAGATGCACATCCTGGTGGCCGGCAAGGACTGCGGCGCGGCGGCCGAGGCGGCGGCGAAGCTCAAGGGCGTCGCCAAGGTCATTCATGTCGAGGGCGAGGCCTACGGCCACCGCCTGGCCGAGCCGACCGCGGCGCTGATCGCCAAGCTGGCCGAGCCCTATTCCCACGTGTTCGCCCCCTCGATCACCTCGGGCAAGAACGTCATGCCGCGCGTCGCGGCGCTGCTCGACGTGATGATCATCCCCGACATCCAGGAGGTGGTGGACGCCGAGACCTTCGTGCGCCCGATCTATGCCGGCAACGCCATCCAGACGGTGAAGTCGAAGGACGAAAAGAAGATCGTCACCGTGCGCGGCACCTCGTTCGACGCGCCGGGCGAGCAGGACGCCGCGCCGATCGAGACCGCCGAGGCGGCCGAGGACCCGGGGCTCTCCGAGTGGATCGAGGACATGGTGGCGAGCACCGACCGGCCCGAGCTGACCTCGGCGAAGATCGTCATCTCGGGCGGCCGCGGCGTCGCGTCGAAGGAGAACTTCCAGCTCATCGAGAAGGTCGCCGACAAGCTCAACGCCGCCGTCGGCGCCTCGCGCGCCGCGGTGGATTCGGGCTACGCGCCGAACGACTGGCAGGTCGGCCAGACCGGCAAGGTGGTGGCGCCCGAGCTGTATATCGCGGTCGGCATCTCCGGCGCCATCCAGCACCTCGCGGGCATGAAGGACTCCAAGGTCATCGTCGCCATCAACAAGGACGAGGAGGCGCCGATCTTCCAGGTCGCCGACTACGGCCTGGTCGCCGACCTGTTCCAGGCGCTGCCGGAGCTCGAGGCGGAGCTCGGCAAGGGCTGAGCCCGGCTCTGCCGGCGGCCCGCGTCAGGGTGCCCCCGGCGCGGGCCGCAACATTCTTGCCGAGATTTTTCAGGGCCTCGCCTTGCAACGCGCCTTGCAATACGTCACTCCTCGGTCATACTTGCGTGTTGCAGCGCACCATAAGAGGCGCGCAACCGCGGGAAGCCGCGGGAAGCCGGGGAAAGCTGGGTAAGCTGGGGATAGCACGGCATGCAGATCCGAACCGTTGGCGTCGTCGGCGCCGGCCAGATGGGCGCCGGGATCGCGCAGGTGTTCGCGCAGGCGGGCTTCGAGGTCTGGCTCTCCGACATCAGCAAGGCCCAGCTCGACGCGGCCATGGAGCGGATCGGCTGGGGCTACGGCCGGCTGATCGAGAAGGGCCAGCTGCCGCAGGCCGAGCGCGACACGGCGCTGGCGCGCATCCACCCGACCATGGAGCTGGCCGAGCTCGGCGCCCTCGATCTCATCATCGAATCCGCCACCGAGGACGAGGAGGTCAAGCACAGGGTGTTCGCCGATCTCAAGGCGCATCTGGGGCCGCACACGATCCTGACCTCGAACACCTCGTCGATCTCGATCACCCGGCTGGCCAGCGCCACCGACCGGCCCGAGCGCTTCATGGGGCTGCACTTCATGAACCCGGTGCCGGTGATCCCGCTGGTCGAGCTGATCCGTGGCATCGCCACCTCCGACGAGACCTTCCAGACCATGAAGGAGGTGGTGGTCCGGCTCGGCAAGACCGCCGCCAACGCCGAGGACTTTCCGGCCTTCATCGTCAACCGCATCCTGCTGCCGATGATCAACGAGGCGATCTACACGCTCTACGAGGGCGTCGGCAACGTCGAGAGCATCGACATGGCGATGAAGCTCGGCACGCGCCACCCGATGGGGCCGCTGGAGCTCGCCGATTTCATCGGCCTCGACGTCTGCCTCGCCATCATGAACGTGCTGCACGAGGGGCTGGCCGACACCAAGTACCGGCCCTGCCCGCTGCTGGTGAAGTACGTCGAGGCCGGCTGGCTCGGCCGCAAGACCCGGCGCGGCTTCTACGACTACCGGGTCGAGCCGCCCGTCCCCACCCGCTGAGGCCGGCTCATGCGGGGGCCTGCTCACGCGGGGGCCTGCTCACGCGGGGGCCTGCTCACGCAAATGTCAGGCGGCGCTTCCCGGCGCGCGCGATTGCGCTAGGTTGAGGGCGGCACCCGACTCGGCAGCAAGTGGAGCGCAGCACATGCGGCGGCCGGCACGGATCGCGGCCCTCTTACTGGCGCTCGCCGCCGGCCTCGCCGCGGCGGCGACCCAGTGGGCCGTGGTGCCGGACGAATCGCGCATCGTCTTCGGCTACGAGGCGGACGGCGCCCCGGTCGAGGGCGTCTTCACCCGCTTCTCGGGCGAGGGCACGTTCGACCCCGCCG
The DNA here is from genome assembly GCA_035513135.1 of Thermohalobaculum sp. GTDB lineage: Bacteria > Pseudomonadota > Alphaproteobacteria > Rhodobacterales > Rhodobacteraceae > Thermohalobaculum. The sequence goes on from DATKCQ010000051.1 coordinate 37,035, forward strand.
CCCCCGGCGACGCCACGCTGGAGCTGCGCATCGACAGCGCCAGCATCGAGCTCGGCGACGCCCGGGCCAGCGCCTTCGCCACCTCGGCCGAGTGGTTCGATTCGGCCAACCACCCGCACGTCGTCTACCGCCTGCTCGGGCTGACCCCGCTCGAAAACACCCCGCTCGCGGGCACCAGCTACCGCGCCGAGGGCGAGCTGAGCATCCGCGGCCGCGCCCGGCCCGTCAGCACCACCGTCGAGCTCGCGATCGGCGCGGAGGTGGCGCGCGCCTCGGGCACGCTCGTGATCGACCGCAAGGACTATGGGCTCGGCGTCGGGCCGATGGCGCTGTTCGTCGACATCGGCCGCGATGTGGCGGTGCGCTTCGAGCTGGTGGCGCGCGCCGCGCGTTGAGGGGGGCGCGGATGGGGCTGGGCAACACGCCGACGGGCTGGGGCTGGCCGGCGCGCCTGCTGCACTGGCTGATGGCGGCGCTGATCCTGTTCCAGATCGGCCTCGGCCTGTGGATGGTGAACGCGGTCGCGGATCCGGTGGCGCAGTTCGCCCTCTACCAGACCCACAAGAGCTGGGGTTTCGTGATCTTCGCGCTGGCGCTGGTCCGGGTGGCCTGGCGGCTGAGCCACCCGGCGCCCGACCTGCCCCCCGGCATGGGCCGGCGCGAGGCGGCGCTGGCGCGCGGCGCGCACCTGGCGCTCTACGCGCTGATGATCGCCCTGCCGCTGAGCGGCTGGCTGATGGTCTCGGCCTCGACGCTGCAGGAGAGCTTCGGCATCCGCAACATGGTGTTCGGGCTGTTCGAGCTGCCCGACCCGTTCCAGCCCGGCTCGAAGGCGCTCGAGGACCTGCTCAGATCGGTCCACACCTGGTCGGCGGTGGCCCTGACGCTGATCCTCGCCGGCCATGTGGGCGCGGCGCTGCGCCACCACTTCGGGCGCCGCGACGCGGTGCTCAGGCGCATGATCCTGGGGCGCTGAGCCCGGCCGCGCTATTCCGGGTTGCCCGGGACCTGCGCCGCGCCCTGCGGCAGCTCGAGCCAGCCGGGCTTCTCGCTGCACCAGATATGCAGCTGCGGCGCGGCCCATTCCGGGTCGTCGAGCGTTCCCGCCTTGATGAACTCGATCCCCGGATAGCCCGGCCCGCGCGAGAGGAAATGCGAGCCGCACTTCGAGCAGAAATAACGGTTGAACGGCTGCCCGCTCGCGCCCGAGTGGTCCTCATAGGTCGCCACCGAGTCGCCGCTGACCCGGACCGCCCCCTCGGGCATCGCGAGGTTGAACGAATTGGTCGAGCCGGAGTTCTTGCGGCAGGTCCCGCAGTAGCAGTTGATGACCGCCTTCGGCTCGGCGTCGCTGGTGTAGCGGACGCTGCCGCACAGGCAGCCGCCTTCGATCCTGGGCATGGTCTAATCCCCTTCTGAATTACCCCAATGAGGAAATATTCCAGACCCGTGCGCGCGTCAATACGACGGACCCCGGTGCCGGGCGCGGCCCGACGGCACCGTGGCTCAGGTGACCTCGAGCACCTCGGCGCCGGTCAGCCCGGCAAGCGCCTGGCTCACCCGCGCGGCCGAGGGTAGGAGCCCGCTCATGTGCGCACGGCCTCGCGCGGGCGGGTCAGCGCGATCAGCCGCTCGATCAGCGCCTGCGCCTCCGGGCCGTCCCAGTCGGCGTCGCCCATCATGCGGGCGATCTCGCGGCCCTCGCGGTCGAGGATCAG
>DATKCQ010000052.1:0-10603 GCA_035513135.1 Thermohalobaculum sp.
CCAGCGCCACAGGTCGCCGGCGCGGCTGACGAGCCGCTGGCCGGGGGCGAGGGACGCCTGCAGGGCGTCGCCCGCGCCGGGCGCGACCACGCCGACCTGCGCCAGCCGGCGGGCCAGCGCGGCCGGCGCATCGACTTGGGCCGCCATCGGCTCGGCGCCGGCGGGAAGCGCGGCGGAGTCGGCTGGCGCGGGCAGGGTGGTCCAGCCGGACCCGGCCGCGCCGTCCTCGACCACGGCCGCCCGCAGGCCGTCGCCCAGTGCGGCGCCCAGCGCGGCCTCGTGGCCGGGGGTCACGCTGACGCGGTCGATGAGCTGGGTCTCGTCGCCGGCATCGCGCGCGATCAGGCGCTCGAGCGCCGCCACCTCGGACCTGAGCGCGGCGACCTCGCCCTCGGCGGCGGAGATGGCGGCGCGGGCCTCGGCCTCCGTGGTTTGCGCGGCGGCGCGGGCGGCCTCGGCCGCCTCGAGCGCCTGGTCGGCGTCGGCGGCCTCGCCGCGCGCGGCAGCCTCGGCGGCGCGGGCCTGGGCGAGCGCCGAGTCGAGGCGGGCGATCTCGGCGGCGAGGGCCTGCTCGGCCTCCCCCGCCATGGCGATGTCGGCGTCGATGCGCTGGCGGCTGGCGCGCGCCTCGTCGCGGCGCCGCTCGGCGGCGGCGAGGCGGGCGGCGAGGCGGGCGGCCTCCTCGGTGAGGCGGTCGAGCGTGGCCTCCTCGGCGCTCAGCGCCTCAGTGGCGGCGCGGGCGGCGTCCTGCGCCTCGGCCAGCGCGTCGTCGTGGCCGGTGGCGGCCCCGCGCAGGCCGGCCTCCTCGGCGTCGAGGCGCCCGATCGAGCCCCGCGCGTCGCACTCGAGCGTCTGCTCGCGCTCGAGGTCGAGGCGGAGCTGGCGGGCGCGCGCGGCCAGCGTGTCGATCTCGGCCTGGGCCCGGGCCTCGCGCTCGGCGAGCTGGTCGCGCTCGAGCACGAGCCGCTGGTGCAAGGCCCCGGCGACGGCGGCCTCGTCGCGCAGCGGCGGCATGTCCGCCTCGGCCTCGTCGCGGGCGCGCCGGGCGGCCTGGGCCTGGGTCTCGGCGGCGGCGGCGGCGCGGGTGCCCTCGGCCAGCGCCTGCTCGGCCTGCGCGTGCTCGGCGTCCGCCGCCTGCCAGCGCAGGAACAGCAGCACCGCCTCGGCGCGGCGCAGCTGCGCGGCGATCTCGCGGTAGCGCCGGGCCTGGCCGGCCTGGCGCTCGAGCGCGCGGAGCTGGGTGTCGAGCTGCTCGATCAGGTCGGCGACCCGGCCGAGATTGACCTCGGCGGCGTTGAGCTTGAGCTCGGCCTCGTGGCGGCGCTGGTAGAGGCCGGAGATGCCCGCGGCCTCCTCGAGGATGCGCCGCCGCGCCTTGGGCCGGGCGCTGATCAGCTCGGCGATCTGGCCCTGGCGCACCAGCGCCGGCGAGTGCGCGCCGGTCGAGGCGTCGGCGAACAGCATGGCGACGTCGCGGGCGCGCACCGGCTTGCCGTTCACGGAGAAGGCCGAGCCGATGTCGCGGGTGATGCGCCGGCTGATCTCGAGCGTGTCGTCGTGGTTGAAGGGCGAAGGCGCCAGGCGGGCCGAGTTGTCGATCAGCACCTCCACCGAGGCCGAGTTGCGCGCCGGGCGCGTCTCGGAGCCGTTGAAGATCACGTCCTCCATGCCCTCGCCGCGCATGGCGGTGGGGCGGTTCTCGCCCATCACCCAGCGCAGCGCCTCGAGCAGGTTCGACTTGCCGCAGCCGTTCGGTCCGACCACGCCGGTAAGCCCGGGCGAGATCACGATCTCGGCCGGGTCGACGAACGACTTGAAGCCGTCGAGTCTGAGTCTGGTGAACTGCACGCGGCCTGCCCGTTGTTTTGCCCCGAGTGTGCGGGAAGGCGGGCGCGGATGTCAACGGCAATGGGCGTGGATGTGGGGGATATCCACAGATGAGACACTAGACCTGGGGGCCCGGGCCTATACCCGCACCGCCGATGCCCCCAATCCGGCCCTCCCCCGCGCGCGAGGGAGGGAGGCGCGCCGACGCGGGCGCCGGGCGGCGTTCAGAGCTCGGCGTCGAGCAGCTGGGCGAACTCCTCGTAGGGCAGATTGCCGGTGTGCTTGTCGCCGTTGATGATGAAGGTCGGGGTGGATCGCACGTCGTGCTCGCCGGCGTTCGCCTGGTATTGCTCGATCAGCGAGCGGGCATAGTCCTCGTCCGACAGGCAGGCGTCGAGCTGCTCGTTCGAGAGGCCGTTGAGCCGGCCGATCTTGGCGATTTCCAGGCCGATCTGCTCCTCGGGCACGCTGGCCCAGCTGTCCTGCTTCATCAGGAAGGCCTCGGCCAGCGGGTAGAACGCCTGCTCGCCGCCGCAGCGCGCCACCATCGAGGCCCACAGGCCGTAGCGGTCGAAATAGACCTCGCGCAGGATGAACCTGACCTTGCCGGCATCGACATAGTCGGCCTTGACCTTCGGCCAGGTCTGCTGGTGGAAGGCGGCGCAGTGCGGGCAGGTGAACGAGGCGTACTCGATCACCGTGACCGGTGCGTCGTCGGCTCCGAGCGCGATGTCGCCCATCACCGGCTCGGCCAGCGCCGGCAGGGGCAGGGCGGCGAGCGCGCCGGCGGCGCCGGTGACGGCAAGGAAGCGGCGGCGGTCGAGCGTCATGGGCATCGGGGTCTCCTGGTGTCGGGGCTCATCTGGGGCCGGGGACTCATCGGCTGCGGGCGAGGATTTGGGCGCCCATGCGGGTCAGCGCGGCGCGCAGGGCGTCGTCCTCGATGTCGCGCACGAGCTCGGCGGCGCGGCGCTCCTCGGCCGGGCCGGGCGAAGCGGGTGGCGGGGCGAAGGCGCGCGCCGGCTCGGCGAACCCGGCGGCGGGAGCGGCGGCGGGGGCGGTGGCGGGGGCGGAGACCTGGGTCAGCCTGACGCGGGCGATGGCGCGGTAGCCGTAGAACTGGTTGACGCGCTCGAGGATGCGCGGCGCGAGATGCTCGACCTCGGTGGCGCGCGGGCCCTCCACATGCACGATCAGGGTGGCGCCGAGCTGACGGTCGCGGGCGTAGCTGACCTTGACCGGCAGGCACAGCCCGGCGAGGTGGTCGCCGACGATCTCGCCCCAGCGGGTCAACACGTCGGGCACCGCGAAGCCGCGCTGGGCGGCCGCCTCGCCCACGGTGCGCCGGGCGCAATGGGCGGCGGCGAGGAAGCCGCGGGGGCGGCGCCGCTCGGGCGCGGTCTTGCCGACGTTCCCGCCGGTGGTGTTGCCTGTGGCCTTGGCCAGCGTCATTCTCCGGGCGTCATCGGTGCAGTCTCGGGCGTGCGTGGAACGGGCGCGCCGCGGGCTTCCGTCTCCGGTTACGACAGATCGGGCGCAAAGGAAAGAACGGGTGGACCAGGGGCCGATCACAAAAGCGCAAGCCGCCGGCAGGCAAGCCGCCGAGATGTCCGCGCGGCTGCTGGCCTGGTACGACCGGCACCACCGGGCGCTGCCCTGGCGGGTGCCGCCTCAGGCGCGCGCGGCGGGGGTGCGGCCCGATCCCTACCGGGTGTGGCTGTCCGAGGTGATGCTGCAGCAGACCACGGTGGCGGCGGTGCGCGGCTACTTCCTCGCGTTCACCCGCCGCTGGCCGACGGTCGAGGCGCTGGCGGCGGCGCCGGTCGAGGAGGTGCTGGGGGCCTGGGCGGGGCTGGGCTACTACGCGCGGGCGCGCAACCTGCACCGCTGCGCGGTCGAGGTGGCGCGCCGGGGCGGGCGGTTCCCGATGGGCGAGGCGGCGCTGCGCGCGCTGCCCGGGATCGGGCCCTACACGGCGGCGGCGGTGGCGGCGATCGCGTTCGACGCGCCGGCCGCGCCGGTCGATGGCAACGTCGAGCGGGTGATGGCGCGGCTGTTCGCCGAGACCGCGCCGCTGCCCGGCGTGAAGCGGCGGCTCGGCGAGCATGCCCGCGCGCTGACGCCGGCGCGGCGGACGGGCGACCATGCGCAGGCGGTGATGGATCTTGGCGCCACCGTGTGCACGCCGCGCGCGCCCGCCTGCGGCGTCTGCCCGTGGCGCGGCGACTGCCGGGGCCGGGCGCTGGGCATCGCCGCCGACCTGCCGGTGCGGGCGGCGCGCCGCGCCAGGCCGGTGCGGCGGGGCTGGGCGTATCTGGCGCTCGACGGCGCGGGGCGGGTGCTGACGGTGCGCCGGGCCGAGCGGGGATTGCTTGGCGGCATGCTGGCGCTGCCCTCGAGCGGCTGGGAGGCGGAGGCGCCGCCGCCCGCGCCGCCCCTCGAGGCGCAGTGGCGCGAGGCGGGCGAGGTGCGCCACACCTTCACGCATTTCCACCTGCGGCTCGGGGTGATGTGGGCGCGGGTCGAGGGGCTCGCGGACGGCGTCCCGCCGGGCGAGGCCGAAGCGGCGATGCCCACCGTCTTCGCCAAGGCGCTCAGGCTGGGCCGGTCGGCGGCGGAGGCGTAAGGCCCGAGAGCCGCTTGCGGGCGCCCTCGGCACGGGCTGCGCGCCCGGCGAGGGTGCCTGTGCACATTGCGCATTTGACTAACATGTTGATATTCAAGGAGAATAAAAAAGGGGCCCCGCGAGCGGGGCCCCAAGGTATGGACCGCGGGCGGCGGCCCTGGCAGGAAACGCGTGTCTCAGCACAGGTTCAATCGCCGAGTTCCGCCCCGAGTTCAGCCCGGAGCTGCTGGCGAAGAACGTCGATCGGCACGGGCCGCCCGTCGCGGCGGAAGTGCCAGTAGGTCCAGCCGTTGCACGACGGCGCGCCCTCGAGCTCGGCGCCGACCTTGTGGATCGAGCCGGCGGTGCGCGCCGCGATCAGCGTGCCGTCGGCGCGCACCCGCGCGGTGTGCCGGCCGTTGATCGAGACCAGCACCTCGCCGGGCTCGAGCAGGCGGCGCTCGACCAGCTGGCCGAACGGGATGCGCGGGGCGGCGCGGCGCGAGCCGGTGACGCGCAGCGATTCGCGGTCGTGCGGCGTGACGGCGGCGACCCGGTCGCGCGCCAGCGCGGCGTAGGCCGGGTCGCGCTCGAAGCCGACGAAGTGGCGGCCGAGCCGGCGCGCCACCGCGGCGGTGGTGCCCGAGCCGAGAAACGGGTCGAGCACCAGCTCGCCCGGGTTCGTGCTGCCCACGAGCACGCGGTGCAGCAGCGACTCGGGCTTCTGCGTCGGGTGCGCCTTGCCGCCGTCGCCGGTCTTGAGCCGCTCGGGCCCGGTGCAGATCGGCAGCAGCCAGTCCGAGCGCATCTGCAGCCCCTCGTTGAGCTCCTTCAGCGCCTCGTAGTTGAAAGTGGGGCGCGACGTGTCTGATCTTGCAGCCCAGATCAGCGTCTCGTGCGCGTTGCACAGCCGGGTGCCGCGGAAGTTCGGCATCGGGTTGGTCTTGCGCCACACCACGTCGTTGAGGATCCAGAAGCCGAGATCCTGCAGGATCGCGCCGACCCGGAAGATGTTGTGGTAGGTGCCGATCACCCACAGCGCCCCGTCGGGCCGGAGCACGCGGCGCGCCTCGCTCAGCCAGGCGCGGGTGAACGCGTCATAGGCGTGGAAGCTGTCGAACCGGTCCCAGTCGTCGTCCACCCCGTCGACCAGCGAGTTGTCGGGCCGGTGCAGATCGCCCTTGAGCTGCAGGTTGTAGGGCGGGTCGGCGAAGACCAGATCGACCGAGCCGGCCGGCAGCGCCGCCATGCCGGCGATGCAGTCGCCCTCGATCACCCTGTCCAGAAGCCCGCTCATCCAACTCCCCGGCCTGCCGCCCGAATCCTTGATGTAGGGCACCATGCGCGGAACCGGGAGTCACGTCAATAACTCTTTTGAATCAGGAATTTATTTTTGAATCTTAACTCAATATCTTGTGTTTGGCTCGCAATATGTTGTGCACTGGTGCGAAGCCGCGCCGGTGCTCGGGCGTGACGCCGAGCGCCGAAAGCGCCGCCAGGTGCTCGGGCGTGCCGTAGCCGCGGTTGCGCTCCCAGCCATAGCCGGGGTGGCGCTCGGCCAGCCGGTCCATCAGCCGGTCGCGCGTGACCTTGGCGACGATCGAGGCGGCCGCGACCGAGAGCGAGCGGGCGTCGCCGCCGACGATGGCGCGCGCCCGGCAGGGCAGGCCGGGCGGCACCCGGTTGCCGTCGATCAGCGCCGCGCCGGGCGGGCCGGGCAGCGCCTCGACGGCGCGCCGCATGGCGAGCTCGGCGGCGTTGAGGATGTTGAGCCGCTCGATCTCCTCGACCGTGGCGAGGCCGACGCCGACCGAGGCCCCGGCCAGGATCAGCTCGAACAGCGCGGCCCGGCGCGGCGCCGCGAGGCGCTTGGAGTCGTCGATGCCTTCGGGCAGCGCGGCGCGATCGAGCACCACCGCGGCGGCGACCACCGGCCCGGCCAGCGGGCCGCGGCCGGCCTCATCGACACCGCAAATTGCGGCATGCGCGCCGCCGAGCGCGATTTCTTCCGCAAGGTCCGGTGACACGACCGCGCCGGCCATGGCATGCTCCCCCGCCGCCGGAAGCCCTCCGGCGATGCAATAGAGGGGATCGAGCGATGCGTAAAGAAATCACTTGGATCAGCCCGATCAGGACCGGGATCATCTATGCCGCGATCTTCGTGGTGCTGGCGTTCGTGTTCGGCATTCTCGGGCTGATCTTCGGGGGAATGGGTGCGGGCATGGGGCCGGGCATGGCGGGCGGCGGTATCGGCGCCCTGCTCATGAGCATCATCATGGGCGCGATCATGGGCTTCATCGGCGGCGCCCTGGGCGCCTTCATCTACAACGTCGCGGCCGGCATCGTCGGGGGCATCGTCATCGAGCTGAAGGACGGCGACGTCTGATTCCGCGGTCGCGCAGCGCCGGGCGGCGCGGGACCATCGGCCGGGGCACGGCCTGGACGCGGGGTGGACGCGGGGCGTGCCCCGGCTGGCTTGCGCCCCATTTGGCCAGCGGTTATATGCGGCCTGACCATGGGACTTGACCCGGGGACCGGACCTTGGGCCGGGCTTCGGTTCGGCCCGATCGGGTCGGCATGGGGCGCCGCCGAGGGGGCGGCCCGGCTCGCCGGAGACGTAGGCCAGAGAAGCAAAGAGGACCGAGCATGTTCGTGACGCCCGCCTATGCCCAGGCCGGAGGAGAGCCGAGCTTCATCGTCTCGCTGCTCCCGCTGATCCTGATCTTCGTGATCTTCTACTTCCTGCTGATCCGGCCGCAGCAGAAGCGCGCGAAGGAGCACCGCGAGATGGTCGCCAACCTGCGCCGCGGCGACCAGGTGGTCACCGGCGGCGGGGTCATGGGCAAGGTCACCAAGGTCGGCGAGGGCGACGAGATCGAGGTCGAGATCGCCAAGGACGTGAAGATCCGGGTGATCCGCTCGACCATCACGGCGGTGCTGTCCAAGACCGAGCCGGCCAGGGAACAGGGCTGAGCGGAACAGGGCTGAGCGAAAACGAGACTGACCGGCGCGCGCGGCCGCGCGCGGGCCTGAACGGAAGGGCGCGATGCTCTATTTCCCCCCATGGAAGCGGGTGCTGATCGTCGGCGTCTGCCTGCTCGGCCTGATCTTCGCCATGCCCAACCTCGCCTACGACACGGTGGACGAGGCGGCGCGGGCGAGCGAGCGGATCGCCGAGCTCGAGCGCCGCGGCGAGCCGGTGCCCGCCGAGCTGCGCGAGGCGGCCGGGCAGTGGCCCGGCTGGCTGCCGGGCGACGTGGTCAATCTGGGCCTCGACCTGCGCGGCGGCGCGCACCTGCTCGTCGAGGTGCAGGTGAGCGAAGTCATCGCCGAGCGCATGCAGGCGCTGCGCGCGGACGTGCGCCAGGCGCTGATCGAGGCGGACGTGCGCCGCTTCACCGACCTGCGCGCCAGCGCCGACCGGGTCAGCGTCACCATCAGCAACGCCGAGGACGTGGAGCGCGCGCGCGCGGCGCTCGAGGGGCTGGCGCAGCCGCTCGACGGGTTTCTCAGCGGCGGCTTCGGCATGGGCGGGCAGATCGGCGGCGGCGAGGACCTCGCCGTCGAGGCCACCGGCGAGCAAGGCTTCCGGCTGACGCTGACCGAGCCGGCCATCGCCCAGATCACCGACCGCACCATCGTGCAGTCGCTCGAGATCATCCGCCGCCGGGTGGACGAGGCGGGCACCCGCGAGCCCACCATCCAGCGCCAGGGCGCGGACCGCGTCCTCGTGCAGGTGCCGGGCGTCGGCTCGGCCGAGGAGGTGCTGGGGCTGATCGGCCGCACCGCCAAGCTGACCTTCCACGAGGTCAAGGGCTTCGATGCCCAGCCGCCGGCCGCCGGCCCGGGCGAGATGGTGCTGCGGGGCCGCGAGGGCGACGACGGCAACTTCTACCTGCTCGAGCGCCGCCCGGTGCTGAGCGGCGAGCGACTGGTCGACAGCCAGCTCGGGTTCCACCCCGAGAACGGCCTGCCGGTGGTGAACTTCCGCTTCGACACGGCCGGCGCGCGGGTCTTCGGCAACTACACGGCGGCCAATGTCGGGCAGCTCTTCGCCATCGTGCTCGACGAAGAGGTGATCTCGGCGCCGCGCATCCAGAGCCCGATCCTCGGCGGCTCGGGCTTCATCGAGGGCAACTTCACGGCGGAGACCGCCACCGAGCTCGCCATCCTGCTGCGCTCGGGCGCGCTGCCCGCCTCGATCAAGGTGCTCGAGCAGCGCACGGTCGGCCCCGACCTCGGCGCCGATTCGATCGAGAAGGGACGCTGGGCCTCGCTGCTCGCGCTGGCCGCGGTGATCGTCTTCATGGCCACGTATTACGGGCGCTTCGGCCTGTTCGCGAACGTCGCGCTCGGGCTCAACATCGTGCTGATCTTCGCCGCGCTCTCGGCGATCGGGGCGACGCTGACGCTGCCGGGCATCGCCGGCATCGTGCTGACCATCGGCATGGCGGTGGACGCCAACGTGCTGATCTTCGAGCGCATCCGCGAGGAGCTCAAGTCGTCAAAGGGCATCGCCCGTGCGGTCGAGCGCGGCTACGAGCAGGCCTTCAGCGCCATCGTCGACGCCAACGTCACCACGCTGATCGCGGCGGTGATCCTGTTCGGCATGGGCTCGGGGCCGGTGAAGGGCTTCGCGGTGACGCTGGGGCTCGGCATCCTGACCTCGCTGTTCACGGCGATCTGGGTGACGCGGCTCCTGATCGCCCTGTGGGTCCAGCGGGCGCGGCCGAAGGAGGTGAAGTGGGGCTGGATCCCCATGGTGGCCGAGGCGACCTCGTTCGCCATCATGCGCTGGCGGCGGCCCTGGGCCATGTTCTCGGGCGGCGCGATCGTCGCCTCGGCGCTGCTGGTGGCGGTGCTGGGACTCAACTTCGGCATCGACTTCCGCGGCGGCACCCTGGTCGAGGTGCGGACCGAGGAGCCGGCCGACCTCGCCGAGATTCGCCAGATCGTCGGCGGCATGAACCTGGGCGAGGTGCAGGTGCAGGATTTCGGCTCCGCGCGCGACGTGCTGATCCGCGTGCAGGAGCAGGCCGGCGGCGGCGACGAGCAGACCCAGGTGGCCGCCGAGATCGGCGAGCGGCTGACGGCCGCGTTCCCCGGCACCGACGTCAACCGGGTCGAGGTGGTCGGGCCTAAGGTCTCGGGCGAGCTGCTGCAGGCCGGCATCATCGCCATCGTGCTGGCGATCGTCGCCATCTCGATCTACATCTGGCTGCGCTTCGAGTGGCAGTTCGGCGCCGGCGCGGTGCTGGCGCTGATCCACGACGTGGCGATTACCATGGGCATCTTCGCGCTGCTGCAGATCGAGTTCAACCTGTCGATCATCGCGGCGCTCCTGACCATCGTCGGTTACTCGCTGAACGACACGGTGGTGATCTACGACCGCATCCGCGAGAACCTGCGAAAATACAAGAAGATGCCGCTGACGGAGCTGCTCGACCTCTCGGTCAACGAAACCATGAGCCGGACGATCATGACCTCGGGCACCACGCTGATCGCGCTGATCGCCATGTTCTTCCTGGGCCCCGAGGTGATCAAGGGGTTCACCTTCGCGATGATCTGGGGGATCCTGGTCGGCACCTACTCCTCGGTGTTCGTGGCGGCGCCGCTGCTCATGTGGTTCGACGTCAAGCGCGACTGGGCCACGGCCGAGGAGAAGAAGGCCGGTGTGCAGTTCGGCGGCGCGCAGGTCTGAGCGGCCCGGGAGGGTCCCATGCGCCTCAACGAGATCGCGCCCCGGCAGGGCCTGCGGATCGATTCCTACGGGCCGGGCGGCTTCCGCATCGAGGGGGCGTGGCACGCCGGATCGCTGATCGTCTCGCCCGCCGGCGTGGAGCCGTTCGAGGGGCCGGTGGGTGTCGAGGCGCTGGCCCCCGTGCTGGCGCAGGCCGCCGGGATCGACGTGGTGCTGATCGGCCAGGGGCCGGACTTCGCGCCGCTCGACCGGCCCGCCCGGCTGGCGCTGGAGCAGGCCGGGATCGGCGTCGAGCCGATGTCGACGAACGCCGCCTGCCGTACCTACAACCTGCTGCTGGCCGAGGGCCGCCGGGTGGCGGCGGTGCTGGTCGCGCTCTGACGGCCCCCTTTCGCACGCCGGGGTTCCGCCTATATTGGACGGGGAGGGGTTGAGGCCCCTCAGCCGAGCCCGCACGAATTCACATGAAC
>DATKCQ010000053.1:0-2613 GCA_035513135.1 Thermohalobaculum sp.
GCGTTGAGATACCAGGCGGCGAGATAGCTCAGATTGTGCAGCCCGGTGTCGAAGAGCGAGGTGTCGAGGTCCATGCCGCGCCCGGTGGCGCGCGCCCCGATGATGCCCGAGGTCAGCGCGAAGGCGGCCATCAGCCCGGTCATCATGTCGACAATGGAGAGACCGAAGCGCGACGGCGGGCCGTCGGGCTCGCCGGTCAGCGCGAGATAGCCGGCCTCGGACTGGATCAGGTAGTCGTAGCCCGGCCAGGCGGCGCGCGGGCCGTCGCGGCCATAGGCCGAGAGGTGGGCGCAGACGATGCGCGGGTTGACCTCGGCCAACGCCGCGTAGTCGAGGCCGAGCTTCACGGGCAGGTCGCCGCGCAGGTTGTTCAGCACGGCATCCGAACGCGCGGCAAGGCGGCGGAAGATCTCCCGCCCCTCCTCGGCCTTCAGGTTCAGGGTCAGCGAGCGCTTGTTGCGGTTGAAGGCGTGGAAGAACTGGCTGGAGCCGTCGGCGAGGAAGTGCGGGCCGACGGCGCGCGCCATGTCGCCACCGTCGGCGGGGTTCTCGATCTTGATGATTTCGGCGCCGAGGTCGGCAAGCAGCATGGTGCCGAACGGCCCGGCGCCGTACTGCTCGACGGCCAGCACCCGGACGCCGGAGAGCGGCAGGCCGGCGGTCATGCCTCGCCCTCCGGCAGGCCGGCCGCCAGCAGGTCGGCGCGGAACTGCGCGATGAAGCGCCTGGTCTGGAACGGCCGGTCGGTGAAGCTGAACTCGCGGACGGCGTCGGCGCAGGTCATGCCGGGTCGGAAGCGGTGCAGCTCCGCGATCGCCTCGGCGGCCTCGTCACGGCGCCCCGCCCGGCCGAGGATCGCCACGAGCAGCATCGCGGGCCAGAAGGTCACGTTGGGCTGGCGCAGCGCCAGGCGCTCGTCGGCGGCGGCCGCGTCGAGCTCGCCGGCGATGTAATGCGCCACCGCGCGGACATTGAGGAAGGTCCAGAGATGCGGATCGTGCGGGCTCAGCCTGAGCGCCTCGTTGACGGCCGCCAGCGCCTCGTCCGCCTGGTCGAGGCGGCAATACGCCTGCGCCAGGGCAAAATGCGCCTGGGCGAAGCTCGGATCGAGCGCGACCGCGGTGCGCAGCTCGTCGAGCCCGCGCTCGCCCGCCCCGCCCTCTAGCGCCAGCGCCCGGCCCAGCGACACCCAGGCCGCCGGGTCGCGGTCGTCCAGCGCGAGCGCCTTGCGAGAGAGATCGATGGCATCCTCCAGCCGGGCGCTTCGCTCCGCATAGGGCCCGTAGAACCCGAGCTGGATGTGGACATAGGCGAGCCGCGCGTAGGCCGGCGCGAGCCCCGGATCGAGCCGGACCGCCCGCTCGAAGCATGCCCTGGCGGTCTCCAGCTCGGCCTCGGTGAAGCGGTAGAGATGCCAGAGCCCGAGCTGGAAGCACTCCCAGGCGGTCAGCGCGTCGCCCGCCCGGCTGCGCAGCGCTGCCCCCTCGATGGCCGAGAGCTCGGGTTCCACGGTGCCGGCGATGGTCTCGGCGACCTCGCTCTGGAGCGCGAACATGTCGCCGGCGTCGCGGTCGTAACGCTCACCCCACAGCCTTGTCCCCCGGTCGCCATCGAGGAGCTGGGCCGTGATCCGGACGCGGTCGCCAAGACGCCTGACGGTCCCGTCCAGCACATAGCGCACGCCGAGCTCGCGCGCGATCTCGCGCACGTCCGCCGATCGCCCCTTATAGGCAAAGGACGAGTTCCGTGCCGCGAGCACGAGCCATCGGCAACGCGCCAGCGCGTGCAGGATTTCCTCGCTGATTCCCTCGGCGAAATGGTCCTGCGAGGCGTCATCGGACAGGTTGGCGAAGGCCAGCACGGCGATGGCGGGGCGTTCCGTCGGCGCGGGTCGGGCCACCTCCGCCGGCGTGTCCGCGCCCGGCAGGCGCCACACGCGCAGGGGCCGGGCAATGTTCTTCAGGGTCCGCTCGCCAGCATCCACGAAACGCGCCCGCCGGGATCCGTCGAGAGCCCCGTAGACCGGGTCGGAGATAACCACCGCGCCGGGCTCGGCGATCGTCTCGAGTCGGGCGGCGACGTTCACGCCGTCGCCGAACACGTCGTCCTCGTCGTGCACCACGTCGCCGATATGGATGCCGATCCGGAGCCGGATGGTCGTTTGCCCGGACAGTCGCGCCTGCAGCTCGGTCGCGAACGCAACGGCATCGTCGGCCGAGGTGAATTCAACCAGCCAGCCGTCACCCATGTTCTTGACGATCGTGCCCCCATGTTCCGCCAGCGCCGGTTGCATGACGTTCGCACGCAGGTGGCGCAGCGCGGCCAGCGTCCCAACCTCGTCCCTGCCCATCAGGGCCGAGTATCCGACCACATCGGCGGCGAGGATGGCGGCGAGGTGGCGTCTGGTCATGGCACCCGACTATCCGTCATCGCGGCGGTTCTGCAAAGCGCCGCCGGCGCTACGCTTGTGCTACGCCGGGTTGCGCTCGATCAGGCGCCGGGCGATCAGCAGGCGCTGGATCTCGTTGGTGCCCTCGCCGATGCACAGCAAGGGCGCGTCGCGGTAGAGGCGCTCGACGATGAACTCCTTCGAGTAGCCGTAGCCGCCGTGGA
>DATKCQ010000054.1:0-17739 GCA_035513135.1 Thermohalobaculum sp.
TCGGGCAGGGGCGAGCCCTGCCCCTACGACGGTGCTTCGCCGTTCCCTATCCCTCCTGACATGTCCCTTTCTACACCGACGTAGGGGCGACCCTAGCGGTCGCCCCGGTCGCCCCGGTCGCCCCGGTCGCCCCTGGGACCGGCGCGCCGGATCGCCTGCCCTCGCGCGCCGGCGCCGGCGGCGCGCCGCTGGCCGGAGACACGCGATGACCGACCCCGAGGGCGACACCCCGGCGTTGCACGCCACCACGCCGGCACCCGACGGCAACGGCGCGCTGATGACCGGGCTGCCCTTCGGGCGCGAGCTCGGCATGCGGCTGCACCAGGCCGCCGACGGCGTCGCCGTGGTCTCCGTGCCCTACGACCCGAGCCTGGTCGGCGACCCGGAGACCGGCGTGCTGCACGGCGGGGTGATCACCGCGCTGCTCGACACCGCCTGCGGCTGGGCGGTGCTGGCCGCCCCCCAGGCGATCCGGGCGACCGCGACGCTGGATCTGCGCATCGACTACATGCGGCCGGCGACGAAGGGGCAGGGGGTCTTCGCCCGGGCCGAGTGCTACCGCCTGACCCGCTCCATCGCGTTCGCGCGCGCGGTCGCCTACCACGCCGATCCGGCCGACCCGGTGGCGACGGCGCAGGGCGCCTTCATGCTCGAGCGAGGTGCGCGGTGAACCTCCCCCCGCCCGACACCGCCGAACGCCAGGCCGCCCGCGACCGCCTGCTCGGCGCGCTCACCGGGGCGGTGCCCTACAACCGCCTGCTCGGCGTGCGGTTCGAGCGCATGGGCGACGAGCTGACCGGTCGGCTGCCCTTCCGGGACGGGCTGGTCGGCAACCCGGTGCTGCCCGCCCTGCACGGCGGCGTCACCGGCTCGTTCCTCGAGATCACCGCGCTGATGCAGCTTGCCTGGCAGCAGGTGTGCGTCCTGGTCGACGCGGGCGGCCCGGGCGCCGAGGCGGTCGGCGGCGGGCGCTTTCCGCCGATGCCCAAGACCATCGACATCACCGTGGACTACCTGCGCGCCGGCCGCCCGCGCGAGACCTTCGCCCGCGCCACGGTGCAGAAGGCCGGGCGCCGCGTCGCCCACCTGCACGTCGAGGCCTGGCAGGACAGCCGCGCCCGGCCGATCGCCATGCTGCGCGGCAATTTCCTGATGCCGGGCGAATCCTGATTCGGGGACTCTCCCGCGGCCCGCCGAAGCGCGCGTGATTCGCCCGCCGCGGTGCAGGCGCAGGGGCACGCGAGGGCGCGTCGGGGTGCGATTCAGGAAATCCCGATAACCGCCTGAGCCCGTTGGCCGGCGCCGTTTCGTCCCCGCAATTCACCACAGGATGTCCACAGATATTTCGCGCCGCGCCGCGATTTTCCGTTGCGCGCGGGTGCGCCGGTCCGCAAGCATTGTCCTGCGCGGTGACGGATCTTCGGATCGGCCAGCGCGTGGATCGGAAAGCCTTCGGGCGGAACGGTCGGGGAGGCGTCAGGTGTGCCCGTCAGGGCACGTAGCGAAGACTCCGCGTCTGAGCACCTGGGGCCTCCTGCCGTTTGCGGACACCCCCCAGAACTTTCGCCGCCAAACGCCAGAGACCCGGCGCCACCCCGCGCCGGGCCTCCTCGTCAGCGTCAGTCGATGCAGCTCCGCGTCTTTGCACCTGTGCTTCTTGATAGCCCGGCGGCCGTCCGCATGTCAACATCATTTTGTGGAGAGCGTGGCCGCCGCGTCCACCCGTTGTGTGCCGCCCCAGACATTGTGGCCCCCCTGCCACCCGGCCGCAGGCCGTCCGGCCCCGACCCCCGGGCCAGTGGAAATGCGCCCCGCCCCGCGCTAGCTTCCGGCGTCCCGCCCGCCCCACGACTGCACCGGCCCACGACTGCACCGGCCCACGACCGCAACGCCCGAGCCCGGCATGACCGACGCGTCCCGCGACATCACCTATGCCCGCGTCGGCGCCATCGCCCTGCCGGTGGTGCTCTCGAATGCCATGATCCCGCTGCAGGGCGCGATCGACACGGCGATCATCGGCAATCTGGGCGAGACCAGCTTCCTCGCCGCCGTGGCGCTGGGCGCGGCGGTGATCCAGCTCCTGTTCGTGGTCTTCAACTTCCTGCAGATGGGGGTCTCGGGGCTGGCCGCGCAGGCGCTCGGCGCCGGCGACGGGCGGCGCCTGATGAACACGCTGGTGCGCGCGGGCGTCATCGCGCTCATGATCGCGGCGGCGCTGATCGTCCTCAAGCTGCCGCTGCGGACCGGCGCGCTGGCGCTGTTCGAGGGCAGCGCCGAGGCCAGGGCGCTGGGCGCCGTCTATGTGGACATCCGCATCTGGGGCGCGCCGGCCGAGCTGATGAACTACGCGCTGATGGGCTGGTTCGCCGGGCAGGGCCAGACCCGGCGGCTGTTCGAGATGCAGCTCGTGATCTCCGTCATCAACATCGCCCTCAACCTCTACTTCGTGCTGGTGCTCGGCTGGGGCGTGGCCGGGGTGGCGCTCGGCACAGTGATCGCCTCGTTCTGCGGGCTCGGCTTCGGGCTGTGGCGCATGCGGGCGCGCGCGGCGCAAGTCGTGCCCGCCGGCTGGCGCATCGAGTGGGGCCGCATCCTGCGCGGCGACGAGCTGGCGCAGGTCATGGCGCTCAACCGCGACATCATGATCCGCACGCTGCTGCTCGTCGGCAGCTTCACCTGGATGACCCGGCTCGGCTCGACCCAGGGCGACGTGATCCTGGCGGCGAACGGGATCCTGTTGCAGTTCGTCTTCATCGCCTCGCACGGGCTCGACGGCTTCGCCATGGCGGCCGAGGCGCTGGTCGGCCAGTCGCTCGGCGCGCGCAGCCGGGCGCGGCTCAGGCGCGCGGTGGTGGTCAGCTCGCTCTCGGCGCTGATGCTGGCGGCGCTGGTCTCGATCTTCTTCACGGCGCTGGCCGAGCCGATGATCCGGCTCTTCACCAATGTCGAGGCAGTGCGCGCCGCCGCCGCGGCCCACGCGCCCTGGGCGACGCTGATGCCGGTGGTGGCGGTGCTCGCCTACCAGCTCGACGGCGTCTTCATCGGGGCGACGGCGGGCCCGCAGATGCGCAACGCCATGATCGTCGCCTCGGGCGTGTTCGTCCCGCTCGGCTGGCTGATGACCGAGGCGATGGGCAACCACGGCCTGTGGGCCGCCATGTGGATCTGGATGGCGCTTCGGGCCGGCACGCTGGCGCTCGCCTACCCCGCGCTCGAGGCCCGCGCCGGGCCGGCCTGAGGCGCGGGCGCCGCAAGACCCCGGTTTCGCGCCCCGGTCTTGAGCCCCCGGTTTCAGGCGACCCGGGAGGCGGTCGCCGTGCCGCCGCGCCCCGGCAGTCCGATCTTGCGGCCCGCCTCGGCGAAGACCTCGAGCGCCCTGGTGATCTGCGCGTCGTCATGCGCCGCCGAGACCGAGACCCTGAGCAGCGACAGGGCGTTGGGCGTGGCCGGCGGGATGGCGATGTTGGTGTAGACCCCGGCGTCGATCAGCACGTTCCACAAGGTCACCGCGCTGGCCGGGTCGGGCAGCTTGACCGCGACCACGGGGCTCACCTCGGGGCCGAGCTCGAAGCCCAGCTTGGCCAGCCCGTCATAGAGCCGCTGGGCGTTGCGCCACAGCCGCTCGCGCAGCTCGGGCGCCTCGGCCATGCGGCGGAAGGCGGCGCGCGCGGTGGCCACCGTGGGCGGCGCCAGCGAGGCGGTGAACATGTAGGGCCGCGAATACGAGCGCAGCACCTCGAAGCCCTCGACATCCGACACGCAGTAGCCGCCGGTGGTGCCGACGCTCTTGGAAAACGTGCCGACGATGTAGTCGCAGTCCGCCTCGACCCCGGCCGCCTGGCACTTGCCGCGGCCCGATCGGCCGAGCACGCCCAGCGAGTGCGCCTCGTCCACCAGCAGATAGACGCCCGCGCCCGCCTCGCGCCGCACCGCGGCGATCTCGTCGAGCGGCGCGGTGTCGCCGAGCATCGAGTAGATGCCTTCGACCACGATCACCTTGTCGCCGGGGGTGCCCTTGAGCCGCGCCAGCCGCTTGGCCAGGTCCTCGGCGTTGTTGTGGCGGAAACGGATGGTCTCGGCGTCGCTCATCTTGCAGGCGTCGTAGATCGAGGCGTGGCTGTCCGCGTCGATCAGCAGGTAGTCGCCCTTCTCGGCCAGCGCCGAAATCACCCCGAGATTCGCCAGATAGCCGGTGGAGAACACGATCGCCGCGCGCTTGTCGTAGAACGCGGCGATCTCGGCCTCCAGCGCCCGGTGCCCCGCATAGGTGCCGTTGGCGATGCGCGAGCCGGTGGTCCCGGCCCCGAACCTGCCCGCCGCCTCGGCCGCCGCCGCGACGCAGGCCGGGTCGAAGGTCAGGCCCAGGTAGTTGTTGGTGCCGAACAGCATCACCGGCTTGCCGTCGAGCACGCCGCGCGTCGGCGAGGTGACGCTGTCGAACTCGAGCGATGTCGGGTCGCGCCCCAGCGCCTGCAGCTTGCCGTAGGCCTCGCCGATCGTCTTGATTCTCTGCTTGATGCCCATGCGCCTAGTCCCCCTGTCCCGTCGCCGCGTCCCCGGTGGCCGGCCGGCCGCCGGTCAGCGCCTCGAGCGCGTCGGCGAGGTCGGCCACGGTGCGCACCTCGGCGATGCGGTCCAGCGGGATGGAGACGTCGAACTCGTCCTCGAGCTCCATCACCAGGTCCATGACGGAGACGGAATCGAGTCCGGTGTCCTCGATCACGTTGCTGCCCAGGTCGATCGTCCGCTGCGGGTCGACCTTGTTCCTGAGCAACTCCAGCACCCTCGACTGGATCGGGCTGATGTCTTCCTTGATCACGTCGCTGTCACCCGGCCTTGGGGTTTGCGGGCCGCCCGATGAGCGTGGCGGGCCTGCCGCGCCGAGGGCGGCCGGCCTCCGTCACGCTCGCGGGCGATCCGGTCCCTGTTCCACGCCCAGTCACCATTTCGTCGCAGATGGGCGATCAAACTGTCAAACCTTAAGCGTATCCAATCTGCCGACGCGATGCATGCGGGGCCCCGAAAGGCACCCGAAAATGCACCCGAAAAAGCCACCCCGCACGTCTGCGCGGCGGGTCCCGGGGCGGGGTGCGCGCCGCACCGCGCGCCCCGGCCGGCTACATGGCGCCGCTCAGCACGCCGGTGTCCGCGCTGCTGCCGAGGAACCGGGCGACCTTGCTCTCGGCGATCGGCAGATCGCGCAGGAAGTCGATCTCGCTCCAGCTCATGCCCTCGATCGAGACGACGCCGACGCCGCCCTGCCGGGCCAGCCCGTCGACGATCGAGAGATACCAGCGCTCGAGCATCGCCGGGTCGCCGAGCGCCGCGCGCATGGCGGCGACGAAGCGTGCGCCGCCCTGGCCGGAGAATCGGATCATGCCGATCGACTCGCCGTCCACCGGCTCGCTCAGCGTCTTGCCGATCGCGGTCAGGCGGCCGTCCTCGCAGCGGATCTTCATGTCGTCGGAATCGTAGGCCCGCTTGCGGTCCACGGTCACCGAGATCGGCGCCTCGGCCGCGCGCATCACGTGCTCGGCCACGGCCGGCTCGAACAGCGTGTCGCCGTTGAGCAGCAGCGTGTCCTCGCCGATCAGCTCCTTCGCCGCCCAGCACGAGCCGATGTTGTCGGCCACGCTGTAGAACGGGTTGAACACGGTGGACACCTCCACCGGCACGCTGGTGGTCTTCAGGAACGCCTCGACCGCGTCGGCGCAGAAGCCGGTCACCACCGAGATTTCCTCGACGCCGGCCTCGGCCAGCGCGCGCATCTGCCACTCGAGAATCGGGCGCCCGGCGATGGGCACCAGGCACTTGGGCCGCGCGTCGGTCAGGGGCGATAGCCGCCTGCCCTGGCCGGCGCTGAGTATCACTGCGTTGGTCATTGTCCCTCGATCACGAATTTTGTTTATGTTCTAATCACTTTGTTCCAAGATCAAAGCCCCGCGATAACAATTTTTGTTTCAGTTTCTTGCGGGTTGCCGCGATTCAGGCTTGAATTGCGAGCTTCAGCCTCACAGCCAGCCGGCCTTTCGGTACCAGGCGACGGTCTCGGCGAAGCCCTGGTCGATCGGCAGCCGTGGCTGCCAGATCGCCGGCGGCAACTGCCGCTGCGGCGACGAGCCCCAGTCGGCATGCAGGATTTCCCGCGCCTTGCCCGAGGTCAGCATCGGCGCGGAGCCCAGCCGCGCCGTCAGGTCCCCCGCCAGCCCGAGCCCGCGGATGAGCGGCGCGGGCACGCGGAACGGCCGCGAGGGCCGGCCCAGCGCGGCCGCCGCGGCCGCCGCGATCTCCGCCCAGGCGTAGCCCGCGTGGCGCGCGTCGGTCACCTCATGCACGCCCGGCTCGAGCTCGGCCTCGAGCGCCGCGATGATGGCGCGCACCAGGTCGGCCACGTGCACCAGGGCGAGGCGGGCGCCGGCGGCCCCCAGCACCGGCTGCACCGGGCCCCTGGCGGCGCGGAAGATGCCCAGCGTCTCGCGGTCGCCGGGCCCGTAGACCGCCGCCGGGCGCAGGATCTGCCACGGCCCGCGCCCGCCCGCAGCGCGCAGGCGGTCCTCGGCCGCCCGCTTCGAGGCGGCGTAGGCCGAGAGCCCCGGCTCGCGCGCCGCCAGCGAGGAGACGAGCACGAACCGCGCTCCAGACGCTTCCTGCGCCCAGGCGCGCGCCAGCGCCCCGGTGCCCTCGGCGTTCGCCCGCATGAAGTCGGCCGGGCCGCGCCCCCGGATCGCCCCGGCGAGATGCACCACGGCGTCGGCGCCCTCGACCAGCGCCCCGAGTGCCCTGGTGTCCGCGAGGCTCCCGAGCACGAGCTCGATCGGCCCGGCCCCGGCCGGCGCCGGCTCGATCCCGTGCCAGCGCGGCATCGAGCGGACCAGCGCGCGCACCCGCCAGCCCCGGCGCGCCAGCTCCCCCGCCAGGTGCCCGCCGATGAAGCCGGTGACGCCGGTCACCGCCGCCAGCCTGCCCGCCGCCGGCCTGCCCGCCGTCTGGGTTTGCTCGTCTCCTTGGGTCATCCGTCACGCCATGCCGCCCCCCTGACCCCACGCCCGGGTGCCGCCGCTGCGCGCCCCCCTCTCCCCCTGGGAGAGGGGACGGGGGAGAGGCACGCGGCGGCGCCGCATCGGGCAAAGGGCGCAGCGCATCCGGTCAGTCCCAGGGCAGCGAGAAGGTCTTGAGGTTGGTGTAGCTCTTCATCGCCTCGATCACGCCCTCCTTGTAGCCGAGGCCCGAATCCTTGATGCCGCCGAAGGGCGACATCTCGATGCGGTAGCCCGGCACCTCCCAGATGTTCACGGTGCCGACCGCGAGCCCCGCGATGTAGCGCTGCATGCGCCGGAAGTCGTTGGTGCACACGCCCGAGGACAGGCCGAAGGCCGTGGCGTTCGAGACCGCGATCACCGCCGCGTCGTCGCCGGGCACGCGGATCACCGGGATCACCGGGCCGAAGGTCTCCTCGCGCACCAGCTCGGCCCCGGCCGGCACGAAGTCGAGCACGATGGGCGGCAGCAGCGCGCCCGCGCGGCCGGGGTGGTAGAGCACCTCGGCGCCCTCGGCGGCGGCCATCCCGACGCGCCGGTCGAAGAGCTCGGCGGCCTCGGCGCTGACCACGGTGCCGAGCTGGGTCTCCGGGTCCATCGGGTCGCCGAAGCGGATGCGCCTGGCCCGCTCGAGCAGCAACTCGACAAAGCGGTCCGCCACCCGCTCCTGGCACAGGATGCGCTTGACCGCGGTGCAGCGCTGGCCCGAGTTCCGCGTCGCCCCGGCCACGGCGAGATCCGCCGCCCGGCCCAGATCGTCGTCGTCGAGGTCGTCGAGCACGATCAGCGGGTCGTTGCCGCCCAGCTCCAGCACCGTGCGGCGGTAGCCCGCCGTCTCCGCGATCATCTTGCCCACGCCGACGCTGCCGGTGAAGGTGATCAGCTCGGCATGCGGGTTCGCGATCATTTCGGCGCCGATCTCGCCCGGCCAGCCGGTGACCACCGAGAGCATTTCCGGCGGCAAGCCCGCCTCATAGAGGACATCGGCCAGCACCAGCGCCGTCATCGGCGTCAGCTCGGTCGGCTTCACCACCATGCAGTTGCCCGTCGCCACCGCCGGCGCCACCTTGTGCGCCACCATGTTGAGCGGGTGGTTGAACGGCGTGATCGCCGAGATCGCGGTCAGCGGCTCGCGCAGCGTGAAGATCTTGCGCGCCTTGCCGTGCGGCGTGAGGTCGCAGGAGAACGTCTCGCCGTCGTCGTGGATGCACAGCTGCGCCGCCAGCGTGAACACGTCGAAGGCGCGGCCGACCTCGTAGAGCGAGTCCTGCTTCGAGATGCCGAGCTCGAGCGTGATCAGGTCCGAGATCTCGGCCTTGCGCGCGACCAGCGCCTCGGCCGTGCGGAACAGCACCTGCTGGCGCTCGTGGCGGGTCAGCTTCGCGCGGTAGCGCGCCGCGATCGCGAAGGCCTCGCGCGCGTGCTCGGCGCGGCCCGCCGGGACCGTGCCGATCACCGCGCCGGTGTAGGGGTAGGCGACCTCGATCACTGCCTCGGCGTCCACCTTGCGCCCGGCGATGCGCATCGGCTCGTGGCGTATCGGTTCGTGGCGAACGGCAACCCTGTCAGGCTTGGTGTTCATGGGGCTCTCCAGGGATCAGCGCGCCGCCGCCAGCGCCGCGACGTGGAAGGCGTCGAAGTTCCTGAGCTCCGGCGCCTGCGCCAGCCCGGGCAGCGCCCGGTTGACGATGAAGGGCACCTCCTGCTCGCTCAGCCCGCCATGGCTGCGCAGCGGCTCGTCGAGCGCCGCGAGGTCGTGGCGGTCGGCGGACGTGCCGATGGTCATGGTCTCGCCCGAGACCAGCACGATGTCGCCGACCCGGTCGGGCGGCAGCTCGAAGCGGGCGCAGGCGTCCTCGCGGCCCAGCACCGCGACCATGCCGGGCACGGCGCGCAACCGCTGCATCACCGCTTCGCGGTCCGCGCCCGGCATCGTCGTGGAGCTGGGCAGATAGGCGGTGGCGAACGAGCCGAGCGCCCCGTGATGCACCACGTAAGGGTCGGTGATCGGCAGGATCACCCGCGCCGCGCCCTCGCCCAGCCAGTCGTCGAGCAGGTCCTGCGCGTAGACCACCGCCGGCGCGCCGTCCGCCAGGTGCTTGGGCTTCATGCCGTGGTCGGCGGTGACCACGATCGCCGCGCCGCCCGCGTCGAGCTGGGCCAGATAGCGGTCGAACATGGCGTAGAAGGCGTTCGCCTCCGGCGCGCCCGGCGCGTGCTTGTGCTGCACGTAGTCGGTGGTGGTGAGATACATCAGGTCCGGCCGGAACTCGGCTAGGAGCCTGACCCCGGCGGCGAAGACGAACTCGGACAATTCGGCCGAGTAGACCTCGGGCACCGGCCGCCCCAGCCAGGACGCGGCGCCGTCGAGCCCGTGCCCGGCGCGGGTCGTGGTGCCGGACCTCTCCGAGGAAAAGCACACCGCCCGGCCCTCGCCGCAATCCAGCCCGTGGCCGAGCAGCGCGCGCAGCTTGTCCTTCGCGGTGACCACCGCCACCCGCGCGCCCGCGTCGTGGAACGCCTGGAACACGGTGGGCGCGCGCAGCAGGCGCGGGTCGTTCATCATCACCTCGGCGTCCGCCTCGCGGTCGTAGAAGTAGTTGCCGCAGATGCCGTGCACGCTGGGCGGCCGGCCGGTGGCGATCGAGAGGTTGTTGGGGTTGGTGAAGCTCGGGATCACCGCGTGCGCGAGGCGCGCCGTGCCGCGGTCCATCACCGCCTCGAGCGCCGGCATCAGTCCCGCCCCGATCGCCGCGTCCAGATAGGCCGGCTCGCAGCCGTCGAGGCAGATCACCACCGCCGGCACGGCGGGCCACGCGTAGTCGCGGCCGTTCACGCTGAGGCTGGCGGGGGTGGCCTTGTCCATCGCGTTCCCGTCCCGTTTGCTCACGCCACCAGCCGGGCGCGCTCGGCCAGCGCCGCCGCGGGGGGCGCGGCGCTCGTCACCCCCAGCTCGCCCAGCGCCTGCGCCGCCGCGGCCACCACCCGGCGCATCACGGCCGCGTCGATGCGGCCGATGCAACCCACCCGGAAGCTCTCCACCGCGGTCAGCTTGCCCGGATAGATGATGAAGCCCCGCGCCTTCATCAGATCATAGAAGCGCGCGAACTCGAAGCGCGGATCGGCCGGGCAGAAGAAGGTGACGATGATCGGCGACAGCCAGCGCTCCGAAAGCAGGGTCTCGAAGCCCAAGCCCCGCATCCCCGCGACCAGCACGTCGCGGTTCCTCGCGTAGCGCGTGCCGCGCCCCGGCACGCCGCCCTCGGCCTCGTGCATGCGCAGCGCCTCGAGGAAGGCGACCACCACATGCGTCGGCGGCGTGTAGCGCCACTGGCCGGTGCGCTCCATGTGCGCCCACTGGGCGTGCACGTCGAGGCTCAGCGAGTGGCTGCGCCCCGCGGCCGCCGCCAGCGCCGCGCGGCTCGCCAGCACGAAGCCGAAGCCCGGCACGCCCTCGATGCACTTGTTGGCCGAGGACACCATCGCCTCGGCCCCCAGCGCCGCCATGTCGAGGGGCAGCGCGCCGAAGGCGCTCATCGAGTCGACCAGCAGCTTGCGGCCCTTGGCGCGGACCACCCCGGCGATCTCCCCGAGCGGGTTGAGGATGCCCGAGCTGGTCTCGCAATGCACGACGACGACATGCGTGATCGCCGGGTCGGCATCGAGCGCGGCCGCCACCTCGGCGCCGCGCGGCGGCAGGTAGTCGCCCTTGTCGATGTCCAGATGCGCGCGCCCCAGATAGTCCATGGTCTCGGCGATGCGCTGGCCGTAGGCGCCGTTCATCAGCACCAGCGCCTTGCCCTCGCGCGGGACGAACGCGCCGAGCATCGCCTCGACGGCGAAGGTGCCGCTGCCCTGGATCGGCACGCAGTCCAGATCGCCCGCGGAATCGCCCCCTGCCGCCATCGCCGCCAGCCGCCGCCGCACCTCGGCGGTGATCGCCCGGAAATCCGCGTCCCACGAGCCCCAGTCGCGCAGCATCGCCTGCTTGACCTGGGCGGCCGTGGTCAGCGGCCCGGGCGTCAGCAGATACGGCTCGCCGAGGGCGGGGGGCGCAAACGCGGCCCCGGGCTCGGCCTCGCATTCGACGGACATCGGGGCGCCTCCTCGGGCGGCGGGGGATTGCCGGCGCGATCCTGTGCCGGGCGCTCCCATATGTAAAATCGTTATTTTGGATGGTATTCATAGTATCGGGCGATACATTGATCACGCCTCCCATCTCGGGAATCACCCCATGCGTTACGTCCAGCTCCGCGCCTTCCACAACGTGGCGATCCACGGCGGCTTCTCGCGCGCGGCCGAGGCGCTGCACCTCACCCAGCCGGCGATCTCGGATCAGGTGCGCAAACTCGAGGAGACCTACGACGTCATCCTCTTCAACCGCCGCAAGAAGCAGGTGGCGCTGACCGAGGCCGGCCAGCGCCTGCTCGAGATCACCAGGCGGCTGTTCGAGATCGAGGGTCAGGCGCACGAGATGCTGTCGGAGTCCCGCGCGCTGCGCTCCGGCGCGCTCAGGATGATCGCCGACTCGGTGCACCATGCGGTGCCGATCCTCGGCCGCTTCCGCGCGCGCTACCCCGGCATCGAGCTCGCCATCCGCACCGGCAACTCCGAGGAGGTGGTCAGCCAGCTCTACGCCTACGAGGCCGAGATCGGCATCCTCGGCGAGGTGCCGAGGAGCCGCGACTTCGAGGTCATCCGGCTCAGCTCGACGCCGATCATCGCCTTCGCCGCCGCGGCGCACCCGCTGGCGCGGCGCCGCTCGATCACGCTGGCCGAGCTGGCCGGCGGCATGCTGGTGCTGCGCGAGCGCGGCTCCAAGACCCGCCAGCACATCGAGGCCGCGGCCGCCGCGCGCGGCATCGCGCTGAAGGCCGCGATCGAGGCCGAGGGCCGCGAGGCGGTGCGCGAGATCGTCGCCACGGGCGGCGGCGTCGGCGTGGTCTCGGCGGCCGAGTTCGGCCCCGACGGGCGGCTGGTGCCGATCGCCATCTCGGACTGCGACGCGCAGATGGACGAGGCCCTGATCTGCCTGCGCGAGCGCGCCGGCAGCAAGCTGATCCGCGCCTTCCTCGAGATCGCCCGCGAGACGGTGGGGCCGCTGCCCGCGGCCGCAGGCGGTTAGAACCGTTTCGGTGGTTCGGATATCACCGAAACGGCTCCAGCACGTTGATTCACCGCGATTTCCGAGCCGCAAAGTGAGTCCACTTTGCTCGAAATCGCTTTAGGACGGGCCTCGTTAAGCACAAGGTGCACGCAGAGGACACGCAATGAAATCAACGTGTTGGCTGCGTGTGCACTGTGCACACCGGCGGCGCCTCACTCGCTCTTGGCCAGCCGGCTCTCGAGCAGGTCGCCGCTTTCGGCCAGGATCGGGTAGGCGATGGCGGCGAAGAGCGAGTTGACCTGCTTGAGCGCCCGGATCGTCTCGAGGTGGATCTCCGAGGTCTCGACGCTCTCCACCGCGCCGCCCTGCAGGCGGCGCAGGTGCCGGTTCTGGCTGCGCAGCTCGAGGTCGCGCATGCGCTCCTTCTCGCGGATCAGCTCGCGCGCCGACGCGCGGTCGCCCGAGACCAGCACGTTGAGGGCGAGCTGGTTGTTGGTCAGCACCTGCGCGTGCAGGTCGGTCAGCTCGCGCCAGCCCTCGTCGGAGAACACCAGCCGCTTCTCGCAGCGCTCGACCGCCAGCTTGTAGAGGTTCTTCGCGACCAGATCCCCGACATGCTCGAGGTTGATGGCGAAGTTCGCCAGGATCATCGAGCGCTGCGCCTCGTCCGCGCTCATCGTGCCGCGGTTCAGCTCGACCAGGTAGAGCTTGATCTCCGAGTGCGCCTTGTTGACGTCGAGGTCGAGGTCGCGCAGCTCCTTGACCCGCGCCTTCAGCCGGTCGCGGTCGTCGGTCTCGTAGAGCTCCATCACCGGGCGCAGCATGACCTCGACGACCTCGCTCATGCGCAGGAGCTCGCGCGTGGCGCTGGCCAGCGCCAGCCGCGGCGAGTGCAGCACCGAGCGGTCGAGCGTGCTGGTGCGCCCGGCCAGCATCCCCTCGCCCCGGGCCGGCGGCTGGTCCGGCAGGAGCCGGGTCAGCACGGCGCCGGCCAGCCCGACCAGCGGCATGCCGGCGAGCAGGATCACCGCGTTGAAGGCCACATGCGCCATCACCACCTGCTCGGCCGGGCTCGGCCCGGCCAGGCCGACCGGCAGGTCCAGCGCCCACAGCGCGCCCAGCCCCAGCACGGCGCCGGTGCCCCGGAAAGCCAGGTTGCCGAGCGGCACGCGGCGCGCCGCCGGCGCCGAGCCGCGCGTCAGCCCGACCGCGATCAGCGCGCCGCCGAGATTGGCGCCGAGCACCAGCGCCAGCGCCAGCCCGACCGGCAGCAGCCCCTGCTCGGCCATGCTGGCGACCAGCAGCACCGAGGCGATGGAGGAGTGCACGAACCAGGTGAACAGCGCGCCGATCAGGAACGAGGTGAAATAGTCCTCGCTGAGGTAGCCGACCACGGCGGGCAGCACCTCGCTCGCGCGCAGCGAGGCGGTGGCCTCGCCGATCATGCCGAGCGCCACCAGGATCAGCGCCACGCCGACCAGGATCCGCCCGGTCTGGCGCACCTCGCGCCCGCTGCCCTTCATGAACATCCAGCCGCCGGCGAGCAGCAGGAACGGGATCAGCCACGACAGGTCGAAGGCGAGGATGCGCACCATCAGCGCCGAGCCGAGATCGGCGCCCAGGAGCATGGTCAGCGCCGTGGCGAAGCTCATCAGCCCGCTCGCCGCGAAGCCGGCGGCGAGCACGCCCACCGCCGTCGAGCTCTGCAGCATCATGGCCACCGCGGCGCCCAGGCCGGCGGCGCGCAGCCGGCTGGCCCTGGCGCGCTTGAGCGAGCGCTCGAGCGCCGTGCCGTAGGCCCGCTCCACGCCGGTCCGCACCATGCGCACCGCCCAGAGCAGCAGCGTCACGGCGCCGGCGAGGTGAAGGACGATCAGCGCAGGGCTCATGCGGTCAGGCTCTCCCGAGAGGCACGGGTAACGCTGCCGTCCTGCCGGTGCAAGGAACGGCCGCAAGATCCGCGGGCCGCGGCCCGCGGCGCGTGGGGGGACCCGTCAGGCAACACCAACCGGGCCCATAAGGCAAATCGCTAATGCATATGGTCGCATCGGCAAAGCTTATAGCTCCCCACACCTCCGCCCGTCATCCGCGCGCCGCCGGAACCGCTTGATTTCCGCTTCTCTCGCGGGCAGAAATCTGCTTCGTTGTGCAAGCGACACACAGTCCCGCCAGAGAAGGCCGCTCGACGGCCCGGACCAACATCGAGGGAGGAACCCCATGAAACGACTTCTGCCGCTCGCCTTCGCCGCGCTCTTTGCCTACACGGGCAGCGCCCAGGCCGAGTTCAAGCTCGACAGCCGCTATTCGGACGCCGACGGCGACCTGATCGCCGACATCCCCAGCGATCCCTCCCAGTGGGTCGACCCCGACACGCTGATCTTCGCCTACACGCCGGTCGAGGACCCCGCGGTCTACAAGGAGGCGTGGTCGGACTTCCTCGAGCATCTCGAGGCCGTCACCGGCAAGAAGGTGCAGTTCTTCCCGGTGCAGTCGAACGCCGCGCAGATCGAGGCGATGCGCGCCGGGCGCCTGCACATCGCCGGCTTCAACACCGGCTCGAACCCGATCGCCGTGGCCTGCGCCGGCTTCAGGCCCTTCACCATCATGGCCTCGGCGGACGGCTCGTTCGGCTACGAGATGGAGATCATCACCTATCCCGGCTCAGGGATAGAGAAGGTCGAGGACATCAAGGGCAAGCAGCTCGCCTTCACCTCGCAGACCTCGAACTCGGGCTTCAAGGCGCCCTCGGCACTGCTCAAGGCCGAATACGACCTGATCGCCGATCGCGACTTCGAGCCGCTGTTCTCGGGCAAGCACGACAACTCGGTGCTCGGCGTGGCCAACAAGGACTACCCGGCCGCCTCGATCGCCAACTCGGTGATGGCGCGCATGATCGAGCGCGACGTGGTCAAGCCCGAGCAGATCGTCTCGCTCTACAAGTCGCAGACCTTCCCGACCACGGGCTACGGCGTGGTCTACAACCTCAAGCCCGAGCTGCAGGAGAAGATCCACGAGGCGTTCTTCTCCTTCGAGTGGGAGGGCAGCTCGCTCGAGGAGGAGTTCAAGAAGTCGGGCGAGGCGCAGTTCATCCCGATCACCTTCAAGGAGCACTGGGCGGTGATCCGCACGATCGACGAGGCCAACGACGTCTCCTACGAGTGTCAATGAGCCGCCCGTGCGGCTAGACTGCACCGGCGCAAGCGGCCCGCCCGCTTGCGCCCCAACCTGCCGATGCGACCCGCGGGAGGCGTGAGCGTGCTCAGGATCGAGGGGCTGTCGAAGACCTACCGCACCGGCGACCGGGCGCTCACGGACGTCAGTTTCGAGGTGCCGGCGGGCCAGGTGCTCGGCCTGATCGGGCCGTCCGGCGCGGGCAAGTCGACGCTGATCCGCTGCATCAACCGCCTCGTCGAGCCGACCGCGGGCAAGATCTGGCTCGGCGACCTGGAGATCACCGGCTTCTCGCGCCGCGAGCTGCGCCGGGTGCGGCGGCGCATCGGCATGATCTTTCAGGAATACGCGCTGGTCGAGCGGCTGACCGTGATGGAGAACGTGCTCTCGGGGCGGCTGGGCTACGTGCCGTTCTGGCGCTCGTTCACCCGGCGCTTCCCCGAGGCCGACGTGGCCAAGGCCTTCCGGCTCCTCGAGCGGGTCGGCCTGACCGACCAGGCCGACAAGCGCGCCGACGCGCTCTCGGGCGGCCAGCGCCAGCGCGTCGGCATCGCCCGCGCGCTCGAGCAGGACCCCGAGCTCCTGCTGGTGGACGAGCCCACCGCCTCGCTCGATCCCAAGACCTCGCGCCAGATCATGCGGCTGATCGTCGAGATCGGCGACGAGCGCAGCCTGCCGGTGATCATCAACATCCACGACGTGGTGCTGGCACAGACTTTCACCCGGCGCATCATCGGCCTGCGCGAGGGCCGCGTGGTGTTCGACGGCCCGCCCGAGGCGCTCGACGAGACCGTGCTGACCCGGATCTACGGCGAGGAGGACTGGACCAGCATCCGCCGCCGCGCCCGCCAGGAGAGCGAGGAAGACCAGCGCGAGCGCGAGGAGCGCCTCGCCGGGCTCGCCTGAACATGGCGCAAGCTCACACGGCCGAAGCGGCCTTCCCGCGCCGCTGGAAGCGCCCGCCGATCCTGATCCGCGACCGGCGCTGGCGCATCGGCATCTATCTGGGCGCGGTGGTCTACCTGGTGCTGGCAATCTCCTCGGTCCAGGTCAACTGGATGCGGGTCTACGAGGGGCTCGAGCGCGGCTGGCGCTTCATCCAGGGCTTCCTCTCCCCCGACTTCACCACGCGCTGGTCCGACATCTCCGAGGGGCTGATCGAGAGCCTGACCATGACGGTGACCTCCACCGTGCTCGGGGTGATCCTCTCGGTGCCCGTCGGCATCGGCGCCGCGCGCAACCTGGCGCCGCCCGCCATCTACCTGGTGTGCCGCGCCGTCATCGCCGTCAGCCGCGCGCTGCAGGAGGTGATCGTCGCCATCTTCCTCGTCGCCATGTTCGGCTTCGGCCCGTTCGCCGGATTCCTGACCCTTTCCTTCGCCACCATCGGCTTCCTCGCCAAGCTGCTCGCCGAGGACATCGAGGACATCGACGAGGCGCAGGCCGAGGCGATCCGCGCCACCGGCGCGAGCTGGATGCAGCTGATCAACTACGCCATCCAGCCGCAGGTCATGCCGCGGCTGATCGGCCTGTCGCTCTACCGGCTCGACATCAACTTCCGCGAGTCCTCGGTGATCGGCATCGTCGGGGCGGGGGGCATCGGCGCCACGCTCAACACCGCCATCGACCGCTACGAATACGACTCGGCGGGCGCCATCCTCTTGATCATCATCGTCATCGTGATGCTGGCCGAGTACTCGTCCAGCCACGTCCGCAAGTGGGTGCAGTGATGCCGATCTCGACCAGGGACGGCCAGCCGGTCTGGCGCCACCGCACCACGCGGGCGAGCCTGGCGCTGTGGGCCGGCTGGCTGGGGCTGGTGGCGCTCACCGTCTACTGCTGGCAGGTGATGACCGAGGGCACCATCTGGGCCTTCGTGCTCGACGCGCCGCGCCAGGCGCAGGACCTCGGGGGCCGCATGCTGCCGCCGCGCTGGTCGTATCTGGGCGAGCTGCTCTGGCCGATGTGGGACACGCTCAACATCGCCACGCTGGGCACCCTGATGGGGGTCGGCATGGCGGTGCCGGTGGCCTTCCTCGCGGCGCGCAACACCACGCCGAGCCTGCTGATCGCGCGGCCGATCGCGCTCTTCATCATCGTCGCCACGCGCTCGATCAACTCGCTGATCTGGGCGCTTCTGCTGGTCTCGATCATCGGGCCCGGGGTGCTCGCGGGCATCGTCGCCATCGGCCTGCGCTCGATCGGCTTCGTCGCCAAGCTGCTCTACGAGGCGATCGAGGAGATCGACGAGGCGCAGGTCGAGGCGATCTCCGCCACCGGCGGCAGCCCCGCCCAGGTGGTCAACTACGCCATCGTGCCGCAGGTGCTGCCGGCCTTCGCCGGCATCTCGGTGTTCCGCTGGGACATCAACATCCGCGAGTCGACGATCCTCGGCCTGGTCGGGGCAGGGGGCATCGGCCTGCA
>DATKCQ010000055.1:0-23505 GCA_035513135.1 Thermohalobaculum sp.
GCGGCTCGGTCGAGACGCAGAGCGGGGTGCTGCACGGCCACCGCTACTCGTTCGCCTCGCGCTTCGAGGACGAGAGCCCGAGCTCGATCACCAACCCCGAGGAGCTGATCGCCGCCGCCCATGCCGGCTGCTACGCCATGCAGCTCTCGGCCTTCCTCGCCGAGAACGGCACTCCGGCCGAACGGCTCGAGGCGAAGGCGGTGGTCGAGCTGGTCCCGGGCAAGGGCATCACCGAGAGCGCGCTGACGCTGAAGGCAAAGGTGCCCGGCATCGAGAAGCCGAAGTTCGACGAGCTGGCCGAGAAAGCCAAGCGCGAGTGCCCGGTGTCGATGGCGCTCGGCTCGATCGAAGTGACGCTGGCGGCCGAGCTGGAGTGACGGCGGGACCCGCCCGCCATCACCTGCCTGATCGATGGGTGGATGAGCGTTGCGCGGCGGGTGGCGTTCCGTAAAGTGGGGCACCGCCCGCGCCGCCCGTGAGCGCGGGAGCCACCCGGGAGGAGACGCCCCATGCCGCACAACCCGGCCTCGGCCGCGCTGGACCATGTGCGGGTGCTCGACCTGAGCCGCGTGCGCGCCGGGCCGACCTGCGTGCGCCAGCTCGCCGACTGGGGCGCCGACGTCATCAAGATCGAGATGCCCGGCAACCTCGAGGCCGACGGCGCGCTGGGCGCCGGCCGCGCCACCGCCGACTTCCAGAACCTGCACCGCAACAAGCGCTCGCTCACCCTCAACCTCAAGGAGGCCGAGGGGCGCGCGCTGTTCCTTCGACTGGTCGAACGCGCGGACGTGGTGGTCGAGAACTTCCGCCCCGACGTGAAGGACCGGCTGGGCATCGGCTACGCCGCGCTGCGCGCCGTCAACCGGCGCATCATCCTCGCCTCGATCTCGGGCTTCGGCCAGGACGGGCCGTATGCCAGGCGCCCCGGCTTCGACCAGATCGCCCAGGGCATGGGCGGGCTGATGTCGATCACCGGCGAGCCGGGGCGCGGCCCGATGCGCGTGGGCATCCCCGTCGCCGACCTCTCGGCCGGGCACTTCGCGGCGCAGGGCGTGCTGATCGCCCTGATCGAGCGCGAGAAGTCGGGCGAGGGCCAGTGGATCGACACCTCGCTGCTCGCCGCGCAGATCTTCATGCTCGACTTCCAGGCGGCGCGCTGGCTGGTCGAGGGCGAGGTGCCGCCGCAGACCGGCAACGAGCACCCGACTTCGGTGCCGACGAACCTTTATCCCACGGCGGACGGCGCGGTGAACATCGCCGTCTCGGGCGAGGTGATCTGGCGCCGCTGCGCCGAGGCGCTCGGCCATCCCGAGTGGACCGAGGACCCCCGCTTCGCCGACCAGTACAAGCGCAAGGAGAACCGCGACCCGCTCAACGCGGTCATTGCCGAGGCGACCAAGGAATGGGCCTCGGCCGAGCTGGTCGAGGCGCTGCTCGAGGCCGGCGTGCCCAGCGGCCCGGCCTACCGGGTGGACGAGGTGTTCGCCGACCCGCAGGTGGAGCACTTGGGCCTCGCCGCCGGAATCGACACCCTGCCCTTCGGCCGCACGCATCTGGTGGGCCAGCCGCTCGCCATGAGCCGCACGCCCACGCACATGGCCGCGCACCCGCCGGACCGGGGCGAGCACACCGACGAGATCCTCGGCGAGCTCGGCCTCGATGCGGCCGGCATCGCCGCGCTGCGCGCGCGCAACATCGTATGACGGAAGGGGCTTCCCCCATGACCGAGACATCGAGCGAGAAGATGCTCGCGCGGCGCGAGGGCGCCGTCGGCCACATGGTCTTCAACAACCCGGAAAAGCAGAACGCCGTTTCCCTGGACATGTGGGAAGCGGCCGAGCGCATCCTCGCCGATTTCGAGGCCGACCCCGGGATCCGGGTGCTGGTGGTCTCGGGCGCGGGCGGCCGCTCGTTCGTCTCGGGCGCCGACATCTCGGAGTTCGAGAAGAGCCGCGGCACCGCCGAGGCGCAGGCGCACTACAACCAGCGCACCCGCGCGGTCTACGCCCGCATCGAGGCGTTCCCCAAGCCCGTGGTCGCGATGATCCACGGCTACTGCATCGGCGGCGGGCTGAACCTCGCCTGCTGCTGCGACATCCGGATCGCCTCCGACAAGGCGAGCTTCGGCATGCCGGCGGCCAGGCTGGCGCTGGGCTATCCGTTCGAGGCGATCCGGCGGCTGATCGACGCGGTGGGCGCCGGCAACGCCCGGTTCCTGATGTATACCGCGCGGCGCATCGGCGCCGAGGAGGCGCTACGCATGGGGCTGGCGCAGGAGGTGGTGCCGCTCGACCGGCTCGAGGCGGCGGCTGACGAGGTGGCCAAGGAGATCGCGGCGAACGCCCCGCTGACGGTCAAGGCGATGAAGTTCATCTCGGGCCAGGTGCTGGCCGATCCGGAGGCGCGCGACCTCGCGAGCTGCGAGGACATGGTCGCCGCCTGCTTCGCCTCCGAGGACTACCGCGAGGGCCGCCGCGCCTTCATGGAAAAGCGCAGGCCGCAGTTCGAGGGGCGGTGACTTGACATCCAAGCCTCCCCCCTGACCCCCCTCCCAAGGGAAGGGGGACGCCCGGCGCCAGCGCCTCGCGCCCCCCTCTCCCCCGGGGAGAGGGGCCGGGGGAGAGGCGATCGGCACAGACCGCGACGTGGGAACCGACAGCGAGGGAGACCACCATGCACAACGCCAGCTTCCAGGGGCGGATCGAGGACGCGCGGCTGGTCGCCGGGCGCGGGCGCTATGTCGACGACATCCGGCTCGAGGGCATGGCGCACGCCGCGCTGGCGCGCGCGCCGATGCCCGGCGTGATCCGCTCGGTGGACGCGCGCGCGGCGCGCGAGGCGCCGGGCGTGCTCGGCGTGTGGACCGCCGAAGACCTCGCCTCCGAGGGCGCGCCCACCCACCTGCCCTGCGGCGTGACGCTGCCCGGCAGCGACGGCGAGCAGGCCTTCCAGGCGGCCCGCCCGGTGCTCGCCACGGGCCGCGCCCGCTTCACCGGCGAGGGCGTGGCGTTCGTCGTCGCCGAGACCCGCATGGCGGCGCGCGACGCCGCCGAGCTCATCGAGATCGAGCTCGACGACATCGACGCCGTGGTCACCGCCCGCGCCGCCAGGGCCGACGGCGCGCCGGCCGTGTGGGACGATGTGCCCGACAACATCGCCTTCGTCTGGGAGCGCGGCGACCGCGAGGCCGCGCGCCAGGCCGTCGAGGCCGCGCCGCGCCGGGTGACGCTCGCGAGCCACGTGACCCGCGTGCTGGCGCACTCGATGGAGCCGCGCGGCTGCGTCGGCGAGGTGCGCGACGGCCGGCTGGTGCTGCACGCCTCGAACCAGAGCCCGCACGGGCTGAAGGGGGCGCTGGCGAAGATCTTCGAGGTCGAGCCCGCGCAGGTGCGCGTCGTCACCCCCGACATCGGCGGCTCGTTCGGCATGAAGGCGGGGGCCTATGTCGAGGACGTGCTCGCGCTCCACGCGGCGCGCCGGCTGGAGCGCCCGGTGAAATGGGTCGCCGACCGCAGCGAAGGATTCCTCACCGACGACCACGGACGCGACACCACGGTCAGCGCCACGCTGGGCTTCGACGACGAGGGCAAATTGCTCGGGCTCACCGCGCATTTCGACTTCAACATCGGCGCCTATCTGGCGCAGCGCACGCTGGCCTCGGGGCTCGGCAACATCGGCGGGATCTCCGGCGTCTACCGGCTCGGCCCGACCGCGGCCACGGCGCACGGCGTCTTCACCAACGTCCACACCCTTGGCCCCTACCGCGGCGCCGGGCGGCCCGACGCGACCTACGTGATCGAGCGGCTCATCGACCTCGCGGCGCGCGACCTCGGCATGGACCCGTTCGAGCTTCGCCTGCGCAACCTGATCCCGCCCGAGGCGATGCCCTACGACACCGGGTTCATGTTCGAATACGACTGCGGCGAGTTCTCAGCGAACATGAATATGGCAGCAGAACTAGCTGATATGAAGGGATTTTCAGATCGCAAAGCCGAATCCAAAGCGCGCGGCCGCCTGCGCGGCATCGGCTTCGCCAACCCGATCGAGGTGGCCGGCGGGCCGTTCGCCAACCCCGGCACCGACCACGCCCGCGTCACCATCCACGCCGACGGCTCGGCCACCATCCATGCCGGGGTGATGTCCACCGGCCAGGGGCTCGAGACCATGTTCATCGACATGGTGGCGAGCGCGCTCGGGCTCGAGCGCGACAAGGTGCGCTACTCCCAGGGCGACACGGACGATCTTCCCGGCGGGCGCGGCTCGGGAGGCTCGGCCTCGACGCCGACGGGCGGCTCCTCGACCACGCTGGCGATCCGCGCGGTGATCGACAAGGGCCGCGAGCTGGCCGGCGAGATGCTCGAGGCCGCCGCCGCCGACATCGAGTTCACCGACGGCGCCTTCCGGGTGGCGGGCACCGACCATGCCGTGCCGCTCGCCGAGGTGGCGGCGGAGGCTTCAAGGCGCGGCACGCCGCTCGCCGGCCAGTCGAAGTTCACGCCCGAGAAGGTCACCTTCCCCAATGGCTGCCATGTTTGCGAGATCGAGATCGACCCCGAGACCGGCGCGCTCGAGGTCTGCCGCTACACCGTGGTCGAGGACGTCGGCCGGGTGATGGATCTGACCATGCTCACCGGCCAGATGCACGGCGGCATCGCGCAGGGCGCCGGCCAGTCGCTGCTCGAGCAGATGGTCTACGATGCGGACGGCCAGCCGCTCACCGGCAGCTTCATGGACTACGCCATGCCGCGCGCCGACACGATGCCCGAGCCGGTGCTTCAGACCCGCGAGGTGCCGACCAAGGTGAACCCGGTGGGCGCCAAGGGCGTGGGCGAGGCTGGCACCGTGGGCTCGCTGGTCTGCGTGGTCAACGCCGTGTGCGATGCGCTGGGCGTGGCGCATTTCGAGATGCCGGCGACGCCCGCCCGGGTCTGGCAGGCGCTGCGGGAGCGCCGATGACCGTTGCCGGGACATTCGCCGCGTTCGCCGCCGGTCTGGCGAACCATCCGCCGCCCGAGACTGCGCGCCATGGCGTCGCGCTGGCGCCCGACGCCGAGGCGGAGGCCGCCTTCCCGGCGCTGCGCGGCGCCGAGGTGCGGGTCACCACGCGCGACGGCGGGGTGCACCGCCAACGCCAGCCGACGCGGCGGGGAGATCCGGATTTTCCGTTGAACGACGGGGACATCGGCGAGAAGTTTCACATGCTGGCGGTGCCGGAGCCCGGCGCCGGACCGGTCCGCACGCTGGCCGCCGCGCTGTGGCGCGCGGAGGCGTTGCCGACGGTCGCGGCGATCCCGATGCCGCCGCCCCGCGCGCAGGGCTGAGCCGTGCCCGACCCCTCGCTCGAGCCGGGCGCGGCGCCGGGGACGGCGGCGGAGGGGGTGCCCCGCTGGCCGGCGCGGGTGCAGGCGCGTTGGGAGCTTCTGCCGGCGAACCTGCGCGGCGGGCTGTGGTACCTCGCCGGGGCGGCGCTGCTCTCGGTGATGCTGGCGCTGATCAAGCTGGCCGGGCAGAGCCTGCACGTCACCGAGATCCTGTTCTTTCGCCAGCTGACCATGGCCGCGGTGGCGGCGCCGGTGCTCTGGCACGGCTTCCCCGGCGCGCTGCGCACGGCGCGCCCCGACCTGCAGGTCGCCCGCATCCTCCTGGCCTTCGGGGCCATGACGCTGGGGTTCAGCGCGGTGATCCACCTGCCGCTGGCGGTGGCGACCACGCTGGGCTTCACCAAGACCTTCTTCATGACGGTGGCGGGCATGTTCCTGCTCGGCGAGATCGTGCGCGCCCGGCGCTGGGCGGCGCTGGCGGCGGGCTTCGCCGGCGTGCTGGTGATCCTGTGGCCCCACGGGTCGGGCGAGTTCAGCCTCTATGGCCTGGCCTCGATCGGCTCGGCAGCGATGGTGGCGCTGGTGCTGGTGCTGATCCGGCGGCTCAGCCGGGTGGACCGGCCGGTGACCATCCTCGCCTGGCAGGCGATCGGCGTGGGGGTGCTGATGTTCGTGCCCATGCTGTTCTTCTGGCGCACGCCGACGCCGGGCGAGGCCGGGCTGCTGCTCGCCATCGGGCTGGTCTCCGCGGCCGGGCAGTACATCAACATCCTGGCGCTCAGGGCCGGCGAGACCAGCGCCCTGGCGCCGCTCGACTTCAGCCGGCTGGTGTTCGCGCTGCTGCTCGGGTTCGCGATCTTCGCCGAGTGGCCCGAGCCGCGCACCTTCCTCGGCGCCGGGGTGATCGTCGGCGCGGCGATCTACACGCTGCACCGCGAGCGCCGGACGGGGCGCGCTGCGGGTTAGAGAGCGATTTCGGGCAGGGTGAACGCACCTTGCGGCCCGGAAATCGCGGCAACTCGACACCCCGAGGCGGATTGGGCGATTCAGGGATCGCCGAATTCGCCTTGGCGATTGCGCAGCGCACGGCGCGCGACGCAGGCCGCATCCCGGCGGCGGAGCGTCGCGGGGCGCGCGCGCATATTCCGCGTCGGCCCGTGCCCAAACGCTTGCGGACCCCATACCCGCCCGATAAAGTCCACGCGGCGATGCAGCAAAACCTGCGCGCGACGAGGGAGCCACAACCAGGAACCGTGTGTTGCCGCTTTCGCTCGACCGTCGGCAATCCAAACCAACCGGGAGGTAGATCAATGAAACGCCGCGAATTCATCAGGGGCGCCGCAATCGGCGCCGGTGCCGCCGCCACCACCACGCTGGCCGCGCCGGCGGTGGCGCAAGCCGCCAAGGACATGGTCATCGTCTCGACCTGGCCGCGCGACTTCCCCGGCCTCGGCATCCCGGCGCAGCGCCTGGCCGCACGCATCGAGGAGCTGACCGACGGCTCGATCCGCGTGCAGTACTACGCCGCGGGCGAGCGCGTGGGCGCCTTCGACTCGTTCGACGAGGTCGCCTCGGGCAACGCGCAGGCCTACACCGCCGCCGACTACTACTGGAAGGACAAGCACCAGGCCTTCGTGCCGTTCACCTCGATCCCCTTCGGCCTCGTGGCGT
Source organism: Thermohalobaculum sp. (assembly GCA_035513135.1). Classification (GTDB taxonomy): domain Bacteria; phylum Pseudomonadota; class Alphaproteobacteria; order Rhodobacterales; family Rhodobacteraceae; genus Thermohalobaculum. The sequence goes on from DATKCQ010000055.1 coordinate 6,993, forward strand.
CCGAGCAGGCCGCCTGGATCTACGGCCGCGGCGGGCAGGAGCTGTGGGACGAGGTCGCCGACCAGTTCGGGCTGATCAACTTCGCCATGGGCAACACCGGCGTGCAGATGGGCGGCTGGTTCAACAAGGAGATCAACTCGCCCGACGACCTCAAGGGCCTGAAGATGCGCATCCCCGGGGACGGCGGCGACGTCTACGCGCGCCTCGGCGCCTCGCCGGTGGCGCTGCCGGGCGCACAGATCTACGAGAACCTGGTCTCCGGCGCCATCGACGCCACCGAGTGGGTCGGCCCGTGGAACGACTACTTCCTCAAGTTCTACGAGGCGGCCCAGTACTACTACTGGCCGGGCATGCACGAGCCGGGTGGCCATGTCGCCCTCGGCATCAACAAGGCCTGGTGGAGCACACTCGCCAAGAACGAGCAGGAGATCATCAAGTCGGCCTGCGCCGAGGAGAACATCCGCACCATGGCCGAGACCAACGCCAACAACGGCGAGTACCTGCGCCGCCTGGTGGAGGAGCACGGCGTCGAGCTGCGCGAGTTCAACGACGAGGTCTACGGGGCCTTCGCCGAGGCGGCGCAGGAGGTGTTCGAGGTGGCGCGCGAGCACAGCGACCTGGCCAAGCGCGTCTACGACGCCGTCGACGCGACCCGGCGCGAGGTCGGCAACTGGCTGACCCACGCCGACGTGAGCTACTCGGTCAAGCGCAACCGCGCGCTCGGCATCGGCGAGGCAAGCGCGGCGGGTGGCGGCATGGCCGCGGGCGCCGGCTGTCCGCCCGAGGTGCGGGCGCTCGCGGACGCCGTGCGCAACCTCGTCGGCCAGTGACGACGGCCACCGCCGGCCGCCTGCCGCAAGCTCCCGCCGGGGCGCTTTCGGTAACCTGACGCGGCCGGGACGACGCTGGACGGGGCTGCGGCTCCGTCCGGCGAACCTCTCGTTATCGGGGGATCGCGGGTCGGTGAATCCGGGGAGGTCGGGGGATCGCGCAGATGGCCGACGTGATGGAGTCCGCATCAGGCACGGACCGGGGACCGGCCCGGCTCGTCCGGATGTTCGGCTGGCTGATGCTGGCCGCGATGGTGGCGTTCCTCTCCAACGTCTTCCTCTCGTTCTACATGGGCGTCCCGGGCCTCGCGCCGCTGGTCTGGGGCGAGCAGGGCGAGGTCGGGCTCTGGAGCTGGGTGCAGGCGGCGATCTACCTGGCGCTGCCGTTGGCCGCCGTCGTGCAGGTGCTGCGCACGCCGCGCCGCAGCCTGCGCGCCGACGCCAAGGCGGTCAATGACCTGAACATCTTCATCGTGCGCGCCGCCTTCTGGGCCGTGCTGCTGGTCGGCGTCGCCGATATCGCCATCTCGTTCATGCGCGTCGAGGGGCTGCTGCCCACCGTGTTCGATGACGAGACCGCCCGTGCCATGGCGCGCTCGAACTTCCGCGGGCCCTATGTCCACCTGCCGGCGATGGCGCTCGGCGTCCTGATCGCCTGCTTCACCCGCACGCTCGGCTTTCACTGGCTGGCGCTGATGGTGGTGGTCGCCGAACTGCTGATCGTCTTCTCGCGCTTCATCTTCTCCTACGAGCAGGCCTTCATGGCCGACCTGGTGCGGCTGTGGTACGCGGGGCTGTTCCTGTTCGCCTCGGCCTACACCCTGCTCGAGGACGGCCACGTGCGCGTCGACGTGCTCTACGCCGGGAAACCCCGGCGCGCGCAGGGCCGGGTCAACGCCTGGGGCGCGATCCTGCTCGGCATGACCATGTGCTGGACGATCCTGCTGGTCGGCTTCTGGGACCGCACCAGCATCATCAACGCGCCGCTCTTGATCTTCGAGAGCACGCTCACCGGCTTCGGCATGTACGTGAAGTACCTGATGGCCGGCTGCCTCGGGGTCTTCGCCGTGACCATGATGCTGCAGTTCGTCGTCCAGCTGTTCGAGTCGGTGGCCGACATGCGCGGCGATCCCGGCGGCCACGAAGACCACCACGTCAGCCACATCGCCTGAGGACCGGCCCGCATGGAACTCTACTTCCTGTTGCTGCTGATCGTGCTGATGGTGCTGGCGCTCGGCTCGGGCTACCCGGTGGCCTTCGCCCTGCCCGGCTCGGCGATCCTCGCCGTCGGCTGCGCGGCGCTGGCGGGCTGGCTGTTCGAGGGCGACAACTCCGCCTATTTCTCCGAGGGCGGCCCGGTGCAGTGGCTGAGCGCCGGGGTCACCAACTTCCGCGGCATCTACTGGGAGGCCGAGCGCGACACGCTGATCGCCATTCCGCTGTTCATCTTCATGGGGATCATGCTGCAGCGCTCGCGCATCGCCGAGGACCTGCTGGTCACCATGGCCCAGCTCTTCGGGCCGATCCCGGGGGGCCTCGGCATCTCGGTGGTGTTCGTCGGCGCCCTGCTCGCCGCCACCACCGGCATCGTCGGCGCCACCGTGGTGGCGATGGGGCTGATCTCGCTGCCCGCCATGCTCCGGCACAACTACTCGAAGCCGCTGGCGACCGGCACGATCGCCGCCTCGGGCACGCTCGGGCAGATCATCCCGCCCTCGATCGTGCTGATCATCCTGGCCGACCAGCTCTCGGCATCGGTGGACCAGGCCTCCACCCAGCGCAAGACGATGTACCGCGATTCGACGGGCGAGGTGAGCATACCGTCGGAGTTCGACGTCTCCTCGACCAGCGCGGGCGAGATGTTCATGGGCGCCATGATTCCCGGGCTGGTGCTGGTCGGCATCTACATGGCCTTCATCCTGGGCTTCGCCCTGCTCAGGCCGAGCCATGCACCCCCGGTGCCGTTCGAAGGCCGCATGGACCGGCGCTTCGCGGTGCGGGTGGCGCTGATCCTCGTGCCGCCGCTGGCGCTGATCATCATGGTGCTCGGCTCGATCATCGCCGGCATCGCCACGGTGAACCAGGCGGGCGCCATCGGCGCCGCCGGCGCGCTGATCATGGCGGGCTACCGGCTCGTACCCGGCCGGCGCGACACGTTCCTGCCGGTGGCCCTGGCGGTGGCCTCGCTGGCGCTGATCTTCCTCGTTACGGCCCTTTTCAACACCAACATCCGCACGATAAACACGACGGCCGACATGCTCGGCGTCGGTCTGGCCGCCCTCGGCGTCACCGGGCTGAGCGCGGCGCTGGCGTGGAGCGCCTGGCGCGCCTACCGCACCGACGACACGCTCACCGGCGTGATGATCGAGACGGCCAAGACCACGGCGCTGGTCTTCGTCATCCTGATGGGCGCGGCGATGCTGACCTCGGCCTTCCGCGGCTTCGGCGGCGAGGAGTTCGTCAGGGAGTTCCTCGAGCAGATGCCCGGCGGCTTCTGGTCGAAGTTCATCACCGTGATGGCGGTGATCTTCCTGCTCGGCTTCTTTCTCGACTTCATCGAGATCGCCGTTGTCGTGGTGCCGATCGTGGCGCCGATCCTGCTGGCCGACCCCTCGGCCAACATCTCCGCGGTGTGGCTCGGCGTGATGATCGGGCTCAACATCCAGACCTCGTTCCTCACGCCGCCCTTCGGCTTCGCGCTCTTCTACCTGCGCGGGGTGGCGCCGCCAGAGGTGAGCACCGTGCACATCTACCGCGGCGTCATCGCCTTCATCGCGCTGCAGCTCGTGGCGCTCGGCATTGTCGGCTGGAATCCGCCGCTGGTGAACTACCTGCCCAACCGCATCTCCCTGACCGGCGAGACGGCGCCGCCGCCGGTGAACCCGCGCCTGCAATACTGCATCGAGGAGTATGTGTGGGACGAATTCCAGGAGCGGGGTTCGCGGATCCGCGCGGCCATCGAGGCGGCGCGGGCGCTCGACCTCTCGCCCCTGCCCGAGGCGCTGCGCGAGGACCTGCATGAGAGCTTCGAGCACGCGGCGAGCGCCTTCGAGCTGCTCGAGGCGGCGAAGCGCGCCGAGGCGAACGTCGAGGACCACGCCCCCGCCTACCGGCCGCTGCACCGCGAGGTGCGCCAGGTCGAGAGCGACATCCGCCAGCTCGAGGACGAGATCGCGGAGCTGAGCACCCGCATCCGCCGCGCCCGCGGCAACGTGGACTCGCTGCTCCGGGCCGAGGCCGAGCGCGCCGAGCACGAGGCCGAGATCGAGGCGCTCCGGGCCGAGATCCCGCCCGACTGGGAGGCAGCGCACGAGACCTTCCTCGAGCACACCCGCGCCGAGCGCACGGCGCGGCGCAACTACCGCCGGGCGGTCGACCAGGCCTACCCGCCGGCGGCCGAGGCGCTGGCGGTGCTCGAGGCGACCGAAGCGATCGAGGCGCTGCACGCGCGGCTCACCGAGTTCCAGGCGGAGTTCCTGCAGATGGACCGCGCGACCCTGCCCGAGCGCATTCGCCAGCTCGAGTCCGAGGCCCGCGGCCTGCCCGGCGAGGACGACATCGCCACCGCGCTGGACCAGGTCGAGCAGGCGGTGCGCCCGCCGGTCAACATGCGCGAAGCCTACCAGCGGCTCACGCAGGCCATGACGGTGGCGGCGGAAGAGCTCGAATGGCGCCGCCAGGCCGAGGAGACGATCAAGCCGGGGCTGGTGGCCTACGAGGCGGCGATCCGCGACACCATCGGCCTGCGCAGCCAGCGGCGGCTGCCCGAGAAACAGGCGCTCTACGTGGCGAGCTGCTCGGCGGTGCACCGCGACATCTCGCTGAACTTCTGAGGCGGCCCCCCGAGCGCCCCCGGGCGCCCCCGAGCGCCGGAGCGCGGAGCGTGACACGCGTGCAGGGCGGGGTTCACCCCGCCGCGCCCGCATCACCCGTCAGGCATTGGCGCCCTCGATTGCCCCGATCACCGCGTGCGTCACCTCGGCGGTCGTCGCCTCGCCGCCGAGATCGCGGGGCCGCACCCGCCCCTCGCCCGTCACCCGCTCGATGGCGGCCATCAGAGCGGCGGCGGCCTGCGCCTCGCCCAGGTGCTCGAGCATCATCGAGGCCGACCAGAAGGCGCCGATCGGGTTGGCGATGCCCTGCCCCATGATGTCGAAGGCCGAGCCGTGGATCGGCTCGAACATCGAGGGAAAGCGCCGCTCGGGGTTGAGGTTCGCCGTGGGCGCCAGCCCGAGGCTGCCGGTCAGCGCCGCCGCGAGGTCGCTCAGCACGTCGGCGTGCAGGTTGGTGGCGACCACGGTGTCGATGGCCTGCGGCTTCAGCACCATGCGCGTGGTCATGGCATCGACCAGCACCCGCTCGGTGGTCACGTCCCCGTAGTCGGCACGCAGCTCCTCGAACACCGCGTCCCACATCACCATGGCGTGCCGCTGGGCGTTGGACTTGGTCACCAGCGTCAGGTGTTTCCTCGGGCGCGAGCGCGCCAGCTCCAGCGCGAAGCGCTGCACCCGCTCGACCCCGGCGCGGGTGAAGACGGAGACGTCGATCCCGGTCTCGAGCGGCAGCCCCTGGTGCACCCGGCCGCCGGCCCCGGCATACTCGCCCTCGGTGTTCTCGCGCACGATCACCCAGTCGAGGTCATCGGGGCCGACGCCCCTGAGCGGGCTCTCGATGCCGGGCAGGATGCGCGCCGGGCGCACATTGGCGTACTGGTCGAAGGGCTGGCAGATCGCGAGCCGCAGGCCCCACAGCGTCAAATGGTCCGGCACGCGCGGGTCGCCCGCCGAGCCGAAAAGGATGGCGTCGAAGGGCTTGAGCTGCGCCAGCCCGTCGGCCGGCATCATCGCGCCCTCGCGCAGATACCGCTCGGTGCCCCAGTCGAAACGCTCGGCCTCGACGCCAAACCCGCCGTCGCGCGCGGCGAGCGCTTCCAGCACCTCGAGCCCGGCCCCGATCACCTCGGCGCCGATGCCGTCGCCGGGGATGGCGGCGATTCGATGGCTGCGCATGGGGTCTCCTGTTCGGCCTCGGTCGCCTGCGGATCCTGCCGCCCCCTCATACCGGCCCGCGGCGCCGGCATCCAGTGGCGCCTCGGGGCGCGCGGACCCCCCGGGCGAATCCGCCGCTGGCGGGGCGAGCGGTCCGGCTGCTGCGCGGAAACCCTCGCCGGACAACCTCGCGGAAACAATTAGTGAACGGTCTGTGTTTGAAATATGGCCAGATTTTGGTTGATCTTGGGCAAGCGGTCACTATCTTGGGTTGTCAGGGGGCGGTTTCAGGGAGGTGGCAAATGAGCAGAATCTCCAGCTTCGTCAAGGACGGCAAGGGCGGCATGGGCATCGACTGGATCGTCCTCGGGGCGGGCCTCCTGCTGCTCGGCGTCATGCTCATCCAGGACGTCTATCTGGGCGCCATGCTCGACACGGCGCCGATGAACGGCCAGGCCGCGGCCGCCCCCGCGGTCACCATGGACGCGGACCGCGCGCCGGCGAGCCGGGACGGCTAGCCCCCGGCCGCACCCCAACCACGCGAGCTAGAGGCCCAGCGCGTCGGCGATCCCGCCGATGTGGTCGGTGACGATGTCCCACTCGGCATCGGCGCCGAAATCCTTTTTCTGATCGGCGCCGTACTCGTAGGGCCGGTTGATGTAGGCGGTGCGCAGGCCGTGGCTGCGCGCCGCCTCCAGGTCGTCGTTGTGCGCCGCGCACATCATCACCTCGCCCGGCTCCATACCCAGCGCCGAGCAGGCGCCGAGATAGGCCTGCGGCTGGCGCTTGTAGGCGCGCACCACGTCCGACGAGATCACCAGGTCCCAGGGGATGCCGGCGCGCTTGGCCATGCTGGCGAGCAGCACCGTGGAGCCGTTCGAGAGCGGGCCGACCAGATAACCCCGGCGCAGCCGCAACAGCCCCGGCACCGAGTCGGGCCACGGGTCGAGCCGGTGCCACATGAGGGTCATGTCGGCCTTCTCCGCCTCGGAGAAGGCGCCGGCGAGACCGAATTCGGGCAGGATCTCCTCGAGCCGCTCGCGGTGGATCACGTCGATCGGCGTCCAGCCGCGCTTGCCCTCGATGACGCGTTGCATGCCGGGGCGGTAGCCGGCCCGCCAGGCCCGCGCGAACGCCTCCCAGTCCACCTGGTCGATGCCCTTGGCGGCGGCCAGCCGCTCGCCCATGCGGGTGATCGAGCCGCGCCAGTCGACCACCGTTCCGAAAGTGTCGAACAGCAGTGTGCGGACGCGGGAAAGCGGGTGATCGGGGCTCATCGTGCATCTCCTGGCAAAGGGGGCGGGCCGGGGCCGGGCCAATGTCGCCCGGCGCGCGAAAATGTCAAACCATTCGCCCGAGAGGCCCCCGAAAGGCACCCGAAAAGCCCCCGACAAACCATCGAAGCTTGAGGGGCGGCGCCGGCTCGGCTAGACGGGGAACGAGCACCGCGAGCCGCGGGGAGAGGCAGGCATGGAGTCTGGAACGCAAGGCCACATGACGCCCGGCACGGTGACCCTCGACGAGCTCGCCGGGCTCGCGGGGCGCGAGCTCGGCGTCTCGGGCTGGGTGCCCGTGACGCAGGGCGAGATCGACGCCTTCGCCGCGCTCACCGGCGACGACCAGTTCATCCACGTCGACCCGGTGCGCGCCGCCGCGACCCCGTTCGGCGGCACGGTGGCGCACGGGTTTCTGACGCTCTCGCTGCTCAGCCGCTTCGCCCGCGAGGCGCGGCCGCGAATCGCCGGCACGCGGATGGGCGTGAACTACGGCTTCGACCGGGTGCGCTTCGTCGCGCCGGTGCCAGCGGGCGCCCGCATCCGCGGCCGCTTCCGGCTGACCGGCGTCGAGCGCACCGCCCCCGGCGAGGCGACGCTGCACTGGCAGGTGACCGTCGAGATCGAGGGCGCGGACCGCCCCGCCCTGGTCGCCGACTGGATCACCCGCACCTATCTGGAGGCCGGCTGATGCGCGCGCTCGTCGTCGAGGAGTTCGGACCCTATGAGAGCCACGCCCTGCGCGAGTGGCCCGATCCCGAGCCGGCGCCCGGCGAGGTGATCATCGAGACCCGCGCCATGGGCCTCAACTTCCCCGACCTGCTGATGGTCGAGGGCCGCTACCAGCACCGCCCCGAGCGCCCCTTCATCGCCGGCTTCGACTGCGCCGGCGTGGTGCGCGCGGTCGGCGCCGGCGTGACCCGCGCGGCCCCCGGCGACCGGGTGCTCGCCAACATGCGCGCCGGCGCCTTCGCCACCCTGGCCCGGGCACCCGAGACCGGCGTGTGGCGCATGCCCGAGGCCATGAGCTTCGAGGACGGCGCGGCCTTCGGGCTGGTCTACCTCACCGCCTGGATCTCGATGATCGAGAACGCCGGCGCGCAGCCCGGCGAGCGCGTGCTGATCACCGGCGCCTCGGGCGGCGTCGGGCTCGCCATGGTGCAGCTCGGCGCGGCGCGCGGGCTGCGGGTGCTCGGCGGCGTCACCAGCGACGACAAGGCCGCGCTCGCCCGCGCCAACGGCGCCGAGGGCACCGTCGACCTCGCCGCCGAGAACCTGCGCGACAGCCTGCGCGCGCAGGTCTTCGCGCTCACCGGCGGCGAAGGCGTCGATGTCGTGGTCGACATGGTGGGCGGTGACGTGTTCGACGCCGCGCTCCGCGCCATCCGGCCGGGCGGGCGCATCGCCATCGTCGGCTTCGCCTCGGGCCGCATCCCCGAGATCAAGGCGAACTACCTGCTGGTCAAGCGGCTCACCGCGATCGGCTCGCCGCTCGCCTCGGGCCGCGAGGACGCCCAGACGCTCAAGGACCGGGCCATGGGCGAAGTGCTGGCGCTCTACGCGGCCGGGCGGCTGAAGCCGGTAATCTCGGAGCGCATCGCCTTCGACGACTGGCCCGAGGCCTTCCGCCGCTTCGCCGAGCGCCGGGTGCGCGGCAAGGTCGTGATGCTGCCGTGAGCGGTGACATGCGCAGCCTCGCCAGCCGGCCCACCAACCGCCCGACCGTGCCGCTCGAGGCCTTCCTCGCCGACCTGCCCGCCGACGAGGCCGGGGCGGCGCGGGTGGCTGCGGCGCGCATCGACGCGCTCGAGCGCGAGATCGGCCCGCCCGGCTGGCTCGAGCGCCACCTGGTGGGCCTCGGCCTCGGCGCGCTGGCGCTGTTCGCCGCCGGCGTGCTGCTGCTTCTCGGCCGCGCCACCGGGCTCGGCGGGCTGCCGGGCGCAGCGGTGCTGGTGCCGACGCTGGGGGCCTTCCCGGCGCTGGTCCTCGCCTATGTCTGGTCGGTGCGCGGGCGCACCCGGCGCGACCGCGAGAAGATGGCGCTGAACGAGCGGCATTTCCTGCCGCGCGGCGGGCTCTATTTCGGCGCGCGCGCGGGGGCCGGCGGGGCGGCCCGCGTCTTGCGCGTCGAGCGCCCGCGCAGCGAGCCGACGCTGCGCGAGAAGACCGAGCGGCTGCACGCCGAGGCCACAAGGCGGCGCTGGTGGTGGTGAAACGCGCGCCGGGGGAGACGATGCCGACCGTCCTGCTGCAAGGCCGCCTCGCCGCGCCGCGCGCCGACGCCCTGCGCGAGCGGCTGGGCGCGGACTGGCGGGTGCTGGCCTGGCACCCCGACGCCGACCCGCTCGACGCCTTCGCTCCCCTCGCCGCCGAGGCCGACTCCATCGTCGGCGGCCGCCCGCCGGTCGAGCCCTGGCCGCCGGTGCCCCGGCTGCGCCTGTTCCAGATCCCCTGGACCGGGTCCGAGTGGACCGGGCCGGAGCGCATGCCGCGCGGCGTCGCCGTCGCCAATGTCTACGAGCACGAGACGGCGATCGCCGAATACGTGGTGCTCGCCATGCTGGAGTGGCGCATCGGGCTGCGCGGCATGGACGCCCGCTTCCGCCGCGAGGGCTGGGGCGGGCGCCAGGTCGCCACCGGCCCGCGCCACGGCGAGGTGCGCGGCGCCACGCTGGGCATCGTCGGCCACGGCCATATCGGCCACGAGGTGGCGCTGCGCGCGCGCGCCCTTGGCATGCGCGTCGCCGGCATCCGGAGCACGCAGCTGCCCTGCCCGCCCGAGCTCGACTGGCTGGGCACGCCCGAGCGGCTCGACGAGCTCCTGGGCTGGAGCGACTTCGTGCTGCTCGCCTGCGATCTGAACGCGGCGACGCGCGGGCTGATCGACGCCGGCCGGCTGGCCGCGATGAAGCCCGGCGGCGTGCTGATCAACGTCGCCCGCGGCGCCGTGGTGGACGAGGCGGCGCTCTACGCGGCGCTGGCCGGGCGCCGCATCGGCGGCGCCGTCATCGACGTCTGGTGGCGCTACAACGAGCCGGGCGGCGCGGAGGTCTGGCCCTCGGCCCATGCCTTCCACGAGCTCGACAACGTGATCTGCTCGGCGCACGAGTGCGCCACCACCGACGCGGTGCGCGCGCGCCGCTGGGCGTTCGTCGCCCACAACCTCGAGCGCGTCGCCCGCGGCGAGCCGCCCGAAAACGTGCTGTTCCACGGCACCCAGGTTCCCGGCTCAAACGTCCCCGGCTCCGCTACCTGAGTCCGCCCCCCGCGGTTGACCCCCGCCGCAGGGTCATTACCTTGATCTTGGTGAGACGCCCCAAGCAAGCCAGCCGGTTCCAATTCAGCCGGCCCCAGCGACGCGTGGCTTCGCACTGAACCGACGGTTCAGCGCGGGGCCTTTTGCTTTGGGCGTCCCCTGCCCCGGACAAGGAGATCGAAGATGAAACTCAACGCCGCGCAGCAGCGCACCGTCGAGGACCAGCTCGGCGTCGAGGCGCTGCCCGACGAGAACCCGGCCATGCCCAAGCTCCGCGAGGTGTTCGGCGACCACACCTTCTTCGTGGATGCCGAGGGCCTCAACGTGGTCGAGCAGCACCCCGAGGAGGAGAACGTCAGCGGCGTCGTGATCAAGCTGGCGAGCTGGGCCGAGGACAACACCCAGCTGCGCGTGCACGAGCCCGAGGTGCTGCCGGTGAAGGTCGAGCTGGCCAAGGAGAACGGCTCCGACAGCGCCGCCTGAGGCGCCCCCCTCTCCTGCAAGCGGAGGGGTCCGCACTCCTGCCGGCGGCCGGCCTCAGGCGTCCGCGATCCCGGCCTTGCGCAGCCCCTCGCGCAGGTGCTCGAGGTCGTCCTCGCTCGCGTAGTGCATGGTGCCGAGGAAGGTCTCGAGGTCGAACTCGGGCGCCAGCGCCCGGACCCGCGCCGCGTGCGCCGCCGCCGCCGTGCGGTCGCCCAGCCAGGCGTAGGCGGCGGCGACGAAGGCGTGCTGCGCGTGGTCCATGTTCGAGACGTGCATGTAGGCCTCGACCGCCTCGTGGTACTGGCGCGCGGTGAAGTGCGCCCGGCCGAGATGGCTCCAGAACCGCTCCGGGTGGTGCGGGTTCAGCTTCATCGCCTTGAGGATCCACTCGATCCCCTCCTCGCCCCGGCCGAGCCAGGTCAGCAGCTCGCCCTGCTGCACCACGACCAGGTCGTAGTTGGGGTTGAGCGACAGCGCCCGCTCCTGATGGTAGCGCGACTTGTTGAGGTCGCCGCGGTTGACGTTGATGGCGGCCAGGATGCGGTGCACGTCGGCGTCGTTGTCGTCGAGCGCCAGCGCGCGCTCCAGCTCGCCCGCCAGCTCCTCGAAGGTGGCGTCGCGGTCCCCGCACCAGCCATAGACCCAGGTTTGGCCGAGGATGCAGCCGCGCCAGGCATGCGCGTGGGCATAGTCCGGGTCGAGCGCGATGGCCCGGGCGATCAGCTCCTGCGCCCGCGCGTTGTCGGTGCGGGTGCTGCGGTGGTGCAGCACCTTGGCGGCCAGCACGCACTCGTAGGCCGCCATGCTGGTCGTCGTCTTGCGCACGATGCGGTCGTGCTGCGCCGCCTCGACCCGGCCCGGCAGGGTCGCGGCGATCGCCGCCGTCACCTCGTCCTGCAGCTCGAAGATGTCGTCGAGCCGGCGGTCGTAGCGCTCGGCCCAGATATGCGCGTCGGTCGCCGTGTCGATAAGCTGCACGGTAACGCGCACCCGCTCACCCGCCTTGCGCACGCTGCCCTCGACGATGTACTGCGCACCCAGCTTGCCCGCCACATCGCGCAGGTTCACCGACTGGCCCTTGTAGGCGAAGGTCGAGTTGCGCGAGATCACGAACAGCTCGTGCCGGCGCGAGAGCTCGGTGATAATGTCCTCGGTCAGCCCGTCGACGAAGAACTCCTGCTCGGGATCGCCGCTCATGTTGGCGAAGGGCAGCACCGCCACGACGGGCCGGACCACGGCCTGCGACTCCGCCGCATCGCCTTGCCCCTCGCCCTTCGCCGCCGGCTTCGCGCCCATCTTCACGCGCCACACGCGCACCGGCCGGGTGAGGTTCTTCAGCGTCTTCTCGCCCAGCTCCTCGAAGGCCACGTCGATGCGGTCCGAGACCTGCTCGTAGACGGCCTGCGTGACCGAGATGCCGCCCACCTCGGAAAGCTGCTCGATGCGCGCCGCGACGTTCACCCCGTCGCCGTAGATGTCGCCCTCGTCGAAGATGATGTCGCCCAGATTGATGCCGATGCGGAACTCGATGCGCCGCTCCTCGGGCACGTCCGAGTTGCGCCGCTTCATGCGCTCCTGGATCTCCACGGCGCAGCGCACGGCATCGGCGACCGAGGCGAACTCGACCAGCATGCCGTCGCCGGTGGTCTTGATGATGTGGCCATGGTTCCTGGCGATGACCGGGTCGATCAGCTCGCTGCGATGGGTCATCAGCCGCGCGAGGGTGCCCCGCTCGTCGATCTCCATCAACCGGCTGTAGCCCGCCATGTCGGCGGCCAGCACCGCGGCCAGCCTGCGCTCCATCGCTCTCCCCTTCTCTGGCGGGGAGTCTACGCGCGCTGCGCGCCCGAATCCATGGGGGTCGGTGCCCAATCGGTCAGTGCGTCGTCTTCTCGGTATTGCCCACGATCATGCGCAGCATCCGGCGCGGCTCGTCGTAGTCGTCGATGGCGCAGTGCATGGACGAGCGGTTGTCGAGGCCCAGCAGCATCCGCTCCGCCCAGCGGTGCCGGTACTGGAACTCGGGGCGCAGCGCGTGCTCGAACAGCTCGGCCAGCAGCTCGGCGCTCTCGTCCGCGGGCAGCTCGTTGATTCGCATGGTGTAGCCGGGGTTGACGAACAGCACGCGCCGCCCGGTGCGCGGGTGCGGGCGCACCACCGGGTGCACCACGTCGGGGTGCTTCGCCTCCTGCTCGGGGGTGAACTTCGGCGTCGCGCCGCCGGTGTTCCAGCCCCAGCGGTGCGTGGCGGTCAGCCCCTCGATCCGCCTGCGCGTCGGCTCGGGCAGCGTCTCGTAGGCCAGCGCCATGTTGGCGACCAGCGTGTCCCCGCCCCGGCTCGGCACCTGCTGGGCGTAGAGGAAGATGGCGTCCGAGGGCTCGCGCTCGTAGCTCAGGTCCGAGTGCCAGAACGCCCCCGCCGGCTTGCCCGTGGTGCGCGAATGGGAGGTGCCGTCGTTGCGCGCGATGATCGAGATCTCGTGCGTGTCCGGATGGTGGTACTGGTCGAGCGCGTGCGGCACCAGGTGGCCGAAGCGCCGGCCGAATTCGTGCAGCCAGCCGACGTTCTCCTCCAGGTCCGGGATGACGATGGCGAGGTGGTCGAACATCGCCTTCTCGACCGTGGCGAAGTCCTCGTCGCCCAGCGGGCGGCGGCTGTCGAGGCCGTGCACCAGGGCGCCGATCGGGCCCTCGAGCGGTTCGATACGGACGGGCATGGCGCTTGTCTCCCCGCGATGAGTTCGATTTAGTCCCCTTGGTGCGATTTCCAGCAAGGCGGACTCGCTTTGCGGCTCGGAAATCGCGGCAACGCGACGTGCCGGAGCCGTGTCGGTGATTCAGGGACCACCGAGACGACTCTAGCGCAACCACTCGGCGGCGGACAAGCGAAGGGGATCAGGTGGACGATATCGGCACGGTGGAACTCGCGCTCGAGGAGGTACAAGGCGGCCGCGTCGCGTGGCTCGCCCTCTCCAACCCCAGGAAGGTCAACGCGCTCAGCCCCGGCGTGGTCGCGGCGCTGAAGGCGCAGGCCGAGGCGCTCGCCGGCGACGCCGCCCTGCGCGCCGTGGTGCTGGGCGGCGCGGGCGGGCGCGCCTTCGCCGCCGGGGCCGATCTCGAGGTGCTCGCCGGGCTCGACGCCGAGTCGGGCCGCGCTTTCATCACCGCGCTGCACGAGGCGATCGAGGCGCTGCGCCGCATCCCCGTCCCCGTGGTGGCGATGCTGCGCGGCCCCTGCCTCGGCGGCGCCATGGAGCTGGCCGCCGCGGCGGACATCCGGGTCGCGGACGCCTCGCTCACCCTCGGCATGCCCGAGGTGCGCGTCGGCATCCCCTCGGTGATCGAGGCCTGCCTGCTGCCGCGCCTGGTCGGCTGGGGCAAGGCCGCCGAAATCGTGCTGACCGGCGACACGCTCGACGCCGGGGAGGCGCTGCGCTGCGGCTTCGTCCAGCGCCTCGTCGCGCCCGACGCGCTCGAGGCCGAGACGCGCAAGGTCGTCGGGTCGATCCTCGCCGCCGGCCCCGGCGCGGTGCGCGCGCAAAAGCGCATCATGCGCGGCTGGGAGACCCTGCCCGAGGCGGACGCCATCGCCCTGAGCATCGACGAGTTCGCCGCCATGTTCCCCACCGGCGAGCCCGCCGCCTACATGCGCCCGTTCCTCGAGCGCAGGAAGGGAAAGGCATGACGGGCGCGATGACGGGCCCCAACCGCACCTTCCTGTTCACCCCCGGCAACCACCCGCGCCGGGTGGAGAAGGTGTTCACCGTCGGCGCCGACGCGGCGATTCTCGACCTCGAGGACGCCGTGGCCATCCCCGAGAAGGAGGCCACCCGCGCCGCCATCGTCGAGGCGCTGACCCGCCCGCGCGCCTGCCGCGCCTATGTCCGCGTCAACGCCCTCGACACCCCCTTCGCGTTCGGCGACATCGAGGCGGTGGTGGTCGCGGGCCTCGACGGCATCGTGCTGCCCAAGGTGGAGAGCGCGGGCGACATCCGCGCCGCCGACTGGATGCTCACCGCGCTCGAGCGCCGCCGCGGGCTGCCCGAGGGTGCGGTCGACCTGATGCCGATCATCGAGACCGCGCGCGGCCACGCCGCCGCCCGCGCGATCTGCGCCTGTGGCGGGCGGGTGGCGCGCGTCTCGTTCGGCGCCGGCGACTACACGACCGACCTCGGCATGGAGTGGACCGCCATCGAGCACGAGCTCGACGCCGTGCGCGCCGAGATCGTGCTCGCCTCGCGGCTCGGCGGCCTCGAGCCGCCCATCGACACGGTGTTCGCCCGGCTCGACCGGCCCGACGCGTTCCGCGCCTCCTGCCTGCGCGTGCGCGAGTGGGGCTTCCAGGGCAAGCTGGTGATCCACCCCGACCAGGTCGCCCCGGCCAACGCCGTCTTCAGCCCCTCGCCCGAGGAGCTGGCCCGGGCGCGCGAGATCGTCGCCGCCTTCCGCAAGGCCGAGGCCGCAGGCGCCGCCTCGATCCGGGTCGGCGGGCAGTTCGTCGACTACCCCATCGTCGCCCGCGCCGAGCGCATCGTGGCGCTGGCCGAAGCCATCGAAGGAGCCAAGCCATGACCCCCGACCTGATCCTGCGCGGCGGCCGGGTGATCGACCCGTCGCAGAACCTCGACGCGGTCCTCGATGTCGCCTTCGCCGGCGGCAAGGTCGCCGCCGTCGGGCAACGGCTGGAGGCGGGGCCGGATACGGCGGTCCGCGACGTCGCGGGCCACATCGTCAGCCCCGGCCTGATCGACCTGCACACCCATGTCTACTGGGGCGGCACATCCTTGGGCATCGACGCCGAGGAGTTCTGCCGCCGCTCGGGCGTGACCACGGCGGTCGATACCGGCTCGGCCGGCCCCGGCAACTTCGCCGGCTTCCGCCGCCACGTGATCGAGCCCTCCCAGGTCCGCATCCTCGCCTACCTGCACGTCTCGTTCGCCGGCATCTTCGGCTTCTCGAAGACCGTGATGGTGGGCGAGAGCCAGGACATCCGCCTGATGGCCCCGCGCGAGGCGGCCGCCGTCGCCGAGGCCAACCGCGACGTGATCATCGGCATCAAGGTGCGGCTCGGCCGTGGCGCCTCGGGCGACCAGGGCATGGCGCCCTTCGAATACGCGCTGCAGACCGCCGAGGAGGTCGGCCTGCCCCTGATGGTCCACATCGACGAGCCGCCGCCTTCCTACGAGGAGGTCTGCGAGCGCCTGCGCACCGGCGACGTGCTGACGCACTGCTTCCGCCCGTTCCCGAACGCGCCGGTCACGGCGCAGGGCACGGTGAAGCCCGCCGTGCTCGAGGCCCGCAAGCGCGGGGTCTTCTTCGACATCGGCCACGGCAAGGGCTCGTTCGCCTTCAAGACGGCGCGCGCCATGCTGGCGAACGGCTTCCTGCCCGACACCATCTCGTCGGACGTGCACGCTCTGTGCATCGACGGCCCGGCCTTCGACCAGGTCACGACGATGTCGAAGTTCCTCTGCATGGGAATCGAGCTGCCCGAGATCATCCGCCGCTCGACGGTCAACGCCGCCACGGCGCTGAAGCGCCCCGAGCTCGGCTCGCTCAAGCCCGGCTCGGTGGGCGACGCGACGATCCTCTCGGTGCAGGACGGCGCGTTCGACTATGTCGACGTGGTCGGCGAGCACATGACCGGCGACAAGCGCATCGTCTCCGAGGGCGTGGTCATCGC
>DATKCQ010000056.1:0-42633 GCA_035513135.1 Thermohalobaculum sp.
ACCGGGGACCGCGCCGGGAACCGCGAAGCGCCCGATGGACTGCGGGCGCCAAAACGCGCAGAGTTCGGCTTGATCCAAGCTGAGTTCACGCCATGCCCGCGCCCCGTGCGTCGCCATCGATCCCGAAGCCATCGCCGGGCATGCCCGCGCCGCCGCGCCGCCGCGCCGCCCGAAGATTTCGAGTGATCGGAGTCACCGGGGCGGCCCGCCGCTCGCCGCGGGCTGCCTGCAACCGTCTGCCGGGCGCGCCCGGCAGGCGCATCCAGCGCTGATCGCCGCCGTTTTCGAGGGGAGGAGACGCAATGGCCAGGTTCAACCAGCCGCTCGGCGGCAACGAGATGCCCCGCTTCGGCGGGCCCGCCACCATGATGCGCCTGCCGGCCCAGCCGACCGCCGAGGGGCTCGACGTGTGCTTCGTCGGCGTGCCGATGGACATCGGCGTCTCGAACCGCCCGGGCACCCGCTTCGGCCCGCGCCAGATCCGCGCCGAGTCCTGCATGGTCCGGCCCTACAACATGGCGACCGGGGCGGCGCCCTTCGACTCGCTGCAGGTGGCCGACATCGGCGACGTGGCGATCAACACCTTCAACCTCCTCGACACCGTCCGCATCATCGAGGAAGCCTATGACGGCATCCTCGCCCATGGCTGCCGGCCGCTGAGCCTGGGCGGCGACCACACCATCCCGCTGCCGATCCTGCGCGCGATGAACAAGCTGCACGGGCCCGTCGGCCTGATCCAGGTCGACGCCCATGCGGACGTGAACGAGCACATGTTCGGCGAGAGGATCGCCCACGGCACCCCGTTCCGCCGCGCCATCGAGGAGGGGCTGATCGAGCCGGCGCGCATGGTGCAGATCGGCCTGCGCGGCAGCGGCTACACGGCCGAGGACTTCGACTGGGCGCGCGCGCTCGGCGTGCGCGTGGTGCCGGCCGAGGAATGCTGGCACCGCTCGCTCGTCCCGCTGATGGAGGAGGTGCGCGCGCTGCTGGGCGCGGGGCCGGTCTATCTCACCTTCGACATCGACGCGCTCGACCCCGGCTTCGCGCCCGGCACCGGCACGCCGGAGATCGGCGGGCTGACCACGGTGCAGGCGCTCGAGATCATCCGCGGCTGCCGCGGGCTCGACCTCGTCGGCGCCGATTGCGTCGAGGTCTCGCCGCCCTACGACCCCTCGGGCAACACGGCGATCACCGCCGCCTTCCTGCTCTACGAGATGCTCTGCGTGATGCCGGGCGTCGCCTGCCGGACCTGACCCGCGAAGGAGGCCGCGATGACGACCTGTGGAGAGGTGCTGGTCGAGATCCTCGAGAACTACGGGATCGACACCGTCTTCGGCATTCCGGGCGTGCACACGGTGGAGTTCTACCGCGGGCTGCCGCAGACCCGCATCCGCCACATAACGCCGCGCCACGAGCAGGGCGCGGGCTTCATGGCCGACGGCTATGCCCGCGCCTCGGGCCGCCCCGCCGCCTGCTTCATCATCTCCGGCCCGGGCATGACCAACATCCTGACCGCGATGGGCCAGGCCTACGCGGACTCGATCCCGATGCTGGTGATCTCCAGCGTCAACAACACCCACGAGCTGGGACTGGGCGAGGGCCGGCTGCACGAGCTGCCCGACCAGCGCGCCATGGCGCGCGGCGTGTCGGTGTTCAGCCACAGCGTGCTGCGCGCGGCGGAGCTGCCCTCGGTGCTCGCCCGCGCCTTCGC
Source organism: Thermohalobaculum sp. (assembly GCA_035513135.1). Lineage (GTDB taxonomy): Bacteria > Pseudomonadota > Alphaproteobacteria > Rhodobacterales > Rhodobacteraceae > Thermohalobaculum. The sequence goes on from DATKCQ010000056.1 coordinate 1,712, forward strand.
GGTCTTCGACAGCGCCCGCCCCGGCCCGGTGCACATCGAGCTGCCGCTCGACGTGATCGCCGCGCCGGGCGACGCGCTCGCGTGCGCCGCGCACCGCACCCGCGCGCGCCCGGGGCCCGACCCCGACGCGATCGCCCGGGCGGCGGCGCTTTTGCGCGGCGCCGCCGACCCCTTCGTCGTCCTCGGCGGCGGCACCGCGGACGCGGCCGACGCCGCCCGCGCGCTGGTCGAGCGGCTCGGGGCGCCGGTGGCGCTCACCGTCAACGCCAAGGGCGTGCTGCCGCCCTTCCATCCGCTGAGCCTTGGCAGCACGCTGCCGCAGCGCCCGGTGCTGGACGCGCTGGAGGCGGCCGACGTGGTGCTGGCGATCGGCACCGAGCTCGGCGAGACCGACACGCACCTCTTCCACGGCCGCCTCGAGCTCGCCGGAAAGGTGATCCGCATCGACATCGAGGCCGAGCAGACCACGCGCAACGCGCTGCCCGAGGTGGCCATCTGCTCCGACGCCGGGCTGGCGATGCGGGCGCTGCACGCGGCGCTCGAAGGCTTCGCCCCCGGTCAGGCCCCCGGTCAGCCCCCCGGTCAGCCCCCCGGTCAGCCCCCCGGCCAGTCCCGCACCCCAGCCCGCGTCGCCGAAATGCGCGCCGGGCTCGCGCAACTGCTGCGGCCCGACTATCGTGTGCACCAGCGCTTCCTCGAGCAGGTCGCCGAGGCGCTGCCCGGGGTCATCATCGTCGGCGACTCGACGCAGCCGGTCTATGGCGGCAACCTCGCCTGGGAGGCCGCCGCGCCGCGCTCCTACTTCACCTCGTCGACCGGCTACGGCACGCTCGGCTACGCCTTGCCGGCCGCCTTCGGCGCCAGGCTGGCCCAGCCCGCGCGGCCCGTGGTGGCGCTGATCGGCGATGGCGGCATCCAGTTCACCATCGGCGAGCTGGCGACCGCCGTGGAGCTTGGCCTGCCCGTCCCGGTGCTGCTGTGGAACAACCGCGGCTACGGCGAGATCAAGCAGTACATGGCCGAGCGCGGCATCCCGCAGATCGGCGTCGACATCTACACCCCCGACTTCCAGACCATCGCCCGCGGCTTCGGCTGCCACGCCCTGAAGGCCGAGAGCTTCGCCCATCTGCGCGACGCGCTGCGCGAAGCGGTGCAATCCGACCGCCCGACGCTGATCGAGATCGACGACGCGGCGGCAAGGGCGTGGTCATGAGCGGCGATGCGCATCTGCACCGCCCGGCGAAAGGGGCGCGGCATGTTTTGGCTCAAGCTTCCGGCTGCCCGCGCTCCCAGGGCGGGACGGGGCCGAGATGATCGGCCAGGTGGTCGATGAAGGCGCGCACCCTCGGTGCGAGGTTGCGCTTCTCCGGGTAGATCGCGAAGATGCCCGAGCCCTCGTCGGCGTAGTCCGGGAGCAGGCGGACCAGCCGGCCGGCCCGGATGTCGTCGCCCACCAGGTAGCTCGACAGCCGGGCGATGCCGATGCCGGCGAGCACCGCGTGATAGATGCCGTCGGCGCTGTTCGCCTCGAAATTCCCGGTGAGACTGATGCGGCGTCCCGTCGCCGGGTCGTCGAGGTGCCAGTCGTTCCAGCGGCTGACCGTCGAGAGGATGAGGCAGTTGTGCCGCGCCAGGTCGGCGGCTGTCTCGGGCGCGCCGAACCGCGCGACATAGGCGGGCGCGGCGCAGATGACCCGGCGATTGCTGGCGAGCTTGCGCGCGATCGCCGAGGAATCGTCGATCTGCTCGGTGAAGCGGATGGCGACGTCGATGCCCTCGCCGGAGAGGTCGATCGGCCGGTCGGTCAGCTCGAGCGCCAGCCGCACGTCGGGGTAGCGCTCGAAAAACTCCGGCATCAGGGGAAGGAGCTGCGCCTTGGCGAAGGCGACCGTCGAGACCACGCGCAGCACGCCCTGCGGGCGGTCGCTCATCGAGGCGACGAAGCTCTCGGCGTCCGAGATGCGGGCGGCCACCTCGAGGCAGCGCTCGTGGAAGGCGCGGCCCTCCTCGGTGAGCGCGAGCCCGTGCTTCGAGCGGTTGAGCAGCCGCACCCCCAGCCGGTCCTCGAGATGCGCGATCTGCCGGCTGACCGCCGAGGGCGAGTGGCCCACGGCCCGGGCGGCGGCCGAGAAGCTGCCCGCCTCCACGACCCTGGCGAACAGCACCATCTGGCTCGAGATTTCCATTCGGTCGGTCCCGCATTGCCCGCCGCGCCCGACCGCCGTGACCGACCGCCGTGACCCGGACAGCCGTTGCGGTCCGCCCGCGCGAGCGTGATTTGTGCGTTGCGGGAAAAGATAGTGCGCCGCAGCAATCGTGTAAAGCGCCGGCGCCCGGTCCGCGTGAACTTCCCGCACACCCCCGCGCCCCTGCCGGCCGATACGGGGTCGCCAACCGGCGTCCGGGCGCCGCGGGAAGCGCAGCGGCTCAGGCGGGCGGTGTCGGGATGCACCAGTCCTCGCCGCGCGGGGTGGTCACGTATTCCGGCCAGCGGAAATGCACCGGGGGCGGGTAGTCGCACAGCGGCGGGACCGGCGCCAGCGCCGTGCGCCTCTCGAACTCGGCCCGCGCCCGGTCGCGCAGCCCCGCGTCGCTGACCAGGTCGAGCAGCGTCAGCCCCACGGTCTTCGCCGCGCTGATCACCGTGGGGTCGATGGTCGCGGGCATGCCGCCCAGCGCGTTCATCGCCCAGGCCGGGTAGCGCACGCCCGGCGGCGCCGCGAGCATGGCGCGCCCGACATAGAGACGCACGGTCGGGGCGTGCCAGCACATCTCGGTGTAGTCGTCCGAGGTCGAGCCGAGCTGGGCGGGCGGCAGGTCGCGGCGCAGCACCGCCTCGGCCTCGCGCGGCTCGATCAGCGTCGAGCAGGCGGCGAGGAAGGGCTGCTCCATCGGCGCGACGCCGCAGGCCGCCTGCACCTCGCGGGCGAGCCACACGGCCTCGGCGCCGTAGCGCGGCGGCCCGGCGAGCGCCAGGTTGGTGAAGCACGCCTCGGCCAGCGCGTGGTTGGGCAGGCCGGGGCGCGACTTCGACACCCAGTCGCCGCGCCAGGTGCAGTGCGCCAGGCGCGCCGCCGCATCGGCGTTGGCCTCGAGCACGCGCAGCACCGCCCCGGCCATCTCCACGGTGGGCGTGCGCCACAGGAACTGCACCTGGGCGATCGAGTGCGGCAGGTTGTCGGCGGTGGCCTGCCCGGCGCTGAGGATCGCCTCCGACAGCGACCAGCCCTGGGAAAAGGGCAGCATCGAGCCCTGCAGCGCGCGCGAGGAGGCGAGCATCGCCACCAGCGCCTCGTTGGCGCCCGGCGCCTTGGCGGCGATGTGGGCGAGCGGGATCGGCGCGGCGGCGGCGTCGCACGCCCAGGTCTCGGGCGCCAGGCACTCGAAGGTGTAGATGCGGCTGAAGGCGGCGCCGCAATGCGTGTCCCAGCGCACGGTGTTCGACAGCGGCAGCATGTAGCAGGGATGGAAGCTGACCATCCCCGCGAGTCCGTCATAGTAGCCGCGCGCCGCGTGGATGGGCTTCGAGCCGCGCACCTTCTCGGCCGGCTCGCCCGTGAAGCGGATGGCGCCGGGCAGATCGTGGCGCTGCATCGCCGCCTTGAGCGCCAGCACGCCGCCGAGCGCGCCGATGCCGAGCGCCGAATGCGGGTCGGTGTGCCCCGCGGCGTGGACGCCCAGCCCGGGGCGGGGCCCGGGCGCGGGCGCCGCCTGCTGGCAGTTGCCGGGCACCGCGTCGTACTCGGCATAGGCGCCGACCACGGGGCCGTCGCCGTTCGACCAGCGGGCGCAGAAGGCGGTGGGCATGCCGCCCGAGCCCGCCTCGACCTCGAAGCCCTCGGCGCGCAGCCGTGCCACGTACCAGGCGGCCGAGCGGTACTCGCGCCAGGCCGGCTCGGCCAGCTGCCAGATGGTCGAGGTCCAGCCGGAGAGCTCGCCGGCCCGGGCATCGACCCAGGCCAGCAAATCCCGTTTCGCGGAAGGCGGCGCGCTCATCGCCGGCGACGATGCCCCGGCGCCGGGGGCAAGGCAACCGGATTCGGGCGCGCGCCCGCGTATTGCCAGCCGGGCCAGTGATGCATAATGACTCGCCGATCGCGATGGCGGCGGCCGCGCCGTTGCAAGACGCGCCGGGCGGCGCAACCGAAGGGAGTGCAAGCACATGAGGCTCAAGAGCGCGGCGCGGCCGGGCGGCTGACAGCCGCAAGCCCGTCCCCGTTGCACGGGAGGGGGCGCCGGCATCGAGTCGGACCCGATCGCGCCGGCGCCGTGCAGGGCGCTTGGAGCGATTTCGAGCAAGGTGCACTCCCTTTGCGGCACGGAAATCGCGGTGACTCAACGTGCTAGAGACGTTTCGGCGATTCAGGGACCACTGAGACGGCTCGAGTGGAACCCGGCACGCGCCATCATTTCTCCGGGCGGCTGCACGAAATGTGATTGTAACCTCTTCCAATTCGCGGAATCGAGAATATCTCTCCAGGCAAGATCCGGAACCGGATACGCGGTATCCAGGTGCGAATATTCGCGAACCTGTTTCATCCGGAAGAATGACCCAAGGAGAGAGACGATGCCCGATAGTCTCACCGAACGCCCCGACAGTCTCACCGAACGCGTCGAGTTGCTCGAGCTGACGTCGCATATCGTCTCGGCGTATGCGGGCAACAATTCGGTGGCGAGCGCGGATCTGCCGCAACTGATCGAGGACGTGTTCGGCGCGCTTTCCCAGGTCAGTGCTCCGCTGGCCGAGCCCAAGGTCGCGCAGAAACCTGCCGTGCCGGTCAAGAAATCGGTGACGAACCAGGCCATTGTCTGCCTCGATTGCGGGCAGGGGCAAAAGATGCTCAAGCGCCATCTCTCCGCTGCGCACGGCCTGACGCCCGAGGAGTACCGCGCCAAGTGGCGGCTGCCATACGACTACCCGATCGTCGCGCCCGACTATGCGGCCAAGCGTCGGGAGCTGGCCAAGCGCATCGGGTTCGGCCGCAAGCCGAAGCAAAGCAGCGCGAAGGCGAGCAGCCCGAAGAACAACTCCCGGCGCAAGGCGACCGCCTGAACCGGCGCTGACCGGCGCGGCGGGCCGGGCCTGACCCGTCGCCGACCCCCGACCCCCGACCCCCGGCCCCCGGCGCGGTGCCCGCATCCGGGACGGCCGGATTCGGCCGGCGAACCTTTTCTGGCCGCGAAATCGCTCTAGGTGAGCCACCGCGATTTCCGGGCCGCAAGGTCATTCCACATCGCTCGAAATCCCTCTAGAGGTGTCGACGGTTTTTCGGGGACTCGCGACATGGACCGGCTCCGCCTCGTCATCTTCGACGTCGACGGCACGCTGATCGACAGCCAGCGCTTCATCCTCGGCGCCATGCGCCGGGCGTTTGCGCAGGCCGGCCTGCCTGCCCCCGCCGACGCCGCGACGCTGGGCATCGTCGGACTGTCGCTGCGCGAGGCGATGGCGGCGCTGGTGCCGGAGGTGCCCGCGCCCGAGCGCGAGCGGCTGGCGGCGCTCTACAAGCAATGCTTCACCGCGCAGCGCGCCGAGACCGGGGGCGAGGCGCAGGCGCCGCTCTACCCCGGCGCGCGGGCGGCGCTGGAGCGGCTCGACCGCGCCGGCTGGCTGCTCTCGGTCGCCACCGGCAAGGGGCGGCGCGGCCTGCGCCACGTGCTGGAAAGCCACGGGCTGGACCGGTTTTTCATCGGCACGCAGACGGCCGACGACGCGCCCTCGAAGCCGCATCCCGGGATGCTGCTGAACTGCCTCGCCGCCACCGGGGTCGAGGCGGCGCAGGCGGTGATGGTCGGCGACTCCACCTTCGACATGGCGATGGCGCGGGCGGCGGGGGTGCGTGCGCTCGGCGTCACCTGGGGCTTCCAGCCGCCCGGGCGGCTGGTCGAGGCCGGCGCCGAGCGGCTGGTGCAGAGCTACGACGCGCTGGACGCGGCGCTCGCCGAGGTGCTGGAGGGCGCATGAGGCGGTTCTGGAAGGAGGTGCGGCTGGAGCAGGCCGGGGCCGGCCATGCGCTGCATCTCGACCATCGCCCGGTGCGCACCCCGGCGGGGGCGGCGCTCGTGCTGCCCTCCCGGCCGCTCGCCGAGGCGGTGGCCGCCGAGTGGCGGGCGCGGGGGCCGCAGGTCGATCCGCTGGCGATGCCGCTGACCCGTTCGGCGAACGCGGCGATCGACCGGGTGCTGCCCGACCCCGCCCGCGTCGCGGACGCGATCGCCGCCTACGGCGCCAGCGACCTCGTGTGCTACCGGGCGCCGCGCCCCGAGGGGCTGAAGCTCCGCGAGGCCGAGGCCTGGGACCCGCTGGTGGACTGGGCCGCCGAGGCGCTGGGCGCGCCGCTGATCCTCGTCGAGGGCGTCATGCACGTGGCCCAGCCGCCCGGCAGCCTCGCCCGGTTGGGCGAGGCGGTGCGCGCGCACGGGCCGTGGGAGCTGACCGCGCTGCACGAGCTGGTGACGCTGTCGGGCTCGCTGGTGCTCGGGCTGGCGGTGAGCCACGGCCGCCTCGCGCCGCCAGCCGCCTGGGCGGCGAGCCGCATCGACGAGGCGTGGAACATCGAGGAATGGGGCGAGGATGCCGAGGCCGCCGCCGCCGCCGAGCGCCGCCGCCGGGACTTCCTCACCGCCGCGCGCCTGTTGGAGCTGGTGCGGGGTTAGAGCCGGCGCCGGGCTCAGAGCTGCGCCGCGATGGCGATTCCCACCACGGCCAGCATCGCCGCCGCCATGGCGAAGTTGATGCCCCGCTGCGTCCCGGGCGCCAGGTCGAGCCGGCGCAGCGTCACCCCGGCCCAGAGCCAGCCGAGGTGGATCGGGATCCAGATGGCGTTGAGGATGGCGAGCTTGATCGCCGTCTCGGCCGCCAGCGCGCCGGGCATGAAGGCAAAGCCCGAGAACAGCGCCGTGTTCACCGCGTAGGCCTTGGGGTTGATCGGCTGCAGCGCCAGCCCGTTCCAGAACCCCGGCGCCCGCTCGGGCCGGATGAAGCCGATCCGCGTGCCGGCAAGCGCGATCTTCGCCGCCAGCCACAGCAGGTAGCCGGCCGAGGCCCACAACAGCGCCGTCCTCAGCCAGGGCACCGCCAGCGCCGCCGCGGCGACGCCCGAGATCACCAGCACGGCGACCAGGTTGTTCCCCGCCCACAGCCCGCCGACATAGGCGAACCCCGCCCGGTAGCCAAACCCCGAGCCCACCCCGGCGGTGGACAGCACCCCCGGCCCCGGCGTCACGATGAGGAAGAAGACGGCGGCGGCGAATTCGAGCATGGCGCTCGGTAGCAGGCGCCGGCGCGGCAATCAACGGCGCCGGGCAACGTCCGGCCGGCGCGCCGCGAACGCCCCGTGTGACTTGTCCAAACGGATAATTCTCTGAAATCAACGACTTGACTATGCGTCCAAATTTGGCCGCTTGCGGCCCGGTCCTGTCCGGCGCCGCGCGCGGGGCCGTCAGGCCCCCCAGCGCACCCGCGCCCAGGCGCGCTCGTGCAGGTAGTAGAGGCCGAGCTTGCTGATCACCTCGAGGCCGCCGATCGAGAGCGCCGCGGCGGGCGAGCCGGTGAACAGGAAGGCGAGCAGCGTCGTGTCGAGGCTCGCGAGGATCCGCCAGCTCGCGGTCTTGGCCGTGGTGCGCCCGTGCCCGTCGCGGCCGTCCGCGCGCAGGTTCCAGCCGATCCGCTCCCAGGCCCGCTCGTGCAGGTAGTAGAGCACGATCTTGGTCACCAGCTCGGCCAGCGCGATCGAGCCGGCGGTGGCGGCGTTCTGCCCGGGCCCGGCCTCGAGGCCGATCAGCGGGCCGAGGAAGGTCAGCGTCAGGAAGGCGAGGACCAGCGTGTCGAGCGTGCCGATCACGCGCCACGACGCCGCCTTGGCCAGCGAGCGGCGGCGCAGGCCGGCGGTGCGTGGCCGGTCCGAAGCGGAGGTATGGTCGCTCAACCGGGCATCCGTGCGGTCACTCGCGCGGCCGGCGGCGCCGGCGCCCGCCGGTCTCGCCGCCCCGGCCTGCGCCGCCGGCCGACTGGGCGAAGGAGACCCGCGGGATCGTCACGTGGCCCGCGAGGTTGGGGTAGCTCGCGGTCTTGTGCGGGATGGCGATGGCGCTGACGAAGTGCTCCTGGAAGCGCGGCTCGACCGCCGTCTCCACCTTCTCGATGGCGCGCACCACGCGCTCGATCTCGCGCCGGGCCGAGACGTTGACCAGCGCGATGCGCGCCCCCGTCCCCGCCGCGTTGCCCGCCGAGGACACCTTCTCGAGCGGGCAGTCGGGGATCATGCCGAGCACCATCGCGTGCAGCGGCGAGATGTGCGCCCCGAAGGCGCCGGCCAGCACCACCCGGTCGACCTGCTCGATGCCCATCTTGTCCATCAGGAGCCGGGCGCCCGCGTAGAGCGCCGCCTTGGCGAGCTGGATGTTGCGCACGTCGTTCTGGGTGACGGTGATCAGCGGGCCGCCCGCCGCGCGCCCGTCGTGCAGCACGTAGGCCCAGGTGCGGCCGTCGGCGACGATCCGCGCGCTGCCCACGGCGTCGTGGCTGCCGATGGCGCCGTCCTCGTCGAGGATCCCGGCGAGGCGCATCTCGGCGATCGCCTCGATGATGCCGGAGCCGCAGATGCCGGTGACGCCCGCCGCGCCGACCTCCGCGTCGAAGCCCGGATCGTCGGACCACAGCTCCGAGCCGATCACCCGGAATCGCGGCTCCCTGGCCGCCGGGTCGATACGCACCCGCTCGATGGCGCCCGGCGCGGCGCGCTGCCCCGAGGAGATCTGCGCCCCCTCGAAGGCCGGGCCGGTCGGCGAGGAGCAGGCCAGCACCTGTGTGCGGTTGCCCAGCACCAGCTCGGCGTTTGTGCCGACATCGACCACCAGCATCATCTCGTCCTGCGCGTGCGGGCTTTCGCTCAGCACCACCGCGGCGCAGTCGGCGCCCACATGCCCGGCGATGCAGGGCAGCACGTAGAGCCGGGCGTTGGGGTGCATGACCAGCTCGATCTCGCTGGCCCACAGCGTCAGGGCGTTCGAGGTCGCCAGCGCGAACGGCGCCCAGCCGAGCTCGACCGGGTCGAAGCCCATCAGCAAATGGTGCATCACCGGGTTGCCGACGAAGACGCCCTCGACCACTTGCGCCAGATCGACCCCGGCCTCCCCGGCCACCTGGGCGATCAGCGCGTTCAAGGCGCCGCGCACGGCCCTGGTCATCTCGGCGGCGCCGCCCGGGTTCATCATGGCGTAGGAGACCCGGCTCATCAGGTCCTCGCCGAAGCGGATCTGCGGGTTCATGATGCCGTCCGACGCCAGCACCTCGCCCGAGACGAGATCGGTGAGGTGGCAGGCGATGGTGGTCGAGCCCACGTCCACCGCCACGCCGTAGATCGAGCCCTCGTGGAAGCCCGGCCAGACCTGGATGATCCGCCCCGTCGAGCGGCCCTGGCCGGTATGGACGGCCAGGGTGACCTTCCACTTGCCCTCGCGCAAGGTCCCCTGGAGCATCGTCGTGGAGCGCAGGTCGGCGATGATGCCGGTGATGCCCCACTGCTCCTCGAGCGCGTCGAGCAGGCGCTCGAGGTCGCCCTTGGGGTTCATCATGTCGGGCTCGGCGACCTCGACATAGTAGAGCTTGGTGGCCGGGTCCATCACCACCCGGCGCGCCTCGGCGCGCTTCCTGACCACCTGCTTGTGCACCTGGCTCTCGCGCGGCACGTCGATCACCACGTCGCCCCGGATGGTGGCCTGGCAGCCGAGCCGGCGGCCCTCGGCCAGCCCGCGCTTCAGGTGATAGCGGTCCTCGACCTTGTTCCACGGGCTGAGCGCGTCCTCGCGCACGTGCACGCCGTGCTTGGGGAACGCGCCGAAGCTGGGCGTGACCTGGCACTTCGAGCAGATGCCGCGCCCGCCGCAGACCGAGTCGAGATCGACGCCGAGCTGGCGTGCCGCGGTGAGCACCGGCGTGCCGACGGGGAAGCGCCCGCGCCGGCCCGACGGGGTGAAGATCACCAGGGGATCGGTGGTTCGCTCGTTCATGCGTCTCTCGCGTCTCCCGGGCGCGCGCGGGTGGCGCCGCTGATGCATGATAGAGGATGGTGTGCGCAAGCGGATTGTCGCGGTGCGGCATCGGCTGTCGATTAGGCGTCGGTGCCCAGCCTTCCGGGGCCCGGCCTTGCCAGCTGCCTCTGGATCGAACATAACAGGAACATGCCCTGTGCCGAGCTCACCACCACCACCTGCTTCACCTTCCTCACCGGCGCCTCGCACCCCGAGGAGATGGTCGAGCGCGCCGCCGAGCTCGGCCTCGCCGCGCTGGCCATCACCGACCGCAACACCCTCGCCGGGGTGGTCCGCGCCCATCTCCGCCTGCGCGAGCTCAAGCGCGGGGCCACCCGGGTCAAGCCGCGCAACGTCACCGGCGAGGATGTCCGCCAACGTGCCCGCATCCGCAGCGAGGCCCGCGCCGACCCGTCCGCGCGCATCGCCGAGGCGCCGCCGGAACCTCGGCCGGAGCCCCCCACCCGCCCCCTGCCGAAGCTGCTCATCGGCGCCCGTCTCGCCTTCACCGACACGGCGCTCGAGGTCATCGCGCTGGCCCCCGACCGCGCCGCTTACGCCCGCCTCAGCCGCCTGCTCACCCTGGGCAAGAGGCGGGCCGGGAAGGGCGCCTGCCACCTCGCCCTCGACGACCTCCTCGTGCTCGACCCCGGCCTGGTCCTCCTCGCCTGCCCCCCGGACCCGCTGGCCGTGCCGCAGGAGACCCCGGCGCCGTGCGGCGCGGGCCCGGCGCTGCCACCGCTGCGGCGGCTGACGCGCCGCTTTGGGGGGGACGTCTTTCTCGCCCTCGCGCCGCGCTACGACGGCCGCGACGCGCACCGCTTCGCCGCCCTCGCCCATCTCGGCGAGGCAGCCCGGGCCCCCCTCGTCGCCACCGGCGACGCGCTGATGCACCGGGCGCGGCGGCGCCGCCTCGCCGACGTGCTCACCTGCATCCGCACGCGGCGCACCATCGACACGCTGGGCCGGCTCGCGCTGCCCAACGCCGAACGGCGCCTGCGCGCGCCGGCCGAGATGGCCCGCATCTTCCGCGCCTGGCCCGACGCCCTCGCCCGCACGCTCGAGATCGCCAACCGCTGCACGTTCTCGCTCGACGAGCTGGCCTACGAGTACCCCGACGAGGGTGGCGGCGAGGCCCCGCAGGCCCGGCTCGCGCGCCTCGCCCGCGCCGGGCTGGACTGGCGCTACCCGCAAGGCCCGCCGGCGAAGGCGCGCGAGCTCGTGGCGCGCGAGCTGGCGCTGATCGGCAAGCTCGACTACGCCCCCTATTTCCTGACGGTGCACGACATCGTCGCCTTCGCCCGCGCGCGCGGCATCCTCGCCCAGGGCCGCGGCTCGGCGGCGAACTCCGCGGTGTGCTACGCGCTCGGCATCACCGAGATCGCGCCCGAGACCATCTCGATGGTGTTCGAGCGTTTCGTCTCGGAGGCCCGCGACGAGCCGCCCGACATCGACGTCGATTTCGAGCACGAGCGCCGCGAGGAGGTGATCCAGCACATCTACGCCCGCTACGGCCGGCACCGCGCCGGGCTAACCGCCACGGTGATCCACTTTCGCGCGCGCGCCGCGGTGCGCGAGGTCGGCCGCGCCATGGGCCTCTCGGACGACATCACCGCCGCGCTCGCCGGTCAGGTCTGGGGCCGGTCGGGCGAGCCGTTCCCGGCCGATCGCCTGCGCCAGATCGGCCTCGACCCCGCCGACCGCCGCCTGGCCCAGACCATGGCCCTCATCGAGGAGATCACCGGCTTCCCGCGCCACCTGTCGCAGCATGTCGGCGGCTTCGTCATCACCGCGGGTCGGCTCGACGAGCTGGTGCCGATCGAGAACGCGGCCATGGAGGACCGCACCGTCATCGAGTGGGACAAGGACGACATCGACGCGCTGGGGATCCTGAAGGTCGACGTGCTGGGGCTCGGGATGCTCACCTGCGTGCGCAAGGCGTTCGACCTGATCGCCGCCCACCACGGCACGCGCTACACGCTGGCGACGCTGCCCAAGGAGGACGCGGCGACCTACGACATGCTCTGCCGCGCCGATTCGCTCGGCGTCTTCCAGGTGGAGTCGCGCGCCCAGATGAACTTCCTGCCGCGCATGCAGCCGCGCAATTTCTACGACCTGGTGATCCAGGTGGCGATCATCCGCCCCGGCCCGATCCAGGGCGACATGGTGCATCCCTATATCCGCCGCCGCCAGGGGCTGGAGCCGGTCGAGTTTCCCTCGGACGAGCTCAGGGAAGTGCTGGGCCGCACGCTCGGCGTGCCGCTCTTCCAGGAGCAGGCCATGCGCATCGCCATCATTGCCGCCGGGTTCACGGCGGAGGAGGCCGACCGGCTGCGCCGCTCGCTCGCCACCTTCCGCAGGACCGGCACGGTCTCGGATTTCCGCGAGCGCTTCGTCGGCGGCATGGTGGCGAAGGGCTACGAGCCCGGCTTCGCCGAGCGCTGCTTCGGCCAGATCGAGGGCTTCGGCGAGTACGGCTTCCCGGAAAGCCACGCCGCCTCGTTCGCGCTGCTGGTCTACGCCTCGGCCTGGCTCAAGCGGCACTTTCCTGCGGCCTTCGCCTGCGCGCTCCTGAATTCGCAGCCGATGGGCTTCTACGCCCCGGCCCAGATCGTGCGCGACGCGCAGGAGCACGGCGTCGAGGTCCGCCCGGTCTCGGTCAACCATTCCTTCTGGGACTGCACGCTCGAGCCCGGGGCGCACGGCCCGGCGCTGCGCCTCGGCTTTCGGCTGGTCAAGGGCCTGCGCGAGGAGGACGGCCAGTGGCTCGCCGCCGCCCGCGGCAACGGCTACGCGGATGTCGAGGCGCTGCACCGCCGCGCCGGCCTCGCGCGCGCGGCCATCGAGAAGCTCGCCCGGGCGGATGCCTTCGCCCCTGCCGGGCTCGCCCGCCGCGAGGCGCTCTGGGAGGCCCGCGCGCTCAGCGGCGGCAGCCCCCTGCCCCTCTTCGCCGAGGGCGAGGGCCTTGCCGAGCCCCCCGCGCCGCTGCCCGAGCCGACCCCCGGCGAGGCGCTGGTCGAGGACTACCGCAGCCTGCGCCTGAGCCTGCGCGACCACCCCCTTGCCCTGCTGCGGGCCGACCTCTCGACCGCCCGTCCCCGCAGCCTGACCGCGGCGCAGGTGGCCGACACCCCCGACGGCGCCCGCATCGCCGCCAGCGGGCTGGTTATCACCCGCCAGCGCCCGGGCACCGCCTCGGGCGTGATCTTCATGACGCTGGAGGACGAGACCGGCGTGATCAACGCCATCGTCTGGCCGAAGACCTACGAGCGCTTCCGCCGCGCGGTGATCGCCGGCCGGCTGCTGCGCGTCACCGGCAAGCTCCAGCGTGAGGGCGCGGTCGCCCACCTGATCGCCTGGCGCATCGAGGATCTCTCGGCGCTGCTCGACCGCCTCGGCCTGCCCCCCGGGGCCCACGCCTCGCAGGCGGCCAGCCGCAGCCCACACGGCACCCCCCCTCGCCCCGCCAGCGCCCGCCACCCGCGCATGGAGGCGAAGCGCCTCTTCCCCAGCCGCGACTTCCATTGACGGGGTCCCACCCGCCGCCGCGCCTGCTGCACACGCGTGTGCATGGACCTAACCCATTGATGTAGATGGAATTTGCCGAAAGGGACGCAGGTGCTCGGTCAAGCCGGGGCGGAGGCTGCCAGCAGCCGGATCCTGGCCCGGTCCCGTCCGCACCGTTGCCGCCGAAACCGCGCTCCCGCCACCGCTCAGGCCTGCACCGCCGCCGCGCGCTTCGGTGCCATCGCCACGGCGCCGGCGGCGATGATCAGCGCGAGGCCGGCGAGGCCGGTCAGGGTCGGCGCCTGGCCCCACAGCATCGCCGAGACGATCGCCGCCCAGACCAGGTAGGAGTAGTCGAACAGCGCCACCGAGGCATTCCGCCCCAGCTGGTAGCCGCGCATCAGCAGCCCCGCGCCGAGGATCGACGAGAGCCCGAGCGCCGCCGAGACCAGCAGCATCTCCGTGCCGATCGCGCCGGGCGGCTCGAACAGCACCTCCGGCATCGCCGCCGTCACGCCCCCGGCGCCCGCCCAGACCGCGACGCCGAGGCCGGCAAGCCCCAGCCCCAGGAACCCGGCGATGCACCAGAACAGCAGGGCGCAAGGGTCCTCGTCGCGGCAGTGCTGATTGGTGATCAGGATCGAGACGGCATTCACCGCGCCGGCCACCACCGGCACCAGCGCCAGCGGCTCGAGCCCGCCCGCGCTGCCTAGGCCGACCGCGAGCGCCGCGCCGCCGAAGCCCAGGCCCACGGTCAGCCACATGCGCCCGTCCGGCGCCCCCGACCCGGCGAGGCGCATCGCCAGCACGACCCAGATCGGCGTGGTGAAGAAGCCGGCCGCCGCCTGGCCCATCGGCACCAGCGGCAGCACGGCGAAATAGGCGCCGAGCGCCACGACATTGAGCGCCGTGCGCAGCGCCACCATCCCGGGCGCCCGCGGCAGGATGCGCCGCCACGAGCCGAACGCCACGGCCACGGCAAAGGCCACCGGCAGCATCAGCGCCGCGCGCACCGCCTGGAACTGCCAGATCGACATGCCGTCGGCGACGAAGGGGGCGAAGCTGTCGGTCAGCGCGAACAGCCCCTGCGCGGCGACCACCAGCACGGCGGCCGCGGCGCCCGGGCCGATCGTCGATCCGAGTGACCACGGCTGACTGATTGACCACGGCAGCGCCACCGAGCGACCCTCGCAAACTCACACCGGTCCGCCCGCAAGGCGGGATGTCAGCCGACTCGGACGGTCGCCCTTGAGGGTGGCCCCGATTCGTTAGCGAAGGATTAAACGGTTAACACGCGCCGCGACGACAGAGGGGGGCCTTCGTTCCGGCGGGAGAGGGGTCTCGCTCACCCGCTGCGCGCTGTCCAGGGAGGCCTCGACCCGGTCCAAAACGGTTCGACTCACCGAAATCGCTCTAGCACGTTGAGTTGCCGCGATTTCCGGGCCGCAAAGTGAGTGAACTTTGCTCGAAACCGCTTTGGCACGTTGAGTTGCCGCGATTTCCGAGTCGCGAAGTGTGTCCACTTCGCTCGAAATCGCTCTAGAGTGGCCTGCAAGAACACCCCAGGGCAGGGAGGCGCCGATGCTCGGGCTGATGCAGGACTGGCCGCTCCGGGTCACCTCGATCCTCGACCACGCCGCGAAGTTCCACGGCGGCCGGGCCATCGTCTCGCGCTCGGTCGAGGGGCCGATCGTGCACACCAGCTGGGCCGAGATCCGCAGCCGCGCGATCAAGCTGCGCCAGGCGCTGGCCCGGCTCGGCGTGACGCCCGGCGAGGTGGTGGGGGCGATGGCCTGGAACACCCACCGCCACATGGAGGCGTGGTACGGCGTGCCCGGCGCGGGGGCCGTGCTGCACTCGCTCAACCCCCGCCTCAGCCGCGACCAGCTGCGCTACATCGTCAACCATGCCGAAGACCGCTGGATCCTCGTCGACCTCGACCTCGTGCCGATCCTCGAGGACCTCGCCCCCGACCTGGCCGGGGTGCGCGGCTGCATCGTGCTGACCGACCGCGCCCACATGCCCGACACCCCGCTCGCCCGCGCCCTGTGCTACGAGGAGCTGCTGGCGGCCGAGGACGGCGATGCCGCCTGGCACCCGGTCGACGAGCGCGCCGCCTGCGGCATCTGCTACACCTCGGGCACCACCGGCGAGCCCAAGGGCGTGGTCTATTCGCACCGCTCCAACGTGCTGCACGCGATGATTTTCGCGCAGGCCGACATGCTCGACCTCTCCTGCCGCGACGTGATGATGCCGGTGGTGCCGCTGTTCCACGCCAACGGCTGGTCCACCGGCTTCTCGGCGCCCCTGGCCGGGGCCGGCATGGTGCTGCCCGGCCGGCAGCTCGACCCGGAAAGCCTGTTCGAGATGCTCGGGCACGGCGTCAGCATCACGGCCGCGGTGCCGACCGTGTGGATGATGCTGCTCCCCCATCTGCGCGAGAACGGCCTGACGCTGCCCGATCTCGACCGGGTGGTGATCGGCGGCTCGGCCTGCCCCAAGGCGGTGATCGAGGCGTTCCAGCACGAGTTCGGCGTCCGCGTCATCCACGCCTGGGGCATGACCGAGACCTCGCCGCTCGGCACGCTGTGCTCGTTCAAGCCCGAGATCGCGGCGCTGCCCGAGGCCGAGCGCCTCGAGACCCAGCTCACCGTCGGCCATCCGCCGTTCACCGTGGACATCGCGCTCAAGGACGAGGACGGCCACGAACTGCCCTGGGACGGCCGGACCCAGGGCCACCTGATGGTGCGCGGCCCCGGCGTGGTGCGCCGCTACCTCAAGCAGGAGCGCGACGTGGTCGATGCCGGGGGCTGGTTCGACACCGGCGACGCGGCGACCATCACGCCCTTGGGCTACGTGCGCATCACCGACCGCTTCAAGGACGTGATCAAGTCGGGCGGCGAGTGGATCAGCTCGATCGAGCTCGAGAACGCCGCCGTCGGCCACGCGGACGTGGCCGAGGCCGCCGCGGTCGCCGTGCCCCACC
The DNA here is from genome assembly GCA_035513135.1 of Thermohalobaculum sp. Taxonomy (GTDB): domain Bacteria; phylum Pseudomonadota; class Alphaproteobacteria; order Rhodobacterales; family Rhodobacteraceae; genus Thermohalobaculum. The sequence continues at coordinate 18,237 of DATKCQ010000056.1, forward strand.
CCAAATGGGACGAGCGCCCGATCCTCGTGATCGTCCCCCGCCCCGGCCGCAGCCCGGCGCCCGAGGAGATCCTCGACCGCCTGCGCCCGCATTTCGCCAAATGGCAGCTGCCCGACGACGTGGTCCTGGTGGACGAGATCCCGCACACCGCCACCGGCAAGATCTCGAAGCTCAGGCTGCGCGAGCTGCTCGAGCGCATGGCCTACCGTCATCCCGACCTGCGCCGGCAGGAATAAGCCGCCGGCCCGATTCGGGCTCGATTCGGGCAGCATTCGAATGAATTACCATAAAATACGGAAATCCACGGTTCAGGGTGGCAAAAAACCGCATTGCTCAAGCAAAAACTTGGTTTCGTATTGAAATCCGACAAGGTGTTGCCACGTTGTTTCCACTTTTGAATCGGAAACCCTCGAGCTGCCGTCATGGCGCAGTCGCTTCGCGCCGGGGCGGCAAAGTGTGCGTGTGTGCATTCGTATGCTTCGGGTCAGTTGCGTGGATGGCCGCCTCGCCACCGGCGAGGCGGCCATTGCGCGCGCCGCCCGGCCGGATTCCCGCCGGCAGGATGCGTTAGCGAATTCGCCACTCCATATGTTGTATGCCCTCGGCACCTGGGCTAACGAGTGCCACCCTGCTCCTAGGGGATGTTGGTTTCGAGTGCCACCCCCGCTCCCCGGGGATGGCACATGGTTTCACGCGTGCCACCCCCGAAGAGAGGGGCCGACCCCCGATGCCTGCCGGAAACCGCCACCTGATCGTCGCGCTCGTCGCGGTCTATGCCCTGGTCGTCATCACCATCGTGGCAGCCGGGATCGGCGGCATCATGCTCGTCGACACCGTCCGTGGCTACGTGGCGGGCGAGGGTTACTACTCGAAGGCACAGAAGGGGGCGGTGATCGCCCTCGAGAGCTACACGCACTCGCGCGACCCGGCCGATTTCGCCGAATACCGGCGGCTGATGGCGGTGCCGATCAGCGCGCGCAGGGCGCGGGAGCGTCTCGAGGATCCCGCACGCCCGGTCGCCGAGAGCCACGCCCTCCTCGAGGCAGCCCAGAACCACCCGGACGACGTTGCCGGGCTCGCCTGGCTGTTTCGCCACTTCGGCGAGACCGCCATGCTCGCGCCGGCGATCGCGATCTGGCGCGACGCCGACGCCAAGATTGACGCGCTCGACGAGACGGCCGGGCGGCTGCAACGGGCCGTCCGCTCGGGCGGGTCGGAGGCGGCGATCGACGCGCATCGCGCGCGCATCCTGGCGCTCGACGCCGAGCTCACCGCGTTCGAGGCCGCCTTCTCGGAGAGCATGGGCGAGACGGCACGCCGGCTCGGGCGGCTCCTCGTCTTCGGCATCGGCGGGCTCGGCGGCGCGCTGGCACTGCTCGGCAGCGGGTTCGGCATCCACGTGATGCGGCGGACCAGGGCCGCGGCGGACCAGATCGGGCAGCGCGAGGAGCGCTTCCGCCACATCGCCGAGCTGAGCGCCGACTGGATCTGGGAGAGCGACGCCGAGCATCGCCTGTGCTTCCTGTCCGACCGGATCGAGGAGGTCACGGGAATGCCCAAGAAGACCTTCCTCGGTCGCAGGCGCTGGGAGATCGGCGGCGCGGAGTGCGCGCCGGGCTGGGCCGCGCATGCCGCCGCCATGCAGGGCCACGAAAGCCTGGACGGCTTCGAGTACAGCCTCCCCGACGCCGGCGGGTCGCGCCACTTCTTCCGCCTCAACGGCAAGCCGATCTTCGCCGCCGACGGCCATTTCGTGGGCTACCGGGGCACCGGCACCGATGTCACCGCCGAGGTCACGGCCCGGCGCGAGGCGGAGCGACGGCACGAGCTGCTGGAGACCGTGTTCGAGAACCTCGGGCACGGCATCTCGGTGGTCGACGCCGATCTCCGCGTGGTGCTGTTCAACCGGCTGTTTCTCGACCTGCTCGGGTTCCCGGCGGACCGCTTCGCGCCCGGCGACCCGTTCGAGGCGTTCCTGCGCTACAATGCCGAGCGCGGCGTCTACGGCCCGGGCGATGTCGACGAGCTGGTGCGGGAGCGGATCGCGCTGGTCTGCCGCCCGGAGCCGCATCGCCTCGAGCACGCCGGCCCGGACGGCCAGGTGGTGGAGATTCGTGGCCAGCCGTTGCCCTCGGGCGGCTTCGTCAGCATCTACCGCGATGTCACGGCCGAGCGCCGGAGCCAGGCGGCGCTGGAGGCGAGCGAGCGGCGCACGCGCATGGTCATCGACCGCGCCCTCGACGCCATCGTCACGATCGACGCGAAGGGCCGGGTCCTCGAGTTCAACCTCGCCGCCGAGGCGATCTTCGGCCGGTCGCGGCGCGACGTGCTGGGTCTGCCCATCGCCGATCTCGTGGTCCCCGAGCGCCACCGGGCGCGGCACCTCGCCGGGTTCGCGCGCTACCTGGAGACCGGCGAGAGCGCGATCATCGGCGGGCGCGTCGAGCTGAGCGCCCTGCACGCCGACGGCACCGAATTCCCCGCCGAGCTTGCCATCACCACCGGCGCCGGGGACGATGCCGGGGACGAAGCGGCGACCTTCATCGGCTTCCTGCGCGACATCACCAGGCGCAAGCGGGCGGAGGAGGCGCGCAGGCGGGCGGAGGAGCGGCTTTGGGCGTTCCTCGACGCCTCGCCCGAGGCCATCTCGTTCAAGGACGACGAGGGGCGCTACATCATGTGCAACAAGGCGTTCGAGCGTACCGTGGGCGTGCCGAAGGAAAAGCTCGTCGGGCTGACCGACGGCGAGGTGCTGGACTGGGAGCCGCCGTATCTCGAGGCGATGCGGCGCCACGAGCGCCTGGCCGCGGCGACGCGCCAGCCCGTGCGCCAGGAACGCGACCACGTGGACCCGGACGGCCGCACGCGCACCTTCGCGGTCACCAAGTTCCCGATTCTCGACGACGGCGACGACGGCGACGGCGACGGCGGCATCGCCGGCATCGGCTCGATCGCCCAGGACGTCACCGGGCTGAAGCACACCGAGACGCAGCTGCGCCAGGCCATGAAGATGCAGGCGATCGGCCAGCTGACCGGCGGCGTGTCGCATGACTTCAACAACCTGCTCGCAGTGGTGCTGGGCAATCTCGAGCTGCTGCGCGAGCAGCTCGGCGGCGGACCCGGCCACGACCTGGCCGAGCGGGCGATGGCGGCGGCCCAGCGCGGCGCGACGCTGACACGCCGGCTGCTGGCCTTCGCGCGCCAGCAGCCGCTGAAGCCGCAGGCGGTGGACGTCGAGGCGCTGCTTGGCGAGATGGCCGACCTGATTCGCCAGAGCCTCGGCGAAGCGATCGGCCTGAGCGTGCGTTGCGACGCCGGCCTGCCGCCGTGCTTCGTCGATATGGCGGAGCTCGAGACCGCGCTGCTCAACCTGGCGATCAACGCCCGGGACGCGATGCCCGGGGGGGGCGAGCTGGTCTTCGAGGCCTCGGTCGCCGCACCGGGGGCTTTGGCACCGGAGGTTTTGGCACCGGGGGATTCGGCACCGGGGAATTCGGCACCGGGGGATTCGGCACCGGGGAATCTGGCGCCGGGGAATCTGGCGCCGGGCGAGGTCGGCACCGGGACGGCCGGGCACGACACTGCCGGGACTCGGCACGACGGTGCCGCCGCACCGGGACACCTGGTCATCACGGTCCGCGACACCGGCAGCGGCATGTCGCGGGAGATCCTCGACCGGGTCTTCGAGCCGTTCTTCACCACCAAGCCCGTGGGCATGGGAAGCGGGCTCGGGCTCAGCATGGTCTACGGCTTCGCCCGGCAGTCCGGGGGACATCTCGCGATCACCAGCGAGCCGGGTCGCGGGACCGCGGTCGCGCTGTGGCTGCCCACGGCGGCAGGTGCCCCGGGTGCCCCGGGTGCCCCGGGCGCCGCGAAGCAGGCCGGCGCGGAATGGCGCGCCGTCGACAGGCGCTCCGGGCCGGCGGGCGCCCGGAGGGGGCCGGCGCGCCCGGCCCGGGAAACCACGAGGAGTCGGCCATGACGGATCGGAGCACAGGGACGCCGCGCCTGCTGGCGGTCGTCGACGACAACGAGGAGTTCCGCGCCATCGTGCGCGCGGTGGCGGAGCCGATCGGCTGGCAGGTGTCCGAGTTCTCGAACGGCGCCGAGCTGTTCGTCGGCCTGGCGCGCGACTTTCGCCCCGAGCTGATCATGCTCGACATGGTGATGCCGGAGATGGACGGGATCGAGACCATCGCGGCGCTCGGCGCAAGCTCGGTGCGCTGCCCGGTGATTCTGATGACCGGCCGGCTGCCCCTCTATACCCGCACCGCCGACCAGCTCGGCCGCGCCCACGGCATCGAGATCCTCGAGATCCTGCAAAAGCCGGTGCCGCTGGCCCGGCTGCGCGCCGTGCTCGGGCATCCGGCGGCGCCCGGCCGCTGAGGCCCGGCGGGCGGCGGTGCCGCCGCCGGGTTCAGGAAAAATTCATCACGGCACCGCTACGCTCGGGCCGCATTGTGTTATGCTCGCGGGCAAATCACCGACAAGCGGATAACCGACAAGCCGATCACCAGCCGGCAGATCACCGAAAAGAGTGAGCGACCCCGAGGCAGAAACCCGAGAGCAGGAGTGACCCATCGCGATGCTTGACCGCATATTTGCGCTGGCTGTTGCGTTCGTCCTAGCCGCGTCCCTCGCCCCCCCGCCGGCTCAGGCGCTCGACCTGGCCGCGGCCCGCTCCGGCGGCGCCGTGCTGGCCGAGGCGCTGAAGCTCGGGCAGGCCCGGGACTGGGCGGCGGCGGAGCGGGTGGCGGCGCGCAGCGGCGACCCGCTGATCCCCGACCTGGTGCTGTGGCAGAAGCTGCGCGCGGGCGCCGGAAGCATGGCCGAGCTCCAGGTCTTCGCCGGGCGGCGCGCCGGCTGGCCGGGGCTGGAGGCGCTGGCCCGGGCCATGTCGGGCACCACCATCGGGCGCGGCTCGGGCGGGCTGACCGGGGCGGCGGCGGCGAATTGGCAGCAGTTCGGCCAGCTCTGGAGTGCCAAGCGCTACGACGAGGCCGCGCAGCTTCTGGGTCAGATCACCGGCGACCGGCACAAGCTGGGGGTGCCCGAGATCTGGGCTTCCCGGCGCGAGGCGCTGGCCCGGCGCATGGCGCGGCTGGGCCGGGGCGCGCTGGGCTACGAGCTGGCGCGCCAGCATCACCTGAGCCCGGCCGACGCCTCCGACTATGCCGAGCTCGAGTGGCTGGCGGGCTGGATCGCGCTGAGAAAGCTCGGGGAGCCGCGCCAGGCGGTGACGCATTTCGAGCGGTTCAACCAGGTCGTCGAGACCCCGATCAGCCTGGGCCGCGGCGGCTACTGGCTGGGCCGCGCCCACGAGGCGCTGGGCGAGGCGGCGCGCGCCGCCGAGTGGTACCGCGCCGGGGCGCGCCACCAGACCGCGTTCTACGGCCAGCTCGCCGCGGCGAAGCACGGCGTGGCGGGCGATGCGGACATCGCCGCGGCGGCGCTGCCCGACTGGTCGAAGAGCCCGGCGCTGCGCTCGGACGACGTGCGCGCCGGGGTGCTGCTGCTTTATGCCGGCGAGGAGGCGCTGGCGTTCTGGATGTTCTCCGAGCTCGGCAAGCAGATGGACGGCGGCGCGGCGCTGGGTGCGCTCGCCGGGCTCGGGCTCGAGCTCGGCCGGCCGCATTTCGCGGTGCGCATCGCCAAGCACGCGGCGCGCAAGGGGCTGATCCTCTACCCCGCCTACTACCCGGTGACCGAGCTCGCGGGCTATGCCTCCAAGGTCGAGCCGGCGCTCGCCATGGCGATCGCGCGCCAGGAGACCGAGCTCAACCCGCGCGCCATCAGCCCCGCCGGCGCGCGCGGCCTGATGCAGCTGATGCCGGGCACGGCGAAGAAGGTGGCCGGCCAGATCGGCGAGGCCTATTCCGACGACCGGCTGATCGAAGACTGGCAGTACAACGCCCGGCTGGGCCAGAGCTACCTGGCCGAGCAGATCGGCCGCTTCGGCGGCTCCTACATGCTGGCCGCGGCGGCCTACAATGCCGGGCCGCACCGGGTAGACCAGTGGATCGGCGAGTTCGGCGACCCGAGGCTGCCCGGCGTCGATCTGATCGACTGGATGGAGTCGATCCCGTTCAGCGAGACGCGCAACTACGTGCAGCGGGTGATGGAAGGGCTCTACGTCTACCGCACCCGGCTTGCGGGCCACGCCGGGCCGATGAGCATCGCCGAGGACCTCATGCGCGGCGTGCGCGGCGGCTGCCCCGCCGGCGGCACGCAGGTGCTGGCCGCGCTGGCGGGGGCGTCGGGCACCTGCTGAGCGGACCGCCGCGAGGCCCGGGGGCCACCGGGGGGCACCGGGGAGCACCGGGGGCCGGGCTCCCCGACTCCCGGCTTCGTGTGCGCGGCGGGGCTTCCCTTCGCCGCGGGTCTTGTCCATTCTCGCGCCGATCGGCCCGGTCGGCCCGGTCGGTCCGGGCTTGGAGGTACGCCATGACCATCACCACCTGCGTGTTCGACGCCTATGGCACGCTGTTCGACGTGGCCGCCGCGGCGCGCCGCGCCGCCGCCGAGCCGGGGCGCGCGAGCTTCGCCGAGCACTGGCCGGCGATCGCCGCCACCTGGCGGCAGAAGCAGCTGCAATACACCTGGCTGCGCGCCGCTGCAGGCGTCCACACCGACTTCTGGAAGGTGACGCAGGACGGGCTCGACTATGCGCTCGAGGCGCACGGCGTCGAGGACGCCGAGCTGCGCGCGCGGCTGCTGCGCCTCTACTGGGAGCTCGACGCCTACCCGGAGGTGCCGGACATGCTGCGCGCCCTGAAGGCGCAGGGGCATGCCACGGCGATCCTCTCGAACGGCTCGCCCGACATGCTCGCGGGCGCGGTCGAGGCGGCCGGCATCGGGGACCTGCTCGACGCGGTGCTGTCGGTCGAGAGCGTCGGCGTCTTCAAGCCCGACCCGGCGGTCTACGCCCTGGTCGGCGCGCATTTCGGCTGCCCCGGGCGCGAGGTGCTGTTCGTCTCGTCGAACGGCTGGGACGCCTGCGCCGCCTCGGGCCAGGGGTTCCTCAGCGTCTGGGCCAACCGCGCGGGCGAGCCGGTCGACCGGCTGCCCTGGCGCCCGCGCCACGTGGTCGCCGAGCTGAGCGCGATCCCTGAGATCGCCGCGGCATGACCCGGACCTTTCCGGCCAACGACGGGCGGCTGCTCGCCTACCAGGACACCGACACGCCTGGCCCCGTGGTGCTCTGCCTGCCCGGGCTGACGCGCAACAGCCGCGACTTCGCCGGGCTGGCCCGGCACCTGGCGCCGCGCTACCGCGTGCTCAGGCTCGACCCGCGCGGCCGGGGCCTGAGCGAGTGGGCGGCGCAGCCGCTGGCCGAGTACACGCTGCAGGCCGAGGCGGCCGACGCGCTGGCGCTGCTCGACCATCTCGGCGTCGCCCGCGCGGCGATCATCGGCACCTCGCGCGGCGGCCTGCTGGGCATGATGCTGGGGGCGGGCATGCCCGGGCGGCTGAGCTGCCTGGTGCTCAACGACATCGGCCCGGTGATCGAGGAGGAGGGCCTCGCCTTCATCATGTCCTATCTCGGCATCGAGCCGGAGTGGGACAGCTTCGAGGCGGCGGCCCGGGGCCTCGAGCGCACCATGGGCGCGGCCTTCCCGGACCTCACGCCGACCCAGTGGCGCGGCTTCGCCCGCACCATCTTTCGCGACGAGGACGGCCGGCCGCGGCTGAGCTACGACCCGCGCCTGCGCGACGCGATGGGGGCGGCCACGGCGACCACGGCAGAGGAACAGCCAGGCCTGTGGCCGCTGTTCGACGCGCTGGCCGGCTTGCCGCTGCTGGCGATCCGGGGCGAGAACTCGAACATCCTCGCGGCCGGGACGCTGGCGGAGATGGCGCGCCGCCGCCCCGACATGGCCCGGGTGACGGTGCCCAGGCGCGGCCACCCGCCCTTCCTCGACGAGCCCGAGGCGCTGGCCGCGATCGACGGCTTCCTGGAGAGACACGCGCAATGACCGAAGGTCCCGCCGAGGCCGTGAGCATCGACGACATCCGCGCCGCGCAGGGGCGGCTCGAGGGCGTCACCCGGGTCACGCCCCTGCTCGAGAGCGCGCTCCTGAACCGCATGGCCGGGCGGCGCATCCTGATCAAGGCCGAGTGCCTGCAGCGCACCGGCAGCTTCAAGTTCCGCGGCGGCTGGTCGGCGGTCTCGGCGCTGCCCGAGGCGGCGCGCCGGCGCGGCGTCATCGCCTATTCGAGCGGCAACCACGCGCAGGGCGTGGCCCGCGCCGCCGAGCTGATGGGCGTGCCCGCGGTGATCGTCATGCCGCGCGACGCGCCGGCCCTCAAGGTCGCCAACACCAGGGCCTACGGCGCCGAGGTGGTGCCCTACGACCGCGCCGGCGGCGAGGACCGCGAGGCGATCGGCGGGCGCCTCGCCGAGGAGCGCGGGCTGACGCTGATCAAGCCCTTCGACGAGCCGATGGTGATCGCCGGGCAGGGCACCTGCGGGCTGGAGATCGCCGCGCAGGCCAGGGCGGCCGGGGTCGCGCGCGCCGACGTGCTGGTCTGCTGCGGCGGCGGCGGGTTCGCCTCGGGCGTGGCGCTGGCGCTCGAGGCCGAGGCGCCGGGCTTGCGGGTGCGCACGGTCGAGCCCGAGGGCTTCGACGACTGGGCGCGCTCGCTGGCCGCGGGCGGGCGGCTCGGCAACGCCTCCGAGACCGGCTCGATCTGCGACGCGCTGCTCGCGCCGATGCCCGGCGCGCTGACCTTTCCCATCCTGAAGCGCCTTGCCGGGCCGGGGCTGGCGGTCTCGGACGACGAGGCGATGCGGGCGATGGCGCACGCCTTCCTGCGCCTGAAGATCGTCGCCGAGCCGGGCGGCGCCGTGGCGCTGGCCGCCGCGCTCTACCGCGCCGACCGGCTCGCGAGCGAGGCGGTGATCTGCACGGTCAGCGGCGGCAACGTCGACCCGGAGATGTTCGGCCGGGCGCTGGTGACGCTCTGATCGCTGTCACCGGCCGGGCGTCCGATGGTCTACATTATTTCCCGTGGAATGCGCTATGATTACCGGTGCCCCTCCGATTCTGCGGAGTTTCACATCAAAAAACGGGGAATACGATGACACGCAAGCATGTTCGGGCGGCGCTCGGGGCGCTGGCCCTCGCACTGGCGCCCGGTCCCGGCCTCGCCGCGGAAGTCTGGGTGGCCAACATGACGTCGGCCGACGTCTCCGTGATCGACCCGGCGACGAACGAAGTGGTGGCCACCGTTCCGGCCGGCGCCGGGGCGCACAACATCACCTTCACCCCGGACGGCAAGCGGGCGCTGGTCGCCAATGTCGGCGACGGCTCGGTGACCATCATCGACGCCGAGGCGAAGGCGGTGCTCGCCCATCTGCCCGAGATCGGGCCGCGCACGCACGAGGTCTCGGTCTCGCCCGACGGCAAGTGGGCGGCGGCCTCGAACGTCGGCGGCGACACGGTGACCTGGATCGACATCACGGCGGCCGAGGCGGCCGGCAGCACCACCACCGACGCCGGCGCGATGATGTCGGTGTTCTCGCCGGACGCCGCGCGGCTCTACGTGGTCAACGCCAACGCGGCGAACATCTCGGTGGTCGACGTCGCCAGCCGGGCGGTGACGGCGACGCTCGAGGGCGGCAAGGGGGCGATGGCCTTCGCGCCCGAGGCCGACTGGGGCCGCGCCTGGGTGACGGCGCCGGCCGAGGACCTGATCAAGCTCGTGGACCTTGCCTCCGGCAAGGCGGTGGCGAGCATCGCCGTCGAGGGCGAGCCGCACGGCATGGTGCTCTCGCCCGACCGCTCGCGGATCTACGTGGCGGCGCGCAAGGCGCGCGAGCTGGTGGTGATCGACCCGGCGGCGCGCGCGATCGTGGCCCGGGTGCCGATGGGCGAGCAGCCCGACATGGTGGCGACCGATCCCGCGGGCGAGACGCTCTACGTCGTCGATCGCGCGGGGGACACGCTGCTGGTGGTCTCGGCCGCCGACCTCTCGGTGACCGCCGAGATCGCGGTGGGCGACGAGCCGCACGGGGTGGCCTGGCGGCCCTGAGGAGCGTTCAGCGCATCGGCGCGAACAGCACCTCGCGCAGCGGGCACGCGCGGGCCGCCGGGCCGGTGCAGGGACGCGGCGCGAGGTCGCGGTCGAGGCAGATGCGCACCTCGCGGAACAGCCCGTCGCGGCAGGTGACCGTGACGGCCTCGGGCGAAAGGCCGGGGTTGGCCTCGAGGAATGCGGCCTCGATGATTTCGGGCGCGAGGCGCAAGGGTTCGGTGGTCCGGCGCAGCAGCGCGGGCCGCTCGACCGCCTCCCAGGCCCGGCGGGCGAGGGCGAAATACCCGGCCGGGCCGAGGCCCGAGCAGCTACCGTGCTTATTCCACAGGTGCCGGGCGAGGCCGGCCGAGCCCATGATGTCGGCCATCGCCGCGGTCTCGGCGCGGCGCGGCGCGCGCTCAGCCGTGGCGCAGTACTCCGGCCAGCCGTGCAGGTGCTGGGGCCACAGGCCGTGCAGGACAAAACCGGTATCGTGGCGCGCCTCGCACTGGGGCGCGGCGCGGGCGTCGCCCTCGGCCGCGCACCAGGCGGCATTCCAGCTCAGCGCCAGCACGTAGTAGGCGAAGTCGCCGGCCCGGTCGGCGGCCGGCGCCGGGCGGGCGAGGGCAAGCACGATGAGGGCGAGGCCAAGCCGGCGCATCCGGGATTTCCGCTTTATTTCGGCGACGAGGGCGCCTATATAGCCGGTGAAACAATCCCTCGAAACCGTCAAGTGCGCCCCCGCGCCCGGTTCTCGGAGCGCCTGCGGCGTATTTTCGGCGAGGAAGATGCATAGAGGCCTCAAGACATGACCGATTTGCCGCTGATGCCGAAAGCCACCGCCGTCTGGCTGGTCGAGAACACCACCCTGACCTTCCGCCAGATCGCCGAGTTCTGCGGCATGCACGAGCTCGAGGTGCAGGGAATCGCCGACGGCGAGGTGGCGATCGGCATCAAGGGGCTCGACCCGATCGCCAACAACCAGCTGACGGCCGGCGAGATCAAGCGCTGCGAGGCCGACCCGGCCGCGCGCCTGGAGATGATCGAGCGCGAGGTGGCGCCGCCGGTCAAGCGCAAGGGGCCGCGCTACACGCCGGTCTCCAAGCGCCAGGACCGGCCGGCGGCGATCGCCTGGCTGGTGCGCTATCACCCGGAGCTCGAGGACAGCCAGATCGGCAAGCTGATCGGCACCACGAAGCCCACCATCCAGTCGATCCGCAACCGCACGCACTGGAACATCAGCAGCATCCAGCCGGTCGATCCGGTGGCGCTGGGGCTGTGCAAGCAGACCGACCTCGACGAGGTGGTGCGCAAGGCCGCCGAGAAGAAGGCCAAGGCGCAGGAGCCGGTGCCCTCGTCCGAGGAGCGCATCAGCCTGATGTCGACCGACGAGTCGCTGAACGCGCCGGTCGAGCCGGGGCGGGCGCGCAAGCTGGCCGAGTTCGAGAACATCAGCCTCGACGACCCGCGCGGGCCGGCGGAGGAGGAGGAAGAGCTCGACGCCGATTCGCTCTTCAACCTGCCGAGCGAGGAGAAGAGCGGCAAGGGCTGAGGGCGAAAGCCTCCCGGGACGGGCCTATCACCCGCGCCCCGTCGCGGACCATTCAATGGGAGAGCGCGCCCCGCTCAGGGCGCGAGGATCAGGCCGACCACGGCGAGGGCGAGGCCCAGGAAAGCGAGGCCGACGGCGGCCACGTTGAGAAAGACGAGCGCGCGCAGCTCGGCCTGGACGGTTGCGTCGTCGGCCGTGCTGCGCTTCAGGCGCCGGGCACGGCGGATGAACCAGAGAATGCCGAGAAGGCCGACGAGTGCCGTGCCGATGCCGATGTAGAAGGCCGCGGTCACGTATCGTCCGCCGGCAGGTAGGCGCCGCCGCCCGGGGTCTCGAGCAGCCAGGTGTCGCCCGCCTCGACCTCGCGCTTGTCGGCGGATTTCAGCTCCTCGGTGGTGCCGTCGGCGCGCAGGATGCGGGTGCGGCCGGGCGTGCCGGCGCCGCCGCCGGCGAGCCCGGGGGGCGGCACGACCCGGTGGCCCGAGAGGATCGCCACCGTCATCGGCTCGAGGAAGCGGATGCGGCGCACGCTGCCGTCGCCGCCGCTGAAGCCGCCCTTGCCGCCCGAGCCGCGGCGGATCGAGAACTCCTCGAGCAGCACCGGATAGCGAAACTCGAGCACCTCGGGATCGGTGAGGCGCGAGTTGGTCATGTGCGTATGCACCGCATCGACCCCCGGGTGGCCGGTGCCGTCGTTGAGCACGCCCGCCCCCGAGCCGCCGCAGATCGTCTCGTAGTACTGGTAGCGCTCGTTGCCCCAGGTGGTGTTGTTCATGGTGCCCTGGGCGGCGGCCTGCACGCCGAGCGCGAGGAACAGCGCGTTGGTCACGGCCTGGCTTGTCTCGACGTTGCCGGCGATCACGGCGGCCGGGTATTCGGGGCTCAGCATGGTGCCCTTGGGCAGGATCACCTCGAGGGGCTGCATCACCCCCTCGTTCATCGGGATCGGCTCGTCCACCAGGCAGCGGAAGACGTAGAGCACGGCGGCCCGGGTCACCGGCTCGGGGGCGTTGTAGTTGGTGGCGAGCTGGGCGGTGGTGCCGGTGAAATCGACCGTCGCCGCGCGCTTCTCGTGGTCGACGGTGATCTTCACGTGGATGGCGCGCGGCGCGCCGTCGTAGTCGGGGTCCATCTCGTAGACGAACCCGGAGTCCTTCAGCGCCATGATGCGCCGGCGCACCAGCTCCTCGGCGTTGCGCTGGACGTGGCCCATATAGGCCTGCACCACGTCGAGGCCGAAGTGCTCGACCATGCGGCGGAGCTCGGCCGCGCCCTTCTCGCAGGCGGCGACCTGGGCCTTGAGGTCGGCGATGTTCTCGTCGGGGTTGCGGGCGGGGTATTTCGCCTCCGTCAGCAGCTTGCGCACCGCCTCCTCGCGGAAGCGGCCGAGGTCCACCAGCTTGAAGTTGTCGATCAATACGCCCTCGTCCTCGACCACGCGGCTGTCGGGGGGCATCGAGCCGGGCGTCAGGCCGCCCACATCGGTCTGGTGGCCGCGCGCCGAGACGTAGAACAGGACCTCGCTGCCTTCGTCGTTCCAGACCGGGGTGACCACGGTCACGTCGGGCAGGTGCGTGCCGCCGTTGTAGGGGGCGTTGAGCACGTAGACGTCGCCCGGCGCCATGTCGGGGTTGAGCTCCATGATGGTGCGCACCGAGGCGGCCATCGAGCCGAGATGCACCGGCATGTGGGGCGCGTTGGCGATCAGGTCGCCCTCGGCGTCGAACACGGCGCAGGAGAAGTCGAGGCGCTCCTTGATGGTGACCGAGACGGCGGTGTTCTCGAGCACCGCCCCCATCTGCTCGGCGATCGACATGTAGAGGTTGTTGAAGACCTCGAGCATCACCGGGTCGGCGCGGGTGCCCACATCGGCGTCCTCGATCTCGGCGACGCGGGTGAGCAACACGTGGTCGTGCCGGGTGACCTCGGCGCGCCAGCCGGGCTCGACGACGATCGAGGTGTGCGGCTCGACCAGCACGGCGGGGCCGGTCAGGCGGTCGCCGGGGCGCATGGCCTCGCGCTTGACGAAGCGGGCCTCGTGCCAGGCGCCCTCGGAGTAGAAGCTTGCCGTCTTGGCCACCGCGATCTCCGCCTCGTCGCGGGACGCCGTCTCCAGGGTCGGCTCGGCCAGGTCGGCGGCCTCGCCGATGGCCTCGACGGTGACCGCCTCGAGGACCAGCGGCTTGTCGGGTGCCGCGAAGCCGAAGCGGGCGCGGTGGGCGCGGCCGAAGCCTTCGCGCATCTCGGCGACCGCGCCGAAGGGGACGCCGAGCGCCGTGTCGGTGCCCTTGATCTTGAGCATGGCGGTGCGGTTGACGTGGATCTTTCCGGGCTCGACGCCCTGGCCTTCCACCTCCTTGCGCGCGTCGGCGGCGAGGCGCTCGATCAAGGTCTCGGCCTCGGCGCGCGACTCCTCGTCCAGCACCGCCTCGACCGCCTGCTCGCGGCTGGCGCGGATGTCGGCGAGCCCCATGCCGTAGGCCGAGAGCAGCGACGCCTTGGGGTGCACCAGGCAGGTCTCGATGCCGAGCACGTCGGCGATGCGGCAGGCGTGCTGGGCGCCGGCGCCGCCGAACACGGAAAGGCAGTACTCGGTGACGTCGTGGCCCTGCTGCACCGAGATCTTCTTGATGGCGTTGGCCATGTTCTCCACCGCGATGCGGAGGAAGCCGTCGGCGACCTCGGCCGGCTCCTTGCCGATCTCGCGCGCCATCCCCTCGAACGCACGCTCCGTCGCCTCGGCGTCGAGCGGGCTGTCGGCGCCCGCGCCGAAGATGGCGGGGAAGAACTCGGGGCGCAGCTTGCCGACCATGATGTTGGCGTCGGTCACGGCCAAGGGCCCGCCCCGGCCGTAGGCCGCCGGGCCGGGGCTGGCGCCCGCCGACTGCGGGCCGACGCGCAGCCGCGTGCCGTCGAACTGCAGGATCGAGCCGCCGCCCGCGGCGACCGTGTGGATGTTCATCATCGGCGCGCGCATGCGCACCCCGGCGATCTGGGTGAGCAGCACGCGCTCGTACGCGCCGGCGTAGTGGCAGACATCCGTCGAGGTGCCGCCCATGTCGAAGCCGATGATCTTCTCGAACCCCGCGATCTCGGAGGTGCGCACGACGCCGACCACGCCGCCGGCGGGACCGGAGAGGATGGCATCCTTGCCCTGGAACATGCGGGCGTCGGTCAGCCCGCCATTCGACTGCATGAACATCAGCTTGCCGGCGGTGTCGCCCTTGAACGCCTCGGCGATGCGGTCGATGTAGCGGCGCAGGATCGGCGAGAGATAGGCGTCGACCACGGTGGTGTCGCCGCGGCTGACCAGCTTCATCAGCGGGCTGACCTCGTGGCTGACCGAGACCTGGGTGAAGCCGGCGTCGCGGGCGATCCTGGCCGCGCGGGCCTCGTGCTCGGTGTGGCGGTAGCCGTGCAGGAAGACGATGGCCGCGGCGCGGATGCCCGAATCGTAGGCGTCCGCGAGCTCGGCGCGGAGCGTCTCCTCGTCGAGCGCGCGCTCCACCGTGCCGTCGGCGCGAATGCGCTCGTCCGCCTCGATCACCCGGCTGTAGAGCATCTCGGGCAGCTCGATCCTGCGCGCGAAGATGTCGGGCCGGTTCTGGTAGGCGATGCGGAGCTGGTCGGCGAGGCCGCGGGTGATGACCAGCACCGTGGGGTCGCCCTTGCGCTCCAGCAGCGCGTTGGTGGCGACCGTGGTGCCCATCTTGACCTGGCGCACGCGCCCGGCGGGGATCGGCTCGGACGGCCCGAGCCCGAGGAAGTCGCGGATCGCCTGCAGCGCCGCGTCCTCGTAGTGCTCGGGGTTGTCCGACAGCAGCTTGCGCGTGAGCAGCTCGCCGTCGGGCCGGCGCGCCACCACGTCGGTGAAGGTGCCGCCGCGGTCGATCCAGAAGTCCCAGGGACCGTTCGCCGTGCCGTCGCTCATGGCCCCGCCCCGCTCGTCAGGAGGAACTCGACCGCTCGGGGATAGACCATTACGCTGGGCGGGGAAAGCGGCGGCAGAGCGGGCGAGGGCGGCATGATCGTGCGCGACGCGCAAGCGGGGGATCTCGAGGCGATCGCCGCGATCCTGAATCAGGAAATCACGGGCGGCACGGCGAGCTGGACCGAGACGCCCAAAACGCTCGAGGACATGGCGCGCTGGCTCGACGGGCGCCGCGCGCACGACGCCCCGGTGATCGTCGCCGAGGCGGGCGGCGAGGTGCTGGGCTACGCGAGCTACGGGCCGTTCCGCGTTGGCGAGGGCTACCGCGAGACGGTCGAGCACTCGGTCTACGTGGCGCGCAAGGCGCGCGGCCGGGGCATCGCCCGGCTCCTGATGGAGCGGCTGATCGGCCAAGCGCGGGCGGCCGGGCTGCACCGGATGGTGGGCGGCGTCAGCGCCGACCAGCCGGCCAGCCTGGCGCTGCACCGCCGCCTCGGCTTCGCCGAGCAGGGCCGGCTCGCGCAGGTCGGCCTCAAGCGCGGCCGCCGGCTCGACCTGGTGCTGATGGTGCTGGCGCTCGACCGGTGACGGGCGCGGCGTTCACTCGAGCGACTCGAGTGCGGCGATGATTTTATTCACTTGTTCCGGGTCGAGCGCGGAGTCCGGCATCGTTGTACCCGGGGCAAATTTCTGCGGGTCGGCAAGGAAGGCCGACAGAGCCGATCGGTCCCAAACCCCGTCCCTAGCCCGCAAGGCGGGACTGTACTCCACGCCCGGGAGCGCGGCGATCGCTCTTTCCCACTCCCCGTGAAGCGTCGGAGCTGCTCCGGGCAGGGTGCGCGGCGAGAGCGAGTGGCACATCGTGCACTGCGATGAGCGGGCTGGCAAGGTGGCCGCCGATAAAGGCGATGACCAGGGTTAGAAAGGCGAAGGATGGCCGCATCGAGACGAAACTCCAGTCGGGTGAGGTTGCAGGCACCGGGACTGTACATTCGGCAGCGCCCGGGAGGCCAGGGTTTCGCTGCGAGGGATTCAGTTGACTTCCGGACTGCGGATCATCGCATTGACGCGGCGAGAGGATAGACTCGCGGCCATGTCGGTGTGGAAGCGAATCGGGCAGGCGCTGGCGGCGCTGGCCAAGGGCGAGCCGCTGTCGGCGGTGCTCGAGCGGCTGTCGAAGCCGCCCGAGCGCACCGTCGCCTTCACCATCGCGGTGATCGCGCTGGGCGCCAAGATGGCGAAGGCCGACGGCCGCGTGACCAGCGCCGAGATCGGCGCCTTCCGCCGGCTCTTCCTGATTCCCGAGGGCGAGGAGGCGAACGTCGCCCGGGTCTACAACCTGGCGCGCGGCGAGACCGCCGGCTTCGAGATCTACGCCCGGAAGGTTGCGCACATGTTCCGCGGCCGGCCGGGCGTGCTGCGCGACCTGCTCGAGGGGCTGGTGGTGATCGCCGGCGCGGACGGCGACTATCACCCGGGCGAGGCCGACTTCCTGGGCGAGGTGGCGCGCATTTTCGGCGTCGATGAGACCGAGTTCCGCGCCATCCGGGCGCGTCACCTGCCGGGCGAGCACGACCCGTGGGCGGCGCTCGGGCTGGCGCCGGGGGCTTCGGCGGACGAGGCCAAGCGGCGCTACCGGGCGCTGGTGCGCGCGCTGCACCCCGACCGGATGATCGCCCGCGGCGTGCCCGAGGAAGCGCGCAGGCTGTCCGAGGCGCGGCTGGCGGCGGTGACCGCGGCCTTTGACGAGATCACCCGGGCGCAGCGGGCGTAGGCCGGCCTCGAACGGGCGGCCCCGGCCGGCCGGGGCATGGCCCGACCTTGATGCCAACCCGCCGCATTGACCCTGAAGGGGTCGCTTTCCAGCAGTATCGATCGGATCCATCGCATTAAGTATTACGCGAATAATGGACCGGCCTTTTTCTGGCTATCAAGCAGTTTTGCCAACTCGTTCTGGGGAACTGGACGACTGAAATGGTATCCCTGGGCCGCATTGCAGCCTTGAGCCTTGAGAAACGCCAGCTCCTCCTTTGTTTCCACGCCCTCGGCCACCGCCTGCAAATTCAGACTTCGGGCTATGTTGATCACGGCCGTCACCAGCGCGGCGCCGTCCGGCAGCGCGCCGATCTTGCGGACGAACGACTGGTCGATCTTGAGTGTATCGACGGGAAATTTCTGCAGATAGCTCAAGCTCGAGTAGCCGGTTCCAAAATCGTCGAGGGCAATTCGCACCCCTTTTCCCCGAAGGCATTGAAGAATGGGCACCGCTGCCTCGGCGTGCGTCATCAGGACGGTCTCGGTGACCTCGATCTCAAGCTTCCCCGGATCGAATTTTCCCTCGCCGAAGATTGCAAGAAGCCGTTTCAGAAAGGTCTCGTCCTGGAACTGCATCGCCGACACGTTGACCGCCATGGTCCCCGGGGAAAGTTGCATTTTCACCCAGAGCTGCGCCTGCCTGCACGCCTCGTCGAGCACCCAGTCGCCGATCGGCTGGATAAGTCCGCAATCCTCCGCGATAGGAATGAACTGTGCGGGAGAGATCAGGCCCTGTGTCGGATGATTCCAGCGAATCAATGCCTCCGCACCGATGATCGATCCGGTGTTCAGATCGACCTTGGGCTGGTAATGCAGCATCAGTTCCTGGCGCTCCAGGGCGCGCCGCAGGCCGGCCTCGATGAATTGCCGCTTGACGGCGCGGGCGTTCATGGCCGGCTCGAAGAAGCGATGGGTCCGCCGCCCCATCGCCTTCGCCTGATACATCGCCGTATCGGCGTTCCTGACGAGTGACTCCGCATCCAGGCCGTCGTCGGGATACACGCTTATGCCCAGGCTCGTGGTGACGTGAATGTCATGCGGGTCGATGGCGTAGGGTTCCGCCACCGCCTCGAGGATCCGCGTCGCGGTGATTGCCGGGTCCTCGGCGCGCTCGATTTCCGAAAGCAGCACGACGAATTCGTCGCCGCCCAGGCGGCAGACCGTATCCGTGCCGCGTACGCAATCCACCAGCCGCTGGCCAATGGCCTTGAGCAGCCTGTCGCCCGTGGTGTGACCGAGCGAGTCGTTGACGTGCTTGAAGCCGTCCAGATCCAGGAACAGCACGGCGAGGCGCTTCTTGTGTCGCGACGCCAGGGCGATGGCAAAGGCGATCCGCTCGTTCAGCAGCGCGCGGTTGGGCAGGCCGGTCAGCGTGTCGTGACTGGCCGAGTGGCTCATCTGCAGCGCCATTGCCCGTGCCGCGGTCACGTCGCGGAAGACGATCACCGATCCGGCGACGTGGCCTTCGTGGTCACGAATCAGCGCGGCGGAGTTCTCGATCGGGATCTGAAACCCGTCATCACGCCGGATGAGAACCGATTTCGACGCATGGTCCGCCGAGTTCCGCATGGGCGCCAGTGCCATCGGATCGACGGCTTCCTGGCTCGCTTCATCCACGATGTGCAGGACCTCGGACATCGGCCGGCCGGCCGCTTCCTCTCGTGGCCAGCCGGTCAGGCGCTCGGCGACCATGTTCAGATACGTGATGTTCCCGGCGATATCGGAGCAAATGACCGCATCGGCGATCGAGTTGAGGGTGACATGGGCGCGTTCTCGCTCGCGGGTGAGCGTCTCCTGGATGGCGACCCGCTCGACGGCTTTTCGTTTGGTCTCGGTGAGATCCTCTTGAAATCCGACGAAGTGAGTGATTTCGCCGGTTGCATCCTTGATCGGAACTATGATGTGCCGTGCTGGATACTCGGTTCCGTCTTTGCGTCGGTTGATGACCTCCGCATTCCAAATCTGTCCGGCAGTGATTGTCGCCCAAAGTCGCCGGTAAAAATCCTCGGGCTGGTGCCCGGATTTAAGGAACCGCGGGATGCGACCGATCACCTCGGGGCCATGACCACTCACCGCAGAAAACGTCTTGTTGATATACAGAATCTTGCCGTCCGTGTTTGCTACGATCACTCCGAGAGGCATTGCTTCAATGGCAGTAAACAATACCCGGTCGAGCTCGTCTGATTCGCTGCTCGTCACGTCGTCACCGTATCGTATTCAAATCAAGAACAAGCGATTGGTTCATGTCACATCATCGGTTTTGCCGCGCGGTGTCGGTCGCGTAGCCGGGCCGAGGCACGGCGCCCGCGCCGGAATCTGCGCCCGGCCGCATCGACCTCCCCGGCAAGCTGACGGCCAGGTCGCCGCGCGTTCGCGCAGACGGTCCCGATCGGCATGGAAACCTGCTCGCTCGCGTCTTTCACAGTGCGTGCGGGCTGCCGGCGCATGCGGCGACGGCGTCCAGCCCCAGCGCGTTCAGCAGGGATGGCGTCTCGGCGAGCGTGCCGAAGATCCTCTGCTCCGGTAGCGGCGCGAGCTTGACGAGCGTCGGCGTCACCAGGACGCCGTCCGTGAGGGCGCGCAGCGGCTCGCGACAGACGTCGACGACCTCGATGTCGTGACGGTCGGCCAGATGCGTCCGGCAATGCGCGGCAAGGTTGGCAACGGCCACCGCGGAGGCCTCCGCAGCCGTTGCAACGTAGACCCGGAACCTGAAATGGGCGGTGTTCATGGCGTTGCTCTTTCCTGGGGCCGTTGCGATCTGCAAATCGGCGGGAGG
The DNA here is from genome assembly GCA_035513135.1 of Thermohalobaculum sp. GTDB lineage: Bacteria > Pseudomonadota > Alphaproteobacteria > Rhodobacterales > Rhodobacteraceae > Thermohalobaculum. Next base: position 38,331 of record DATKCQ010000056.1, read on the forward strand.
CAAAGCGCCCCGGCGGGCATCCCGATCGCTCGCCATCGGCCGCACTCGGCGGTTCAGATCGGCCGGCATGTCGATACCCCTTCGACATGCTCAATTCCGTTTATCCGCCTTTACCTCGCCCCGCGACGAGGCCTGGTCGAGTGTCGCGCCTTCCGCGACAGGGCCTCGTCTCGACGGTTCACGCCGGCTGTGGTCTCAGATGAGGCATAAATGCGCCTTCGAGCGGCAGAAAACTATTCAGCTTGGCAGGCTAGGCCTCGGCCGCGAGGGCTTGGCCGAATGGCCTAGGCCGTGTCGCATCCCCGATCGCCGGGCGAGAAGCGCCGGCTCGCGGGCTTCGACGGCGGACACTTGCACGGCGGAAACTTGCACGGCGGACACTGCACGGCGGAAACTTGCACGGCGGGCCCGGGAAGGGGCCGCGCCGTTCGGCTGCCGTCCGCGCGGGCTGGCCTCAGCCGAGCCGCTGGTAGGCGCCGCCGTGGAACAGCAGCGCCTCGCCCTCGCGGCGCGAGAAGCCGAGCACGCGGCCCATCAGGATGTCGTGGTCGCCTGCCGTCAGCCGCTGGTGCATGGCGCAGTCGAAGGTGGCGAGGCAGTCCTCGATCAGCGGCGCGCCGGTGGCGCCGGGCCGCCAGGGCGTGTCGGCGAACTTGTCGGCGCCCGGCATGGCGAAAAGCCGCGCGATCGCCTCCTGCTCGGCGGCCAGCACGTTGACGGCGAAGCCTTGCGCCTCGCGAAACACCCGGTAGCCGCGCGCCGTGTGCGCGAGGCAGACCAGCAGGAGCGGCGGGTCGAGCGACACCGAGGTGAACGAGTTGGCGGTAAAGCCCACCGGCGCGCCGCTGGCGCGGGCGGGCGCGGTGACGATGGTCACCCCGGTGGCGAAGGCGCCGAGCGCGCGGCGCAGCGCCAGCGTGTCGTCGCACGCGCCGTCCGGGGCACCGTCCGGGGCACCGTCGGAAGCACCGTCCGGAGCACCGCCGGGCGCGTGTCGGGGGGGATTCGCCATCGCTGTCCTCGCCTTTCGCGGTGCAGTCTAGGGCATCGGCGGGCGGGATTGAATCGCCGCGATTCGCGCGGATTTACCAGCCGGGGCCGGTGCGACGGACACAAAATCGGGCCAGTTTGGGCGCCTCGGCGCCCGTGGCGCCAAAAAAACTGTTGATCCGCACGCGTATTCCGATTCGAATGGCACGCATCGGGGTGCGACGCGGTCGCGCCCGCATTGGGGAGGGGACCATGAAGAAATCCGAGTTCGTGGACGCGCTGGCGCAGGCGACCGGCCAGACCAAATCCGGGGTCGAGGCGGTGCTCGACGCCCTGCCGGACGCGGTGATGAAGGGGCTGAAGAACGGCGACGCGGTCACCGTGCCGGGGATCGCCAAGATCGACGCCAAGCGGCGCGCCGCGCGCACCGTGCGCAACCCCGCGACCGGCGCCACCATGCAGTCGCCGGCCACCACGGTCGCCGCGATCAAGCCGGTCAAGGCGTTCAAGGACGCGGTGGCGAAGCTGAAGCGCTAGGCACCGCGGGCGGCAGGGGCGGCCCGGGCGGCCGCACGCAGTCATCGCCGGGCTTGACCCGGCGATCCAGCCTCGTGCCAGGAGCGTTCCGGATGCCCCGGTCACGCCGGGGCACGGTGAATCATTTGTCCCGACCGGATGGCGTCAGCGAAACGCCGGCTCGTCGAACCCGCGCAGCTTGCGCGAGTGCAGGCGGTCGACGCCGCCCTCGCGCAGGATGCGCATGGTCTCGAGCCCGATACGCAGGTGCTGGCGCACCCGCTCGCGGTAGAAGGCGTTGGCCATGCCGGCGAGCTTGAGTTCGCCGTGCAGCGGCTTGTCCGAGACGCAGAGCAGCGTGCCGTAGGGCACGCGGAAGCGGAATCCGTTGGCCGCCACGGTGGCCGATTCCATGTCCACCGCGATGGCCCGGCTCTGGTTGAGCTCGGCGAACAGCTCGTCGAAGCGCAGCTCCCAGTTGCGGTTGTCGGTGGTGAAGACGGTGCCGGTGCGCATCCGGGTCTTCATCTCGAGGCCCTCGAGCCCGGTGACCAGCGCGGTCGCCTCCTGCAACGCCTGCTGCACCTCGGCGATGGGCGGCACCGGGATCCATTGCGGCACGTCCGCGTCGAGCACGTGGTCGGCCCGCACATAGCCGTGCGCCAGCACGTAGTCGCCAAGCAGCTGGCTGCGCCGCAGGCCGGCGCAATGGCCGAGCACCAGCCAGCAGTGCGGCCTGAGCACGGCGAGGTGGTCGGTGATGGTCTTGGCGTTCGAGGGGCCCACCCCGATGTTGACCAGCGTGATGCCGTCGCCCGCCGCGCGCTTGAGGTGGTAGGCGGGCATCTGCGGCAGGTGCCGCGGGGCCTTGGCCGTGGCCGGGCCGCCGGCGCGGGTGACGCGGCCGCCGGGCTCGACGAACTCGGTATGGCCCGCCTGACCGGCCTGCGCGCGCCCGAACTCGATGAAGGCGTCGACATAGCGCTGGTAGTTGCTGAGCAGGATGAAGCCCTGGAAGTGCTCCGGCCCGGTGCCGGTATAGTGCTGCAGCCGGGCGAGCGAGAAGTCCACGCGCTCGGCCGAGAACAGCGCCAGCGGCTTCGGCCGCGTCGAGCGCAACGGGATGGTGCCGTTGGCGATGGCGTCGTCGGTGGTGCGCAGGTCGGGCAGGGCGAAGTGGTCCTGCAGCATGCGGACCTCGCGCTCGCCGACGTCGATGACGCTTTGCTCGACGATGTAGGGCAGCGGAATCGGGCGGTGGCTGACGCCCACCTGCACCGGGATGCGGTGGCGGCGCATCACCAGGGCGAGCTGCTCGCGGTAGTAGCCGGCGAACAGGTCCGGCCGGGTCAGCGTGGCGCGGTACTCGCCGGCCTCGAGCAGGATCCCGTAGGAGTGGCGCGCGTCGGTGTTCAGGTTGGCGTGGCCGACGGTGAAGCCGACATAGGGGTAGAACGCCGCGATCGGGCCGGGTGTGCCGCCCTTTCTCACCTCCTCGAAGGCGGCGCGCAGGCGGGCGACGCTCGCCTCGTAGAGCTCGGCGACGCGGGCGACCGCCGCTTCGGCATCGTCGAACGAGCGCGTGTCGGGCTGGTCGTTGAGCTCCTGCATGGGTCCTCGGCCTGGCGTGGGCGCCGTGCCCGAGTCTAGCACGGCGTCACGGGATTGCCGCCTCCTCGATCTCGCCGGCGACCCAGGCGGTGAGGATCCAGCGCGCGATGGCGTCGCGCCGCGGCGAGGCGAGGCGGGGGTGCGCGCCCGCGAGCATCTGCGCCACCTCGGCGCGGGGCAGCCACAGCGCGTCCTCGAGCTCGGGATCGACGGTGATCTCCCCGCTCAGTGCCTCGGCCCAGCAGCCGAGCATCAGGCTCGCCGGGAACGGCCAGGGCTGCGAGGCGATGAAGCGCACCCGGCCGACGCGGACCGAGGTCTCCTCCATGGTCTCGCGGCGCACCGCGTCCTCGATGGTCTCGCCGGGCTCCATGAAGCCCGCGAGCAGCGAGTAGAGGCCGGGGGGCCAGACCCGCTGGCGGCCGAGCAGCACCGCGTCGCCGCGCGTCACCAGCATGATCACCACCGGGTCGGTGCGCGGGAAGTGCATCCCGCCGCACGACGTGCAGCGGCGGCGCCAGCCGGCGTCCTCGGGCACGCTGGGCGCACCGCAGCGGGCGCAGAACGGGTGGATCCGGTGCCAGCCGATGACGCCCTTGGCGGTGGCGAGGATGGCGGCCTGCTCGGGCGCGAGCTCGCCGGCGATCGAGCGCAGGTCGACGAACCTGACCGCCTCGCCGAAGCGCGCGGCGCCGTCCTCGCCGAGCGCCGGGAAGTCGGCGGTGAAGCACGGCGTGCCCTGGTAGAGGCCGAGCAGGACCGGGGGCTCGGCGGCCTCGGCGAGCAGCGCCTCGGTGGGGACCACCCAGCCCGGCGCGGGGCGCGGGCCGGAGAGCTCGATCAGCGCCCTCTCGCGCCATTGCGGCAGCAGGCGCGCCCGCGCGTCCGCCAGCAGGGCCGCGGCCTCGGGCCGCAGATGCGTCGCCCGGTCGAGCACGCCGGCGCCGGTGGCGAAGGTCAGGGGATCGGAGAGGCTCATGCGGTCGGCCCGGGGCTGGTTCGCGCCCTTGATGCCAGACGGGGCACTGCAGGGCAATGTGCGCGGCGCCGGGTTGCACGGGACCTTCGCGAGCCGTATATGGGGCGCGAGAGGTTGGCGCGGGCGAACACCTCGCCAATCCGGTCAGGTCCGGAAGGAAGCAGCCGTAACGAGTTTCGTTCGGGTCGCTGTCCAGCCTCTCACCCC